>JBBQBY010000339.1:0-7557 GCA_038318235.1 Caldilineales bacterium
AAGACACCATCAGGACTGTAGACCGCTTCGATCGCGGCTGCCACGCGCAGCGGATCGGTGCCGATAGGATCGTTCGGGTCTTCGATTCCACCCGCGACGGCAATGGGCACACGTTCTCTGACCATTTGCATAGCCAGTTCACGGACACCTTCGGCGAGTTTGGCGCTATGCGATACGATCACAATGCCGATCATGGAAAACTACCTGCCTGAAATTTGTACAATGGCTTAACACGCAAAGGCGCACCGGTACAAAGTGCGCCCAGTTGATTGAACTAGCGCCTTACAGCGTATCCAGCAACGCCTTCAACAGTAAATAGGTGGAGGTTGCGCCGGGGTCTTGATGGCCAATGCTCCGTTCACCCAGATAGCTGGCACGCCCTTTTTTGGCCTGGAGTGGGATCGTGGAACGCATGCCTTGCTCGGCCGCAGCCACACAAAGTTGCAGGGCTTCACGGCTATTTTTTCCCGCGGCCAAGGCGGTTGTCAACGCAGCCACCGCGGGCGCCCACGCATCGATCATGGTCTTATCGCCCACTTCCGCCCGCCCGCGCTGGATGATCCCGTTGCTGCCATCCACGAGCAATTGGCTGAGATCGGCGTTGTTCAGTTCCATTTTCCCCGCTGTTGCGATGGCACCGCGCATAAAGAAAGCGCCATACAGTGGCCCGCTTGTCCCACCCACGCTGGACATCAGCGTCATGCCAGTGGTTTTGAGGATCATGCCAATGTCTTTATCGGCCAACGGGGGCAGCTTACTCAAAACGGCGTTAAAACCGCGCGCCATATTGTCACCGTGGTCCGCATCCCCAATCGCCGAATCCAGGTCAGTGAGAGTGGCTTTATTCGCATTGAGAACAGCGGCTGATGTTTCGAGCCAGTGGATAATCTGTGTGTTTATAATAGGCATAGATCGTATTAAGTGAATATGTGGGATGAATTTGATGATCAGTGATGGATGATGGATGATTTCACTCATCACCTCTCAAATTCCCCAACGCAAGGCTGGCGTTTTCACAGGCGCATCCCAAAAGTGCAGAATTTCGTCATCCGTTTTGACCAACGTAATCGAACAACCTTGCATTTCCAAGGCCGTGACGTAGGGACCGATCAGGTTACGCACAATTTTAATCTGGCGGGCGGCACAAATTTCTACCAGTTGGCGATAGACAATATAAAGTTCGGAAAGTGGCGTGCCGCCCATGCTGTTGACAAACGCAATCACCGAATCACCGGGCTGAAACGGCTCATCAATCAGGATTTTCTCGATCCAAGCCCCCGCATTGCGGTCCCATTCCCGTACGGTGCGGGTATACGGGCCATCATCCAGAATTTCATTGGCGAGAAGGCGAGTAATTTCATCTGCACTAGTCATAGGCAACCGTTTTTGGCCTGGTTCACCATGAATGCCAATGCCAAATTCCAATTCATCAGCGGGCAGGGCAAAAGTGGGTTTACCGGCGGCTGGCACCATACAAGAGGTAAGCGCCACGCCAATCGAACGGCCAGCCTGGCTCACTTTGCGGGCGAGGTCGGTGCATTGGTCAAGCGTATAACCGGCTTCGGCCGCCGCGCCGATCACCTTTTCGACAATTACCGTGGCGCCCACCCCGCGCCGACCGGCGGTATAGGTGCTGTCTTTGACCGCGACATCGTCATCGATCAGGATGGTTTGCACCGGCATGCCGGCCGCGTGGACAAGTTCGACAGCGGTCTCAAAGTTAAGCACATCACCTGTATAATTCTTGACCAGAAAGAGCAGACCTGCGCCACCATCCACTGCTTCGGCGCAGGCGATCATCTGGTCCGGTGTGGGTGAGGTAAAGATTTCACCTGGGCAAGCGCCGGTCAACATGCCCAGGCCGACAAATCCGCCATGCAGCGGTTCATGACCGCTGCCACCCCCCGAAATCAGGGCCACCTTCCCGGCGATCGGCGCATCTGCGCGCACAATGTAATGGGGGTTGAGATGGACGCGCAGTTCAGGATAAGCGGCCGCCAAGCCTTCAAGCTGCTCTGTGACGACATCTTCGACCGCGTTGATCAGCTTTTTCATCGTTGGTCTCCCTAAGGTAAGGCAACCGCTTACGGCATTGGTTAAGGATGAGCCACGATGGTCTCTTCTGGCGCGCCAATCGCCACGGGTGCGACCATTGGTGAACGCCGGAGTAACACCAACGCGGGCAAGATCGCTATCAGCGAGAGCAGCAGCCCTAGCCAATAAGGTAACCGTGGATTATAGGCATAGATCACACCCGCGATCCCAGTGCTTAAAATAATCGCCAGCGAGGTGACCGATTGAAAAACACCCAATACGGCACCGCGCAAATTGTCAGTTACGGCGCGCGTTGTCAGGGCTTGCAAAGGCGGCATTGACAAACCCATGCCCATCGCAAATAAGACGGCGCCAATCGGCCCCAGCCAAGCGTTGGCAATTAAGGCAAAGACCAACATGCCCAACCCACGCGACAAATTGCCCACGACCACCAACCAGACCTCACCATAACGCGCCAAGGCCCGCCGCAACAAGAAGGTCTGCGTAAAGACTTGGCCCAACCCCACTGTCCCAAGCAGCAAGCCGACGCCCAAGCTCGCTTGCTGCGAGGTTCTGCCCTGGAACAATACGCTGGCACTGTACAGCGCAAAAGTTGATTGAAACAGAGCAAAGGCAAACTGGCCCACAAAAGCAATCAGCAACACTAACATTAAGGATCGATTCGTCATCAACGCGCGATAATCGAGACCCACGCGGTTGGCGCTCCGGTTGCTGACGCGTTGCTCTAATGTCACCGATTCGTTCAACCTATACCAGGTTAATATGAACGTCAGGGTAGCAACGCCAGCGGCAATCAAGTAGGGGACACGCGCGCCCCAAGCCGCGGCGAGCAGCCCGCCCAGCGCCGGGCCAATGATAAAACCTAACCCAAATACAGCAAAGATCGAGCCAAGCGCTTGTGTGCGCTTTTCAGGCGGCGTAATATCAATCACATACGCTTGGGCCACGATAATATTGCCCCCGGTAATGCCATCTAAGATGCGGGCCGCAAACAGCATCGGCGCGCCATGCGCAAACGCGATCATGACAAAGCTGATCGCGGTGCCAATTTGGCTAATAATCAAAATTGGCACGCGCCCATACCGATCCGACAAGCGGCCAAGATAGGGCCCGGCGATAAATTGCGCCGCGAAGAAAGAGGCGTTTAGCAGGGTAATCACCTCTGGCGAAAGCTTAAATTCGCTCTGCGCAAACAGGGGCAAAATGGGCAGGATCAAGGCTGCGCCAACAATGTTGACGAAGACGATAAGCAAGATCGTAAACAAACGCCGATCCATCGTTCTAAAATTCATGATATCCCTAACTTTTACTGGTCATTGGCTAACTATACTGAGTTCAATATGCAAAGCGGAGATTTACCCCCTCCTAGCCTCCCCTGGTAAGGGGAGGAACTGATCGTTCGTCTACAGGGCGATGGTTCCCTCCCTTACTAGGGGCGCGGGTAGGGTAAATCTCCGCTTTGCATCCTGATTTTAGTTTAACAGGTGTTACGCAAATAAGTGGTTACACAGAGACCACAAAGGCGCCACAACGACCACCAACTGCGGCGAAATGTTAACAGATTGGCAAGGATCGGCGCACAACGATTATGTTTCTAAGACCGTACGCTTTTGATGTTGCTGCTCGGCAATCCTATAGGAACGTTGCAACAAAGCGATCGCCCGTTCAACGTCGGCTGGCTCGCGAATATAAAAGCTGATCCAGCCGCTGTCACTTAACAGATGATGTGGCTCAGCCGCTTTGGCCGCGATAATTTCGTTGCGCACTTTGCTTGGGAAAGGGATGTCGACCAAATAGTCACCATGGATGTGGCCGATCTCACGCGTGCCAAGCAGATACTCGGTGCCGCCAAAACGATGTGACTGTGTGGTTACGCCAGCCCAGCGCAGCGCCGCTTGGGTAATTTGTTCACGAGCGCCAGCAATTGCCATCATTGCCTCCATACATAAGACCTTAATCAGCCTGAACGAACTGAATTTGTAGGTGCGGTTAAAAACCGCACCTACGTAATTACCGGTTTATTTTGTTAAAACGCATGAAACTGCACTGACAGTCATCTTTATTTTTTGACCAGCGGCGACGTCTCACCCCAATGTTCCGTGAACACAAACTCGGTCAACGGGCGCCGAATTCGCGGGCCCAATTCTCTAGCACGCACGGTTTCCGGCAAACTGGCCGGATCGCCTAGATAGCCAAGCGTAAACATGGTCACAGCTTCATGATCTTCGGGGATCGCAAAAGCCTCGCGAGCTTTAACATGCGAAAAACCACCCATTTGATGCACATAAAGATCTAACGCCGTCGCCTGAAAGGTTAAGTTCTGCAAAGCCAGGCCAACATCGTGGAAAGCATGCCGATTGGGCTTCTCAGGATCACGCAGCAGTTTGGCCACGGCAATACCCAGGACGGGTGCTTGCGAAGCCCACGGTACGTTGCCCTCCATCAAACAGCTAACTAGGCGCGCAAACGCCTCTGGTTGATCCTGTTTGGTGGCGATGATAAATGCCCAAGGCTGCAAATTCCCACCCGATGCAGACCAACGCGCCGCCTCTAACACACTGCGTAACTTCTCAGGCTCTACGGCTTGGGCAGCATAGGCGCGCGGGCTCCAGCGCTTCTGCAACAACTCATGAATTGGGTATTCCGTCTGAGCGACTTTAGGATCGCTTAGCGCTAAAATATTCGCTGACAAAAGTATGACTCCTTGTAATAAAAAAATAGAAATTGCAACAGCAGACCGCTCCCTAGTGTCGTGGATAAGGAAGGGTCACTTAGAGCTCACAAAACATCTTTCGAGGACTGCTCATTCGCCAAATTCTCATACATCTGCATGAGCATACGGCGCAACAGCAAACGCTCTTCTAGTGTAAAATCGGCCAAGGTTTTTGCCTCTAATTTTTGCCAAGCTTGCTCAATCCTACCTTTGAGGGCACGGCCTTTTTCGGTTATATGGACACGCGAGACACGGCCATCTTCCGTATCCACACCCCGTTCGATCAGTTCGGCGCGCTCCATGCGTTGCAACATCTTTGTCACAGTTGGCGCTTCTACACAGAGCTGCTTGGCTAGATCAGATTGGGTGAGCCCACATTCCTTCCAAAGGCTGTACAACATCAAATCTTGGCCAACATGTAAACCGGTTTCACTTAACACTTCGTTGGCGGCGGCACGATGCGCTTTACAGACTTGAGCTAACAAATAGCTGATCGTTTCTTCCATTGGTTTGGTCGACATTTGATGATTTATGATCGCTTATCCAGTGTAAGGCTCAATAAAACAGATTTAGTTAGCTGGCTAAGCTATATATCGATCTACAATTACTTAGCCAGCTAACTTTATTATAGATCGCAGGATATTTACTTGTCAAATTGCTTAGCCGACTAAGTAAAGTAATAAAAAAGCATTCAGAAAGTAAACGAACAACGTTTTATTCGTTACTTTCTGAATTCTTGCCTACAGTGAAATTAGTTTGAAAACGAGGGTTCAGAATCTTCCTGGAAGCGGACAGCGACTTTCACGTAAACGCGGCCATCCGTGTCCGCTTCCAGGAAGATGGTCCACCAAAATTCCTGGTTTCAAACTGATTTTACTTTAGTGTGGCAGGGTAATATGATGAGTGATAAGTGATGAGTGAATATTTAATTTCACTCATCACTTATCACTCATCAACGATTCTTAACCGACCAGCTTCGCAGTCAGCTGAATATCACCCACAGCAGAAAGCGCCTTAGAAACGGGACAACCAGCCTTGGCTGCAGCCGCCTTCTCTTGGAAAGCTGCTTCGTCAATCCCCGGTACTTCGGCTTCTGTATTCAGTTCGATTTTGTCGATGGCCGGACCAGCCCCCAGGTGGACTTTAGCCGTGGTGTGGATACGGGTGGGGGTAAAACCGGCATTGGTCAACAGTGCAGACAGGAACATTGAAAAACAACCGGCATGGGCCGCGCCGATCAATTCCTCAGGGTTCGTTCCTTTACCATCCGCAAAACGCGACGCCCAGGTGAACGCCCCTTCATACGCGCCGCTGCCCAATTTCATCGTACCAGCGCCTTCTTTCAACGTACCTTTCCACTCTGCTTCTGCATTGGCCATGGTTTCGCTCCTTTATTTTGATGATGATCGTTTGGTAATCAATGAAACGTCACTGCTATTGTAACATAATCTCAAAGCGGCTCAGAGTTCTCCAGCCCCCAATTGCCGCGTAATAGGCTAGTACAGCGCGGTGCCAATCGACCAATGATGACATGGGAGACAATGAGGCAGTGGTCAGTGACTGACTTACTGACCACTATTTACCGGCTTTACTTTCACTTATTTTGGGCAAAATCTAGGTATTTAGGCCGTGCTGGACTAGGCATTCTCTACCGCTTCAGTAATTTGAAAGCAATATTCGGCCCCATGCCTTGCACGTAAGCCAGGCGCACCCAAAGTAGCGCAAGCGGTTCCAGTGTACGCGCCATAAACAGCATGCCCACATCAATTACATCAAAGCCAAGTTCGCTACCTAATTCGGTAACAATGCGCTTTGCCTCATCCGCATCACCACAAATAAAGAGCGTAGTCGCCTGACCGTCATAGTTTGGGTCAAGCATATTACCCGCGCCAGTGCCGTTAAACGCTTTTACTACGCGCGCACCGGTCGCCCACTCGGCCACCTGTTCGGCCCCGGATGTCGTACCACCCAGTTCAAGGCCTTGAAAACTGGCCTGGATCGGGTTGGTGGCGTCCACCACAATTTTGGCCGTAAGATCACCCGCGGCTTTGATCGCTGCAAAGGTTGCTTCACCCCACGGTGTTGCCAATACAACGACATCGGCCGTGTGCGCGGCTAGTTCAATTGGGCCGGCATGCGCATTGTCACCGATGCTCTGCACCAGTGCCTGCACCTTGGCGCTTTTTGGATCGCGGCTGCCAAAAATAACCTGATGACCAGCGGTGGCCCAACGCGTACCGAGGGCGCTGCCCACATGACCCGAACCGATAATGGCAATTTTCATTGTAGTGCTCCTTGTGTGCATCAATTGTTTTATAAAGTTCCGACCATTGAAACAGTTTTCACAGCAAAAAACAAGAAGCCTGGCTTACAAAGGCCAGGCTTCTTTTATAGGAACGACTTATGACGATTTGAACAATTTGTGACGATCAGTCCGCTAGACTGTCTGCAATAACGGAATCAAGCGCCGCCCGACCATAGTCTCTCGGTAGCGTCGGCAGAGGGCGACGACCGTGGGGATATCGATCAACTCACTCAAATTTTCGGCATATTGATCGATCTGCTCATTGACTTCACTGAGATGGATGCGTGCTGAACGTTCGTGGCAACGCAGTGCCTTGGCAATCTGTCCAACGGTAAATGTCTTCGCCATCAATAAACTCCTTTGTGGATTGAACATTTGAACGACAGGCCATCTTGCAACTCTAAAATTCGGTTGCACCTCATAAACGTTGCAACGTAAGCGCCAGTTCCATACGATCAGCCAACGAGATCATGCTGCCTTTTGC
>JBBQBY010000340.1:0-7552 GCA_038318235.1 Caldilineales bacterium
GGGCGCACATCTAAATGCGATGTGCGCAGTTGAATGTTATAACCGAGCACATCGACCACCAGCGGCAACAGTTTGGGATGGTCGATCAAGCGGCGGAAAATCGGATCGAGCGCGACCACATTGCGCCATTGAAAGGCATCATGCGGCCCTAAATTGCGTTCGACGCTGTATTTGGCATATAAGGCATCGATCACAGTGGTCAATTCGCTAATCTCAACGGGCGTCAATGCATCTTCCAACAGGAAGAAACCATCTTCATCAAATTGACAGCGTTGCTCCGCAGAGATCTGTAGGGTTTTACTCATTACTACTCCTTCCGTTCATGCACAAATTTGTCTGGGTGAACCGGGATTGGCGATAGGCCACCGCCACCCTGATCACGAAAAAGATCAGACAGCATAGCTACTTCAAGATCAACGGCACCAAATTTTCGATCTGCTCATCAACGGGAAAATAAGGCCGTTGTAATTGCTGATACTGCACATGACGAATGGTCGGCGGCGTCGGGCCGGGCGTATCGAGCACAAAGATCGCCTTGGCCATCTTGCCATACGCTTGCCGATAATTCATTGGGTTTTTGGCGACGATAAACTTAGCGCCCGCCGGATCCATTTGCACGCTGCGCCATTGCTCATCCATCCAATCATAGGTGGAATAGGTTGTCACCAACACCTGGATCGCGCCAATCGTGAGTACGGCGGAAGGGCCCATATTGCCTTCGGTATTGTCCCAAATGCCGCCGATGTAACGAAAGCGACCGTCGCTCAAGTGTGTCACTTGGCCGGTGACCGTGATCGGTTCGCCCCAACGCGGATCCAGCTGATGCCCCAGCGTGACCGTCACTTGCGCGCCCAAGCCAGCGGTGTGACACTGCGCTGCTGCGGCTGGATCCACGACTGGCACGAAGGCTGTTTCCGTGATGTTGGCAGCTAGCAATGCTTTTAAGGTTGCCACACTGTCGCCCGCTGCGCCACCCCCCGCGCAATCAGAGGTTTCGACCAAAATTACCGGTCCGCCTGAAATTTGTAGACCTTGCGCAAGCGCTGTCGCCGGGGTATAAAGCGCTGGTTCCAATTCAAAACGGCGCGCCCAATAAGCGGCGGCCAGTTCACAGGCAAGCGCTTCGGCCTGTGCATAATCATTGTCGGTGATGACCAGCGCGCCGCTGCCCATATCCGGTTGATCCAAATACGGATGAACCAGAAAAAGACTGGTGGAGAGGACGTTATTATGGCCTTCTGCGGCTTTAGTCTGGCGCATGAGGTGGGCAAAGGAATCATCGCCTTCGGTGGAGCCATGAATGCCGCCCGTGAGCACGGGCACTTTGGCCATGACCATCGTCGGTCGGCAGCGCCCTTCCAGCGTATCAAGCAGTAATTTTGCCCCGCGTGCGCCGGTCGTGAAGGCGTCGCGGTGCGGATAGGTTTCCCAAGCCACCAGGGCATCGGCAAAATGGACCATGTCATGCGTAACATGGGCGTGCAGATCAAGCGTTGCCACGATTGGTACATTCGTTCCAATAAGTTCACGCACCGCTTTGATCAGATCACCTTCCAAGTCGCCCACATCTTCGGCCACAGCAGCGCCATGCAACGGCAGCAGCACACCATCCACCGGTAATGCCGCGTGTAGACGAAGTAACAGATCTGTTTTGAGTTGGTTGTAGCAATCATGGGTCAGGTAGCCACCGGGACAGGTGCTGGCATAGAGCAACCCAATCGGCTCGGCATGCCGCTCGTGCAGCACTTGCATCATGCCACCAACCACGCCACTGTTCAACGCCAAAATCGCCGCGCCATAGTGCAATTCGTAGCGTTCAAACCAATCAAGGTCGATCGGCATGCCGCCCATCTGGTTACATTCAGTAAAGATCGAGCCGATGGCGATGCGTAGTGCGCACATAACGGGACCTCTGGTTGCTGCTTGCAAGGAATTCGATCAAAATAGGGGATTGACTAAAAACGGGAGCCACAAGCTATTTTGCTATGGTACTGATCTGTAACCGGTTTGTCAAGCCCGTAAAATAGCGACGGCCTGGTTGGTGTCAGGAATAAACTGGACAACGATCTTCTTGACGCCAGCGCCGCCCGCATAATGCGGATTGGCCTCTAACGTCATGCTCTGGCCTTTGACCCATTCGGTGATCATGAAAGGACCAAAGCTTAATGGTTTTTCGGCAATCTCCGGCAAGGTAGCCCATTGCTCGGCGGGGACATCTTTGAGCAAGCGACCATCGCTTAATTTCTCTTGGCTGGGGTAGAGCTGTGCATTGCCCTGCGGCGTGATGAAATAAGTGGCAGGCTGAGCGCCGGGCACATAGGTAACCGTCCATTCCAGATGGTCGGTGTAATCAATCTTGGCGATCTGGTCACAGGTAATAAAACTCACCGCGCCGGATTTGCGATCACAACTGATCTTGTCCGATAGTTTCACATCTTCGATCGAGCCTGGGGTGCCATCGCTCCACGTATGCGGCTTTAATTTATAGGTGACCTTGAGTTGTGGCAATTTGAGCGCGCTTGTGCCATCATAGGTGATAATCTTGCCCTCAGAGATCAATTTGACCCCCTTGGCCAGCTTCACCAATTCACCATCGGCGCTGTAGATGGCGTCGTCCACTTTGACATCGACCATTTCGTTGGTGGCCTGGCCGTTTTCGATGGTGGGCAAGCCGTCCTGCAAAACCGGTTGGAAATCATAGCTATACTGGGAATAGAGCATACCAATCGACAGTTCAGCAATCTGGGCTTCTACTGCGGCGCTTTCCACCAAACTGAACATCGAGGCTGGCTCTTGCGACATGCCCATCACAATCGTATCGGCATTATCGGCTAACTTCCACTGCGCAGCACTGGCTGTGCCATACTCGGTTGGGTCAACCTTGAGCCCTTCCAGGCGTTTGCTCCAGGCTTCAGCCTCGGCGCGTTGGAAGAGCGGGATCGAGACCATATCTTCAGCAAAGTGCTTCTGCACGGTGTCATAGGCGGCAATGCGATCCTCGCGTTTTAAGGTGTTATTGGCCAAGATCACGGCATTACTGGCCTCCTGGTTGCACCAGCCCATGTAATTTTGGCCCTGCCAATTGTTGCTCGGTTGTGGAATCTGGTTACAGGCGTAGAGGGTCTGGCCGCCCGGATCAGCGGTGCCGGTCCAGCCGAAACCGCCTAATTCAAAGTCACGGTGTTGCAGACCTGTCGTACTGCCAAAATACCACGAAGCCGGTACATGCTGGCGGATCAAGAGAACGCCACACTCGGCCAGATTCTGCTCGACAACCGCCGCCCACGTCTGGCGAAATTGAGCATTCGTGGTCGTTAACTTGAATGTTAGGGTGTCACCGTTGGCATTCAGACGAAAGTTGCCGTCGCCCAGGGTGCCGATCTGGTCGGCGATGGCGGCTTCGGCGCCCGAACTCACGGCCAGCATGATGATCACAGCCGCCACACCGATGATAATCCCCAACGTCGTCAGAAACGAGCGAAGTTTGTTGAGCACTAAGCCTTCCCACGCCTCGGCAATTGTGTTGAGCAGGCTCATACCCTGCGAATCTTTGATCTTACTTTCCGCGCGTTTTTGTGAACGAACACCCGGTTGTTGAAGCGCTTCACTCAGCATGTTGCACTAGTCCTTGTGGTTGGGATCCTTGTGGTTGGGATCCTTGAGGTTGGGCTTTGGCTTTCCGCGCTTCGTTGACGATCTCGCCGTCGCGCACGGTGATCACGCGTTCGGCATGCGCGGCGCGTTCCGGTTCGTGCGTCACCATCACAATCGTCGCCCCCTGGCGATGCAGTTCGTGCAGGATGTTCATGATCTCCTCACTGGCGCGGCTGGTCCAGGTTACCGGTCGGCTCATCGGCCATAATAATCGACGGGTTGTTGATCAGGGCGCGTGCAATCGCCACGCGTTGTTACTGCCCGCCCGACAATTTATTCGGTGAATGATTCATCCGATTGCCCAAGCCAACCGATTCAAGGATCTTCGTGGCGCGCGCCCGTCGCTCGGCTTCGGGCAGATATTGATAGCCGCTGTATTTCATCGGCAACAGCACATTTTTGAGGGCGCTCAGGCGCGGCAACAGATTGAACGACTGAAAGACAAACCCGATCTTGCGGTTGCGGACGCCAGCTAATTTAACTTTGTCGAGGCGGCTGACATCTTCGCCATCCAAAATATACAGACCGCTGGTCAGGCGGTCCAAACAGCCCAAAATATTCATCAGCGTCGATTTGCCCAAACCAATCGTCACATCCGCAGCCGTGACCGTGCCCGTGATCGGCGACGTGATCACCGTGTTGGCGAGGTCAAGCATCTTGGCGCGCAGACTGTCTTCGGCTTGTTGCACGGCTAATTGGGCCAGTTCAGCATCCTGGGGATCACCGCCTTTGGTCAGGCTATCCAAGCTAGCCTGGGCCGCGGCGACTTTGGCCTTGCTGGCTTCAACCGTGTTGACATCGGGATGCGTGAGTTGACTAAGGGTGTCTTGCGCGGTGCTGATTTTTGCCCGCGCCGCGGAGATCGCATCGGCTGCCGGACCTTCAGCGGTCAAATCATAATCCGCCTTTGACTTTTCATAGGCAATTGTTGCGTTCTGAAGGTTGGCCGATTCTGTCGTTGCCCCCACATCACCGCGCCACGAAATCTTGTTATAGGCCGATTGTGCTTGGGAGAGCGCCACTTCCGCCGACTTTAGATCGGCTTGCAGTGAGACTTGTTTGTTCGGATTGACCGCGCCGACGAGGATGCTATACGCTTGCTGGGCGCTCAGCAGATCGGCTTGGGCCGCCGCTACTTGACTGGCCGCCGGCTGGGTCAATTTGGTCAGATCGGCTTGGGCCGAGGCTAACGTTGCCTTGGCGTCGGCGATGCTGGCGGCGGTCGGTTGGGTCAATTTCGCCAATTGCAATTGCGCCTGGCGCAGCGTAACCCCCGCCTCCACGACATCGTAGCGCGCCGTCGTGTCGTCTAATGTCGCCAGCACGGTGCCAACCTTCACCTGGGCACCCGGTTGCACGCCAACCGATTTCACGACGCCGCTTGTGCCAAAACCCAACTCAAGTTCTTGGCTGGCCAACAAATTGCCAACCCCATCCACGCGAATGATCAGATCACCCGTAGTCACCGGAGCGGTGGTCACTTGGTTTTCTTGCGCCGTTTGGGTTTCGGCGCGGGTAAAACCACCCGTGTAGTAATAATATCCGGCGGCCGCACCACCGCCGATCAGCAGAATACATAAAATAGCCCAAAAAAGTGGTTTGCGAAACATAGTCCATACTTTCTTCTTTTATAGCTTCTTCGACGGTAACTACCAAGCCACCCCCTCCTAACCTCCCCCAAACAGGGGAGGAATTGTCACGGGACGCGTCGAGAACTGCGCGCATCATGTGACGGTTCCCTCCCTCGTTTGGGGAGGGTTAGGGTGGGGTTAGCAGTTACCTTCGACGTTTGCTTGGCGGATCACCTAGCTCGACTGTTTAGCGACAGCGCTGACCAGCGTAAAACTGGGAAACTGCGATCACGAAACGACCAAGCTTAGGTGACGAGCCGATACTCACACGAATATAGGCTAAATTTGTGTAGAAAATATGTAGAGCGGGTGAGACGAAAATTAGGCTGTTATGGACGCGGAGAACAGGGTGAATGATGGACATTAACAAAATAAACCGGTAATAAATAGCGTAGGTGCGGTTAAAAACCGCACCTACGGCTACCGCATTAAATCGTTAAAACCCATAAACATGTTGAAAGCCAGTGCGTTTCAACGTGCTTTGTGGATCAGGCGAAGATTTCAATCCTTGCCGTCCGTGCGTGAGGCGAAGATTAGGCGGTCTGCGCCAGAGGCAATGTAAAGGTGAACTTTGCGCCCTCGCCTGGTTGGCTTTCAGCCCAGATCTGGCCACCATGACTTTCGATGATCGAGCGCGCCATCGCCAAGCCTAAACCGGAGCCACCATCATGGCGATGGCGCGCTTTGTCACCTCGATAGAAGCGATGAAAGATCGCGGCCAGTTCTTCAGGCGCAATCCCCGCGCCACTATCTTACACGGCGATGCGGACATTCTCCGCATCGCACCTGGCCGACACGATAATGCGACCACCGGCAGGGGTATAGCGCAACGCATTGCTCAGCAAATTGCTCAACACCTGGAGAATTCGATCCGAATCAACGGGGACAACCGGCAGATTGGGGATGGCTTCGAGCGCAAGGTGAATCTCTTTTTGGAGGGCATAGGGGGCGTAGGCGGTGACCACTTGTTCGAGGAGTGCATGGAGGGGCGACGGCTGCATATTCATGGGCAGATCGATGATCCGATCATTGATTTCGTAGACGCTGTTGCGCAAATCATCAAGCAAGTTGGCGCGTGAGAAGACCCGGCCAGGATTCGAGATCAGGGTGTCTAGCAGGTCAAACTCGGTTCTGGTTAAGTCGATACGGCGCCCTCGTAGATAGACTGTACGACTGCTGCGCTCCACGCGGACGTCCCCAATTGTGACCAGTCCCAGCGCAGATTCGCCTTTTTCGGCACGGCGCAAGGCCGCCCGCACACGCGCCATCAATTCGCGCATGCCAAACGGCTTGGTCACATAGTCGTCAGCGCCCAGATCGAGCCCGCTGACTTTATCCTCTTCTTCCACCTTGGCGGTCAGCAAAATGATCGGTGTCTCGCTCTCTTGCTTATATAGGCGCATAAATTCGAGGTCGCTCATCTCGGGCATCATAATATCGAGCAAAATGAGATCCGGCTTTTCCTGACGGGCGAGCAGCAACGCCTCGCGCCCATCGGCGGCGGCCACCACGCGATAGCCAGCTTGGCGCAGATAGGCGCGGATCATCGAAATGATCTGCGCTTCGTCGTCAACGATCATCACCGTTTGCATCATGTCTACTCTGAAATTGGTCGGACGTGCCGGGGACAGACGAGGCATAGATCTGGGAATAGAGCAAACATGATGGCCTCGTCCGTCCCCGGCACATTATAGCCTAAACATAACGCGGAGTTATGTAGAAAATATGTAACTACTTTGACCTAAAATTGCCAAGCAGGCTAGAATGGTACATAATATGGTACAAATTCACAGACTATGCATGATTAGGTTCGCCAAAAAGGAAGACTATGTTAGCCCTGAATATCTCTGAGGCGCGCAAACGCTTATTTGAACTGTGCAAACAGGTGGTAACCGACCATGACCAGGTCATCGTAACGCATAAATATGGCAGTGCTGTCTTGATCTCACTCGAAGAGTGGGAAGCTTATCAAGAGACTACCCATTTGTTGCAGGACAAAGCCGCATTAAGCGCATTGCTCCAATCTTTTCAGGATCATGCACCAGGACAAACGCAAGGCAAGCCACCCGAAGCGATCTTTGCCGATTTGCTATGAAGTGGCGTGTACTAATTCTACCCAAAGCCGAAGCCGATCTAGGCTGGTTTCGCCAGCATGACCGCACATGCTATGTGAAATGTTTTGATCTCGTGCGCGAACTGGCGCAAGACCCACGCCAGGGAACCGGCAAACCAGAGCGACTCAAACATTTCGAGCAAGAAACCTGGTC
>JBBQBY010000341.1:0-7534 GCA_038318235.1 Caldilineales bacterium
ACATAGGAAACCGTCGCACGCGAGACACCGGCGGCACGGGCAACATCAGCTTGGGTTGGACGTTTTGTCGGCATACAGGGAGCTTGCTAGTTAACCAGGGTTTATTGACACGTGTCAGTAAAAATATCATGATTTCTGGTCAGTGTCAAATCGTTAATTTCGGGGCGGGCGCGTTGCCGATTTTAGGAAAAATCTTGCTTTTGGGGTTGAGGTGGGAACGAACAACGCTTCCGGGAAGCGGTCAGGCCATTTAGGGTTAACGAACCAGGTTTTGACCGCTTCCCGGAAGATCGGCAATATCCTAAAATTGGGGACTTGACAAAACTAATATAATTAGTTATAATGCTAATTATATTAGTTATTTGCAAGACGGATGAATAATTAAGGAGCAAACCATGAATACACATTCCCTAGAGCACCAAGGTGGCACCCTTGTTTATGATGATATTGGCAGCGGGCCACTTATCGTCTGTGTGCCTTCGATGGGCGACTTGCGCACCGAATATCGTTTCCTGGCGCCAACACTGGTCCAGGCTGGCCATCGTGTGATCAGCCTGGATGTGCGTGGTCACGGCGCAACGAGTACGCACTGGGCAGATTACTCGGTGGGGGCGATTGGCAGCGACATCGTCGCGCTGATCCGCAGTTTGAATGCTGGCCCTGCGCTTGTGATCGGTGAATCAATGGCGGCTGGTGCGGCCGTCTGGGCGGCAGCCGAGGCGCCCGAACTGGTGGCTGGTTTGGTGCTGATCGGTCCCTTTGTGCGCGGCAAGCCTTCGTGGGCCAGCAAACTACTCTATTCGATCCTATTCAGCCGCCCGTGGGGGCCGGCGATGTGGTTATGGTATTATGCGACTTTGTATCCGACGCAAAAACCGGCCGATTTTGCGCAATACAAAGTGGCGTTACGTGCAAACCTAAGCGAAACTGGTCGCCTAGAGGCACTCCAAGCCATGTTGCTCGCCTCGAAGGCGGCGGCGGAGGCTCGCCTGTCAGATGTCAAGGCGCCTGTATTGGTGCTGATGGGCAGCAAAGACCCAGATTTCAAAGACCCTGAAGCTGAAGCCCAATGGGTTGCGCACAACTTGCAGGGTACGTATCACATGATTAAAGATGCTGGGCACTACCCGCATGTCGAAATGCCTGCTGTGAGTGGGCCATTGATGCTTGAATTTTTGCAGACGCCAAGTGCAGTGAAGGTAAGCACTTATGGCGCGTAGGGCTAGACTAGATAAGCTGACGGTGGTGAGGGCCGCGGCCGATTTGGTAAATGCCGAAGGCTTGCCCGCGCTTTCGTTAAGCCGGCTGGCCGAGCATTTGGGCATTCAGACGCCTTCACTCTATAACCATATTGAGGGACTGCCCGGCCTCCAGCGCGAACTGGCCCTGTTGAGTGCCCAGCAGTTGGGGGAGCGCCTGGGGAATGCGGCGATTGGCAAAGCGGGCCCAGATGCCTTGGCGGCAATTGCGCAAACTTATCGTGCCTATATCAAAGAATATCCTGGGCTCTACATGGCGGGGCTACGCGCCGCGGGCACGCAACCCCCCATCGATGCTGAGTTGCAGGCAGCAGAGAATCGCGTCGTCGAAATTGGCAAAGCGGTGGTGGCGGCCTTTGGCCTGTATGGCGAAGATGCGTTGCACGCCGTACGCGGTCTGCGCAGCGTCGTCCACGGCTTTGCTAGCTTAGAAGTGGCCGGTGGTTTTGGCCTGCCGCTCGATTGTGATGAGAGTTTTCGCCGCCTGGTGAATATACTCGTTCAAGGGCTACAATAGTTTGCAAGCGAAAGCGATCTGCAATTTGGTTGTAAATAGCTGTTACTCAGTTCAAGAAGCAAAATCATTGGTCAAACCAGATTGATTTCGACAGCATGATCAATTCGAGACACAGGTGTAGCTGAGCGCGAGAGTGTTGCAAGTGAGGTTGAGGCGAATTTTGACCGCATTGGCAACATTCTACTCACGTGTCCAATCCTCAATCTGAAGACCCGGCACTTGTGTAAAGTGGCGTTGATTGGCAGTGACCAACACGGCGTCATGAGCAAGTACAATGGCGGCGATCTGTAAATCTTGTGCGCCAATCCGTAATTTCTGCGCCAGGAGTCTTTGATATACTTGCGTTGCCATCGCGTTGAAGGGTAAAATTCGCGCCGTGCAGTAATACTGTTGTGTCGCTTGTAGCTGACGGAAGGCAAGCTGTAATTGCGCATCGCTTTGCTTGCGGTTGATTGCTGCCAGCCGTCCACGCAACTGTTCGTACATCGTGATAATGGTGGTGACTACAGTGGATCGGTCGACCAGTCGTAGCTTAGAGACCACAAGCAGATGCCCAAGTTGTTGATGAGTTACTATATCAGTGTCAAGCACATAGCGGATGGTCGCTGTCGATTCACTCATGGTCGCGCGCGGCATAAATTTCGTCTAGCATAGGCAGCAACATTGGATCATCGGCAAAGCTACCAGCGGTTGCCAACCAATGATCAGTGCCAGCAGGCGGCGCATCGGGTGTAGGAATCTCTACATAGACGATTTCGGTGTGCTTTACATAGTCAAGCAGCGCCGCCTGAATCAAGCGTAACACCTCGGCCCGTGTCGTTGCCGTTTGGGTCAAGGTCGGCACGGCCAAGACGGATGCATGGTAATGACCATTCTGTTGTTCAATTTGGACTGGATAGCGCATATGTTTCTTTCTATCATCCTTTCACCAACGATACATATCTGTATTGTACAGTGGTTGGGCAAAAGGAACAAACAAGGCTACCTACCTCACTCTGCTATAATGCTCGCTCGTAACTGAAAAACTGTAGATTGGACTTCGACAGGATGATGCAAAATATACCATCGGTGTTGGCCGGTGGCTTTGGGCTATCGCTCGATTGTGATGAGGATTTTCGTCGACTGGTGGATATGCCCGTGCGTGGCTTACAATCGTATTCTGTCTCGTGATGAGTGACGAGTGATTTTTACTCGTCACTCATCACGATTTTCGCCAAGCCTTAATCTCTAGATTTTGCCTGTAAGCGGGCGGCCTGGGCGGGATCACCAATGTGCATGGTGTCATAGGCCTGTTGTGACGATTTAAAGGCACCGACGCCTTCGTGACCGTGCCAATCGCCTTGATTATCAATGGGATTGGGGAGACCGGTCTCTTGGATGCGTTTGGCGATCCAGGCTTCCATGCGACCACGCAACGCCACGACCACATCGGGATTGCTTTCGGCCAGGTTGTTGTTTTCTTCGGGGTCTTCGATCAGGTTATAAAGTTCCACTGACGGCTTGAAGTGGAAATCCGGTTCCAACGCAACCATCAATTTCCACTGCGGGGTGCGCCAGCCATGTTTGCGCATCCACGTGCACTCGGTGATGTAAAATTCACTTTCATGCGAGGTCACCTGGCCGTTGATCAGCGGCAATAGACTGCGCCCATCAAAGGTCACGCCCTTGGGCTTGATCCCCGCCAATTCCAGAATGGTTGGCATCAAATCTTTGTGCTGATTATAACCTTTGACGCGCTTGCCAGCGGGCACTTTACCCGGATAGCGGATGATCAGCGGCACATGTAACACGTTGTCGTACATGCCGTGATGGTCATACCAGCAATCATGTTCGTAGAGCGTCTCGCCGTGGTCACCGTTGATCACGACAATTGTCTCGTCGAGAATGCCATGCTGCTCTAGCGCCGTGAAAATGGTCTGAATACAAGCGTCCATATACGCCACCGCGCCGTCATATTGGGCGTCAATATAATTTCGGTCGGTAATGCCGGGTGGCATCCAACTGGCAAAATAGTCACAGAATGGCTTGAAACTCATCACTGGCGCCATCGACTTGTTTTTCTTGTCGGTCTCGTTGCCGTGATAGAACATGCGCTCATAGGGCGCCGGTGGCAGATAGGGCGAGTGCGGGTCCATGTGGCGCAAGAAGAGCAAAAAGGGCTGTTTCTGCTTGACCAAACGATTTAACTCGGGAATCGCCACGTCGTTGAGATTTTGCGCTTTGGGGCTGCGGCCTTCATTCCAACTACCCCAGTTGGAAAAATTCAGATAGCGGTCGAAGCCACGCGACGCCGGGTTGCCACTAAAGCCGACACAAGTCGTGTCATAGCCGGCCTCCCGTAGGACTTCGGGCAGAGTTTTTACCTCGGGGCGCAATGGTCCTTTATGGCGCAGCGCAACGACTTGGGTGCCAAAAACATCGCGCCCGGTGAGCATGGATGAATAGGCGCTGGTGGTGGGCACATGCGCGCTGAAGGTATTTTCAAAGAGCGCGCCGCCCGTGGCAAAACGGTCGATGTGTGGCGTGGTCTGGCGCGGATAGCCGTAGCCACTCATGTGGTCGGCGCGCAAGGAGTCGATGCCCAGGAGCACAATGTTGGGGAGCCGTTGCGCCAGGCTCGCCGTTTTGCTGGCCGTGGCTCGTTTGGTGGTACTTTTTGCCGCTGTACTTTTCTGGGTTGTGGTTTGGCTTTTCGCCGCCATAGTCAATTTTTCTCCTGTCGTGCTGCTGGGTGTGTCGGTGATTTGGGCCGGTGTCGGTGTGCTGGCGCTGGGAATTTCATAGCCATATTCACGCATGCCCGGTTCCAGAAAATCGTAATAACTAACGCCCTCGGTCGCAGTATGGCGACCAACTGTATTGGCGCGTACAGGGATGCGCGCCAATGGCACGCCCAAATATTCCTCTAAACGCATCAGGGTAGCTTCCTGGTTGAGCACAAAATCTTCAAAGCGCACCATGAGCCAGTGCTTGGGTTTGGGTGTCGCTTTGACAATTTCGTACTGATATTGCCAGGAAATCGCGCGGCATAAACGTTCGTCATCGCTGCGCGGATATTCAATCGCAAAGTCAGCCAAATCGTCGGTCAGATGTTGGGCGAGAATATTATCGCGTGGGTTACGCACCCAATGAATATACTTGATCTCGGGAAACAGGCGCACAATCCACGGAAAGACCAACGTGGTTTCGGGGATTTTCCAGCCTTTGTGTTCGGCGGGGCTATTGAGCACCGTAGTTAGGTAGCGGTGGATCAGATTGGTAAACTCGGCGGGAATTTCCATCGTGTGCAGCGCGCTGAAATCCCATTGCAAGCCGCCTAACCATTTCACGTGTTTGGCCATCACGCGACAGGCTTCGTACATCGCTTGCGGCGGCAACAGATCGCCCGATTGGTTGAGCGGTTCGCCCATAAAGACCTGGCTGGCGGACAAAGTATGCGACATCGCACGCGTGCCGCCATGTCCGCGTCCGATGATGGTAATCAAGGACATAGAGGACGGTGACTCCTGATTAAGTGGTGGAGGGAGACAAATTTAACTGTTGTTACGTACTATACTCTATTGGGAAGCATTATTACAAACCGTTGGCAGAAGTGGCACAAGTCACGGCCATCAGCGTCACGGTCTCGCCCCGGTAAGCCACCTCTTCCAGCTCAGACCAACCCAGGCGACCATAGAGCCGTTGCTGGTCGGGGGTGATCAGATAGAGCAGGGGCAACCCAAGTTGTTTTGTCTCATCCATGATGCGCTGGACGAGCGCTGAAGCAATCCCGCGCTTTCGATACGCGGGCGCAACATAAACGCTGGCGAGAAAAGGCATCAGATGCGGATGTGTGTCCAGATCATTTTCGACCAAACTGGCCGAACCAAGCACCGCGTCATCCTCAACGGCGATCAGCGTGGTGGGAATGCCGGTGCGCACAATCTGTTGTCGCAACCGTTCGGCGCGCCCGTCTGCGGTTGCGCCAGGATTCAGATGACCCCATTGCGCATGATGCCAGGCTGCCAATGTTGGGATATGTTGGGGATAATCGGTTAGATAGGCAATGTTCATCGTAGATTATGTTTCTAGATAAAGGGTTTTTTCGGTTGATAAAATTTCCAGACTTCTGCGCACCCGCTCCCCCAATGTGGGAGATAGCAAGGTTAGCGCCTCGGCTACGGTGACGAAGCGGTATTCACTCAGTTCGGCAGTAGGTAAACGAATCAAGGCAATTTCTGCCGCTGTTAATACGCCGCCCCAAAAGATGAACATAAGCGCCTCTGTACGATTTTCATTGCTGTGTATATAATCAATCGAGCGTAAGCGCTCGAAGGTCTTGCTCAAGCCGAGTTCTTCCTGAATCTCGCGCCTACAGGTCTTACGTGGCGATTCATCTTGCTCGACAATCCCGCCGGGGATTTCCCATTGCGGTTTGTAGGTAGGATTGACGAGCAGCACGCGATTCCGTTCATCCAGAAAAAGTGCGCCCGCGCCCATGCGCTTCTTGGGCAAGCTTTCTTGCCAAGCTTTCCGGTCGCTCATCGTTGCATCCTGCCGATTCAGGGATTTGCGGGCGTGGACAGCTTTGGTTGTAATTGTGCCAGCGCTGCTTCAAACTCGGCTACGGTTGCTACATCTAGGATGGTTTGGGTGAGTTGTTTGATCGCTTCCAAGTCTAATTTCTGGAACTGCGCATCAAAATGCTCGAGGGCAACCTGAAAACGATAGGCAACAAAATGACGCAGCGTGAAAAGCGCAGCATCACGACCTTCTTCACGACCTTCTTCACGACCTTCTTCACGACCACGGGCAATGCCATCGGTCAGACCTTGCTCGTAGTCTTTAAACAATTCTTTATAAAGGGGAGATTCATGTAAAATTTTCATATTCCACCTCAAGATTTTTTTTACAGTTTCTGTGTCGATGACGAAACTGGCAAAAGCCGCTAGTAATACCTCTAATTCTTCCGACTCTGGTTCTTGACGGATCCGTTCAACGCAAGTTTGTAGGGTTTCGAGCGTAGCCCCACCCTGCATCAAAGGCACAAATGGTAACAAAGCTGGATTGCCAAGCGCCAGCACATCCGCCGCTGCCAAATCCCAGATGCGAATTACGTCAAAGTCTTGGTGCGCAGTCTGGCCCATAAATTCGCTATGAAATTGCTGGGCCAAGACAATCTGCGCCGCTGGTTCCAGTAGATAAACCACCGCGACATAGACTTCCAGTTTATATTTCTCACGCGCTAGCGCGGCGTAAGCGATCAGACGCCGTGGCATGTTTGCATCATAGCGTAATTGAAGCTCGATCAGGACTAAAAATTGCTGACCGCTGTTATCTCTGACGCGCAAGAGTACATCTGTTGCACGGGCAATGATCTGAAATTCGCCCGATAATTCTGCTTCAATCTCAAGTTGGACACGCTTCGAGACCAACTCGGCCCACGCTTGCGCATATAGATGGATCGTGCGCTTGCCGCTCATATCGGCTTTTTTCGTTCGTTTTGCCATTGTTTCAGTATAGCACAATTTTATTCCAGACTCATCATATGAACGATTTCGGCCTCATCCTGGGGCGCACCCTCTGCCGATTGGGGCTGGGCGATCTGTTCGCGCGGGGTTAAGATGAGGACGACAATCAAAGCCAATAGCGCCCCGATAAAGGCGACCAGGAAAACGCCGGCCAACGCATCGGCTACCATGAGGCGCATCGAAGCGTCCACCACCGCGCCTGTGCCCAGATCGGGCGCTAGCAAGCGATCAACCGCCTTTAAATCCAT
>JBBQBY010000342.1:0-7525 GCA_038318235.1 Caldilineales bacterium
AAGGAGAAGAATCAACATGTCCACAAATTATACACGGCGTACATTCTTAAAGATGACGGCGACTGGTCTGGCCGGCGTCGCACTGGCGGCTTGCCAACCAATGCCCGTGCCGGGGGCAACCGGGGCGGGCGCGCCGGCCACGGAGGGCAAAGTAGTCCGCATCATTTTGCCGTCTTGGGCGACTGGGGAGATCCCGTTTGACACCACGGCGCGCCAGTTCAATGAGGCCAATCCTGGAGTCAATGTCCAGATTCAGACCGATTTTGAAGGCTGGGAGACCAAGGTGCTGGCCCAGATCAGCGCCGGCAAAGTGGAATGGAGCGGCGTCGGCATTGCCTCATCAGCCTCATCCAGCTTACCACGCTGGATCCTCACCGGTCTGGTGCAGCCGCTGGACGATCTGATCGCCGCGTCCAAAGAGAAGGGCGCGGTCGATATGACGACCGACATGTTGCCCACCTTGCGCGCCGCCTCGACGCATGACGGAAAATTTTATGGCATCCCCTATAGTTTCGAGAATATCAGCTTCAACTGGCGCACCGACTATTTCGACGCGGTGGGCGCCAAAGAAGCCCCCAAAGATTGGGAAACCTGGCTGGCCGTGGCCCAGGAGATCAAAAAGTGGGGTGCCGAAAAGAAGATCATCCCGAGCGCCTTCATCGAAGACCTCGATGCTTCAACCGGCTCGCTGATCTATGGTTCACTGGATCAGCCGTTTGACGACAATATGATCCTGAAGTGGGAATCACCCGAAGCGATTGAAGCGCTGACGTTCTACAAAAAGATGGTCGACGGCGAATTGACGCCGCCGCACGGCTTTGATGGCTGGTTGGATGCCTATTATGCCGGCCAACTGGCTTCGGTGCAGGCGCAGAGTTCGCGCGGCGTTTGGGGCCAACTCTCCTTTGGCACCGACAAGGTGACCACCTCACCCGTGCCCACACGCGATGGCAAACCGCATGCCGGTACGCCGTTCTGGGGCAACTGTGTCGCCGTGCTCAACAAGGCGCCCAATGCCCAGGAAGCGCTGGATTATTTCGCCTATACGATGGGACCCCAGAATGCCGATTTCCAGAAGGCGGTGATCAAAACCGGTAAGACGCCGGTCTACGAATCAGTCTACAAGACGATTATTAACGGCGATCCCCAGTTCAAGACCTATGCCTGGATGAACGAAATGCGCGACCAGGTGGACCACTCGGTGGCGCGCCCATTCAATAACTATTTCTCGATTCAAGACACCTACTATCGCAAATACATCGTGCAATTGGTCGAACCCGGCTCGACCATGACCCCCGAAGAGTGTGCCAAGCACATTCTAGAGGATAGTCAGGCGGAGATTGCGAAGCAGAAGCTTTAAAGTGATGCGTGATGAATGATAAGTGATCTAGCTACCCGACACTTTGGCCGGGCGCATTAAAATGCTCGGCTGACAGGGCAGGAAGTGCCCGCAGGCACTAAATTCTCAGTCGCTGAGGCGACTTCTTACCCTGTCAGCACAGGGTTTCAACCCTGCTCTCCGGAAAAGTGTCGGGTGGCTAGATAAGTGATGAGTGAAATAATGCGTTTCATCTCACGCATCACTTGTCATTTTTATATGTCGTTAGAAAGAAGTGCCCAATGTCTGTTTTAACCCGCGCCTTCAAAAAAAAACTGAACGCCAATGCCTTGTTTGTTAACCTGGGGTTGTGGCTCATTTGTGTGTTCTGTCTGCTGCCGGTGGTCTGGACGATCTCTTCTTCGTTCAAAACACGGGAAGAGCTTTACATGGCCGCACCCGTCATGATCCCGCGCTCGCCCACTTTGGCGAACTATCAGTGGATCATGACGCGCGAAGATATGAGCCGTTTGCCGTTGAATTTGTGGAATAGCGCCAAGGTGACGCTGGGTTCGGTCATCATCCAGTGTATTATCGCCACGATGGCTGGTTTTGCCTTTGCCCGGCTGGAATTTCGCGGGCGCGATTTGATCTTCTACCTGCTGATCCTGCTGATGTTTGTGCCCAGGGCGGGCGGCTTGATGGCGCTTTATGAACTGATGGATTTTTTACATTTGCGCAACTCGCATCTGGGCCTGACGCTGCTCTTTCCCAGCGCAATTAGTGTGGCGCTCTTTGTCATGCGCCAGAATTTTCTCGGTGTGCCGCGCGAATTAGAAGAAGCCGCGATTATTGACGGCGCCAATACCTGGCAACTGTTCTGGCATGTTGATGTGCCCTTCGTCAAAGGCGGGATTGCAGTGGTGGCGATCTGGGAATTCATTTATGTGTGGGGCGAATATTTGATCACGCTTACTATGTTGGATTTCCCCGAACAGGAGACGGTCGCGATCGCAGTGACCAAACTCCAGGGGTGGGGCGCGCATTTTACGTCAAGTATCCTCGCCGGTTATGGCGCAGAGTCGGCGGCGTATGTCGTTGCCATGTTGCCGGTGATTCTCATGTTTATTCTGTTGCAGCGCTGGTTTGTGCGTGGCCTGAGTGAAGGTATCTTGAAATTGTGAGGGAACCCCACTCTAACCCTCCCCTGGTAAGGGAGGGAACCGTTGGTCGGATAGAACGCATCATTTCGTCTGTCCCTGATCAGTTCCCTCCCTTTCCTAGGGGAGGGTTAGGGTGGGGTTCCCCAGTAGTGAATATAATAAAATGGCAAAGGAGCGTAGATGTCACAGACGAGAGTGGAACGGGTTGATCAGGTGCGCGAACAAGGCACAGGCGCAGTGGCGACCCAGTTTTTGCGTGAACTGCTTGGCCTGCGCCGCGAGAAATGGGGCAATTTGTGGGGCTATGTCTTTATCGCGCCGGCTGTGCTCCTCTATTTTGTCTTCCAAGCCTGGCCGATCTTGCGCGGTCTTTTTATGGCCTTTTCCGATTATCGCTGGCTGATCCCGCAAACGCATGGCTGGGCTGGCTTTAATGGGCTCGCCAATTGGATGGAGATGTTCAGTGATGAAACCTTCTGGCAGAGCTTTCTGATTGCGGTGAAGTTTAGCCTGATGTTTGTGCCCCTCACCTTAATCCTGTCCCTGCTTACGGCTGTCTTAATTTCGCAAATTACGCATGGGTTCACCGCCGCCGTTTACCGCGTGATCGCCTATATGCCGGTGATCTTGCCGATTTCGATTGGCATGTTGGTCTGGGTAAAATTGTTTGACGTGCGCTTCGGTTACCTGAATGTGCTTTTGCAGGATTTTGGGATGGCGAATCCGCCAAACTGGCTGGGCTCGCCTAAGATGGCATTGTACACTATGGTGATCCCGACCGTTTGGTCTAAGTTTGGCAGTTGGACCTTGCTTTTCCTGATTGGCATCTACAATATCAATCGTGAAATTTATGAAGCTGCGCGGGTCGATGGCGCCAGTGGTTGGCGGCAATTCTTGAGTATTACCTTACCTTTGCTCAAACCCGTCTTTACCTTGGTGCTGGTGCTGGGCTCCGGCGTGGTCAGCGTCACCGAAGAATCGATGTTGCTCTTTGGCGGCACGACCGGTGGCCCAGCCGAATCTGCCTTGACGACCGGTGTCTATCTCTACCGCACGGCCTTTATCCACGGTGATATGCGCATGGGCTATGCGGCGACTTTGTCGCTCTTCTTGGGTTTGGTCAACATGCTGATCACCATTTTTGTGTTTACGACGTTGCGCACGGAGAAAGCTTGAGATGCCTCACCCCCAGCCCCCTCTCCTGAATCAAAGGACAGAGTTCAGGAGAGGGGGAGACAGGCAGTTGATTTGCTCCCCTCTTCTGAAATTAGCCGCGCCCATGGGGCGCGGGGGTGAGGCCTCACCCAAAAATGTCGTTTGACGATGTCCTATAATCCATGCTACACTGCGGTAAAGGATGAATTACCTCTGAATTACACCTGATGGTAAGCTTCTCAGTTAGAATTCCCGCACTATCATTATGTTCAAATAATCGTGTGATCCAATCATTGGCTAATAGCTTTATATAATGCAAACCAAGGAGATTGAAACTATGGAAGACCAAAGGGATCCGAAGCGTTTGTCGCGCCGAGCTTTTATGCGGGCCGGCGCGGGCGTTGCCGGGGTAATGGCGTTGGCCGCCTGTGTGCCAACAGCGGCTCCGCAAGCGGTGAATAGCGGTGCGCCCGCCAGTGGACCCGTAGATCTAGATGTCTGGACTGGCTGGACAGAAGATGCCGCGACGAACATTGAGAAAATTTTGGATGGGTACAACAAATCGCAGACGCAAGTGGTCGCCCACCATGTCGTCGTGCCAGAAGCCATGACGCAGAAATTGCTGGCAGCGATTTCGGCGGGGACGCCACCCGGCGGTGCGATTGTCTTTGGCGCTAGCGTTGCCTATCAACTGGCCGCGCAAAAGGCGATCCTTGCCTTGGATGAAGTTGGCAAGCCCGACCAAGTAGCAGCTTTTAAAAAGTGGATGAATCCAGCCATCTGGGATTTGGGCGTCTATGAAGGCAAATATATTTATGCCAGCATGTGGAACCAGTGCATGGGTGTCTTTGTCAACAACAAGCTTGCCGCCCAACAGGGTGTGGATGTGAAGAACCCGCCCAAGACCTTAGAGGAACTGGACGCCGTCTATGATAAATTAACAATCTGGAAGGGTGAGAACATTGATGTGCTCGGTGGTGACTTCACCTGGACGGAAATGGTCATGGGGCGTTTCCTGGGCCAGTTTGTCTCGGACGATGGCACCAAGGTCACGGCCAATCACCCGAATAACTTGAAGGCGCTCGAATGGCTTGCTGCCCGCTGGAAGCGGATTGGCCCACAGAAATTACAAGATTTTTACGCCTCGCTGCAAGGCCGCGGTGAGCGTTCTGCCGGCAATGATCCGTTCCTTTCTGGCCTACGTGCGACCAATGTCACCGGCCCATGGGAATTTAACACGCTGCGCAATTTCAAGCCCGAAGGCTTTGAATTTACCGTCTGGCCGTTCCCTGGCCCCGAAGGCCAGAGCAAGAAGGGCATGTATACCTATGGTGATGGCTGGATCATTCCCAAGGGTTCCAAAGACCCAGCGGCCACCTGGGAAATTATCAGCACGATGACCGGCGCCACGGGCAACCGTGATGTTTATACATCGCTGTTCACCACCTGGCTCTGCGTCAACGGCCCTGTCTCGGAGGCGATGACTCAATGGCCGAAGTTCAAGAGCGACGTAATTGGCGCGTGCCCTGGTTATGAAGAGGTCTTCTTGCAAGACTTGTTCCACTCTGACCAATATCTCTATCCGCCCAAAATTCCAACCAGCAATTCCTACACCTCGCTGATGGGTTCGGAGTGGGAAAAAGCGCGTCTGGGCCAAAAGACGGCGCAGGAAGCGCTGGATTTGGTGCAAGAGCAAGCCCAAAAAGAGTTGGATGACTGGCGCACGAAGAGCAAGAGCTAAAATTTACGGAGCAAAAGGGAGAGGGTGTGGAAGCGCTTTCCATGCCCTTTTTTTAGTATTGACCAGGGTCTGATGTCGTAGGGGCGAGGTATGCCTCGCCCCTACGACAAATTTCAAAGTTGGTGTTATATGGCGTCCAAACTATCTTTACCGACCGAAGCGGTGCCCGTGCAGAGATTTTCGAGTCAACGGTCACGGCCCGCGCGCATGCGCTTGTGGCGAATCCTGGGCAGTGTGCTGAAGTATGGCGTTTTGTTACTCTGTTCACTCTTCTTTATTTTGCCGTGGGTGTGGATGATTTCAACCTCGTTGAAGAACCCGCAAGAGCTTTCGGTCTATCCGCCGATCTGGATTCCGCACCCGATTCGTTGGGATAATTATCTGCAAGCGTTTCGCGGGGCAGATTTTGCTGCGTATCTGACCAATACCATGCTGGTGACGGTGCCCTCGGTGCTGGGCGCGGTGATTTCGAATGCGTTGGTGGCCTATGGTTTTGGCCGGGTGCGCTGGCCGGGTCGCGACTGGATCTTTGGTATCGTGCTTGCCACGTTGATCCTGCCGAGCTTTGTCACCTTTATCCCACTCTATCTGATCTTTCGCCAACTTAATTGGATCAACACATATTTGCCGTTGGTGATCCCGACTTTTCTCGGTAGCCCATTTTTTATCTTTTTGCTGCGCCAATTCTTCATGGGCTTGCCCGAAGAACTTTCGGATGCAGCGCGTGTGGATGGCGCGTCTGAGTTTAGAATCTTTACGCAGATTATTCTGCCGCTGGCGCGCCCAGCCCTGGCGGTCGTGGCGCTCTTTCAGTTTATCGGCAGTTGGAACGACTATTTTGGGCCGCTGATCTACCTAAGTGACAAGGCGCTCTACACAATTTCGTTGGGTATTGCCAATATGCAGTCCAGCTACGGTTTTATGAATTTCGCCTGGATCATGGCCGCCACCTGTATGAGTGTGTTGCCGATTGTCGTGCTCTTTTTCTTTGCCCAGCGCATGTTTATCGAGGGCATCGCGCTGACGGGTTTGAAGGGCTAAGCTTGGCGTTTAGAGGCGGGGTTTTATTTACTGGTCAGTTCATCGTAGATGCCCTTCATCATCGGGTGTGTAGCTGTCGAGAAAAGCAGTACGATCACGACGGGGCGATATCGTAGTAGTAGGTGCGGTTTGTAACCGCACAATGGGTAGATTACCCAAGAACGTGCGGTTACAAACCGCACCTACGCATCTTAATGGCAGTGAGGGCTGGGGTGGGGTTCCGCTCTCTACTTAAATTTGTAGCTTAATCACACTGTCATTGTATCATTCCGATCCAAGTTAATCAAGTGGAAGGCAAAATCAATGGCTCATTTTCGTACTATGACGCGGCGGGAAAGTAAGTCCCTGCTCACCGGGTTGCTCTTTATCTTGCCCTGGATCATTGGTTTTGTGGCTTTTCGGGTCTATCCTTTTTTTGCCTCGCTCTATTATAGCTTCACCTTCTATCCGATCCTAGACACCCCCAAGTGGGTCGGTTTGGACAACTATCGCGATCTGTTTAGCGATCAACGGTTCCTCACCTCGCTCTACAATAGCACCTACTATGCCGTATTCGCCGTGCCACTCGGAACCATTGTGGGGATTGCGCTGGCGATGCTGCTCAATATGAAGGTGCGCGGCTTATCCACCTTTCGCACGATCTTCTTTTTGCCCAGCATTACGCCAGTGGTCGCCAGTGCGATTGTCTGGCTCTGGATGTTTAACCCGCGTAATGGCATCATCAACTTTGTGCTTGATCTAGTCGGCATTCGCGGCCCCGGCTGGCTGGGCAGCCCCGAATGGGCTAAACCGGCGCTGATTTTGATGAGCCTCTGGAGCCTGGGTGGCGCCGTCGTGATCTATCTGGCCTCACTGCAAGATGTGCCGCGCGAGATGCTTGAGGCGACCGAATTGGACGGCGCTAATTCTGCCCAGAAGATCTGGTTTGTCACGCTGCCGATGATCAGCCCGGTCATTTTGTTCAACGTGATTACTGGCCTGATCGGCGCGTTTCAATTTTTTACCGAAGTCCATGTCATGACCGGCGGCACCGGCAAACCGGCCGATTCCACCTTGATGATGTCAATCTACTTGTGGCAGACCGCTTTTCAGTTCTTTAAATTTGGC
>JBBQBY010000343.1:0-7521 GCA_038318235.1 Caldilineales bacterium
TAGCCCTGTCGCTGCGCCCGGTGATCAGCTCCATACCTTGCAAATCTCCGCTGATGGCGCCACTTATCTGATCAAGTTAGACAATAAATTAGTGGCTGAAAATGTGCCCTTAGTCGGCAAGCAGGGCCACATTGGCCTGACGGCTTCTCAGAGTATTGTTGCCTTTGAAACCTTTGAAGTGACTGCACTCGCGCCGGTGCAGAAATGAGTTGCAAATGACTACCCTAGAAAATGCCTTTACCCAACCCATCGCAGACGACAAAGCGTCCGTTAAAATTTCATCCACCCAAACAGTCTCCGCTGTACGGACCGAAGAACAAGTGATTTATGTGAAAGTGGTGCGTGCGTTTGCTATGTTGGTGATTGTCACCTTTCACGTCACCTTTCCCCTGATCTATCTGTACAACAGCATCAGTTACGGCGATTGGTGGATTGCCAACAACTTTTATATCTGGGGCAAGATTGGTTCGCCCCTCTTTACGATGGTCAGCGGCATGTTGCTGCTAAACCCAAGCAAAGATCAGCCGATTCTGGTCTTCTTCAAAAAACGTTTCGTCAAAGTCTTATTGCCTTTTGTGGCTTGGTCGCTGCTCTATCTGCTCTGGCGAATTTTTATCCGCGGCGATGCCTTTACGCTCAAGGCAGCCATCATCTTGTTGATTGAAGGGCCGGTTTATTATCATCTGTGGTTTATCCAAATGATCCTGGGTTTATACCTAGCTACGCCGATCCTGCGCATCTATATTCGCCACGCCAAGCGCGAAAATTTAACCTACTTTCTGATTGTCTGGCTGGTGACGGATTCACTGCTGCCAATCATCAAACGTTTCTTGGGCGTTACGATTGGCATCGATGTGGTGGTGACCACCGGATATGTCGGTTTTTTTGTCATGGGCTATTATCTACGCAACATCAGCCTGACGCGCCGCCAGATTATCCCCGTCTTGTTGACCATTGTTGCGGCGCTGCTCTTCACCCAATATGCCACCAACGCTTTAACCGTCCAAAATGAGGGCACTTTTGATAACTTTTTTGTCCTCAACGACAGTTTTAACCTGATAATTGTCGCGATCGGGCTATTTCTGCTCTTCAAATCAATCGATTATGAACAGCTTTTTCATAAATTTTTCTTTGTGGAAAAGCTTGTGATGTGGATCAGCTCATGTAGCTTGGGCATCTACTTTGTTCATGTTGTAATCATTGAAGAGTTGGCTGGTGGTCGACTCGGCTTTACGCTAAGCGCCAACTCCTTCTACCCATTGCTGAGCATCCCAACCATCTCGATCTTGGTGATGGCGCTCTCGATTGGCGTAATCATGCTCTTGAAGCAAATCCCTGTTGTACGCAATATCGTCCCTTAAAGCCTGGCGATCCTGATCGGCCAGCTTTCCCAATCGATAGCGCGACGATCTTTTCGAAACGTCGATTAGCTTCTGTCGCTCACGATCTATCTGAAGGACTACCGCATGGCAACATTACGAACAACATCGCGTCCCTTGAACCGGCGCCCATCAATGCAGTGGCGCTGGCGATTGATTGCCCTGATCTTCCTGGTGTTCCTGACCATCGGCGGCTGGTTGGCGTTGCGCTTGTTACGCCCAGCCACCCCGGCTCAGATCGTGCCGGGCCAAACGCTGGCCTGGGATATCGCACGGGCCGCCGGTCGTACGGCGGGTGTTCAACTCGCCTCTGGCGCTTATCTACCTGGGGATACCTTATTGCTCTACAGCCGGCTTGCTCTGCCGGATCGTGCCAGCGTGCGCGCCTGGGCCCAGACGCAACTTGAGCCGTTTGCCGATCGACTTGCCTTGCTGCCCGAGAACGAAACCCTCAAGTGGGTGATCGACTTCGGCCCTGCGCCGGCCGAGCAGGAAGTGATCACGGCGCCGCTGAATCGCGCCGCCAATCCCACGCTCTATCGCTATATCAGCGCTGTCCCAGCGCTGTTTACTGCGCTCAGTGTCCAGCCAACCGGCGCGCCTGACGTGCCGGTCATGGCGCCAACTGCGTCAGGCGTTGTTCTACCCACGCCACTGTCCACCGTTGCCCCCCCAGTGACGACCCCAGTTGCTACGAATGGGGTGACGACTACCAGCGCTGGACCAGGGGCAATCTTGCGCAATGCCCAATTTGAGAACGTCGCTACGCTTGACCAGGAATGGCAGCCGCTCTCCGGTGATTGGGGCGCGAGCGCAGGTATCTATAGCCAACGCAATAAGCAAGGGTACGACTTTATCAGTATGCTCACCCTCGAACCACAAACAGACTACAGCCTGGAGGCTCGCTTGCGCCTGGTGAAAGGTGAGATGGGCGGCGGCTTTATCTATAACGCCCCAAACCAGGACACCCGCGCCGGCGCCCAGGTGATTGATATGGACAAGCAAGGTGGTTTTCTGCGCTGGGGTCATTATGATGCTAAAGGTGAATATATTTATGAAGGTGGCATGCCACTTACACCGTCGCTCAACGACGGCCAGTGGCACACGCTCCACCTGATCACCCATGCCAGCGCCAGCATCTTTTCGCTGGACAGGCAGCCACTGATCAAGCTCACCAATACAAGCCCCGGCGGTTATCTGGGCTTGGTTACATCCAATGCCGCGGTTGATTTTGATAATGTGAGCTACCCACGGCTTAAGCCTGTGGGCTTCGTAGGGCAAACAGACAAGCTGTTTGTCCCTCGAACTTGTTCCGGGGCTGAGTGCCTAACTGCGCTACTCATGTGTCCCACGGCGTTAATTTCCGAGGCTCCCTCGGTATTTGAAGCTTTATCTTCGACCTTCGTTCGTTAAATATTTTACGCACCAGACGATTTCCTAGTGCAACGGCCAATATTCAGTTTTTAAAGGTGCTTGTTGCATTTTATTGTTTGAAAATCTTGGTTATCGAAGTCCAAACAACAGATATATTATACCACATTGGGAGGGTTTTAATTGTGACAAAAGGCGCCCTGAGGGCACCCGAAAGACCGCAGAATCACAGCGAGTGGAAGGTCAATGTGAGTCATGCTGAAGCATCGTCTGGCAGTGTCGCTTCAGAATCGAAGCGTCGCCAGCCGCAAAACTTCGGGTACCCTCTGGGTGCCTTATATCCCAAATCTGAAGGGATGGGTTTTACGGGGCGTTTCCTATAAACTATCTTGGTTTTACTAACCAAATTTTTAGTGTAGGTGTTTGCCTTTCAAGTTTCTCGTAGACAACCCAGTGCCCCAAGATTGGCCATCGATATGTATTTACTTCGGCCTGTAATGGCGTTACGCCCTCTGGGATGCCATCTTCTAAAAACTTTAATTCTTCGATCTTAACCAATACATCAAAGACTAGATCGCCGTTATCAACAAAGTAAAGCTTGACTTCTTCGCTGTATTCAAGCGCCCACATTGGCGGCGGCCCCCTGATTGCGCCGTTCAATGAGTAACTGCTTTAAATCATCGTGGGATATCGGCTTGGTTTCGCCTGCAGCCTCGCGTGCCCGTGCTGTGCGCACACCAAGGATTAATTCAAGCTCTTCTAAGCGGTCTTGAGTTTTTTGCCATTGCGCATATTTGATCACGGCTACAATAGGTTTACCGTAGCGCTCGATCACGACTTCCTGATTATCCATATAGGCGTGATCAAGCATTTCGCGCCACTCACGCCGAGCTTGTTCACTATTCATGATTACAACCTCCATAGTCCTCCTGTTGTGCGTTATGTGAGTTTTGTACACATTACTAAAATTATTCCAAGGTGTCAACCCCCAAACGCCAATGTTCAAAGCTCGTATAAACTATGCAATTTATTTATGGGCTTTGCTATAGCCCTATAGGTAGATTCATACTATAATTTATCCACCCTGCGCAATGCTCGCCGCCGTAACCATCTTCGGCCTACCCACAGCAGCAGACCGAGCAGCATCACTCCGCTACCACCGAACACCATCTGCCAGAACGGCTTGGTAAAGCGATATCCGCGTGGTAAAGGGGTGACCGCTAAGGAAGCGCCGGGACGGATCAGTGCTGCCGCGGGTTTCACGGAGCCGTCGCGGCGGATTAAGCCCATGTTGGCTTGGGTGGCCTGCTGCCAAGGCAAGCTGAACTCGGCGAGTGGCACACGGTCAAAGTCGTGTAATGTCCAGACCAGATAGCCCGCCGTTGCCTGAGCCCGGTGTTGGCGTAAGAGATCGGCATAATAGAGCGCTTGCTCCTGTTCGGAGTGGCCGTTGGGCCAGAATGAGTTCCAGGTTGACATCACGAATTCTTGCAGGATCACTGGTTTGTCTGGCGCCGCTGCGAGAAGTTTCCCCAGTCGCGCACTGTAATCTGCGCTATCCTCAAAGTAATGAAAGGAGATAAAGTCAACCGTATCCGTCAGCGTCGTGGCTGCCTCCGGTGTGGACCAGCCAATTGTCAGCAGGTGATAGGGGTCATAGCGGTGGACCGTGTTGGCAATATGGCGCAGCCAGGCGTTGGTCAAGGCGGGGGTATTCAAGCCATAATCGCGGTTGGCTTCGTTTTTTATGTCCCAGGCAAGGATCGCCGGATGGGCGGCAATCGCCGGAATCAGGCCCGCCAAGTGGCGATCATCCGCTGCCCATGCACTCAGATGATGGTCTGTGTGATGGTCAAATAACGTGACGATCACCTTGAGTTGGTTTGCTTGCGCCTGATCGAGGAAGTCTTTGAGTTTAGCCAAGTTGACCGTATCAACTTTATCACCACCAAAGTCTGTATAAGCGATAAAAATGCGCACCGTATTGAGCCCTAATTGGCGGATCAACTTTAGATCCGCCCGCGTGGTGGCTGCCCTGTATTCGGGCCAGAATCGCGTCCAGGGTGACGTTTGCGGATAGTAGTTAATGCCGGCCAGCCGATACGGTTTGCCATCGAGTTGCAAGGCACGGCCCTGGACACGGACAAAACCAGTGGGCGCCGGCTGTTCTGGCGCGCGCACGCTTAAGGCGGGTCCGCTGCTGCGGCGCACAAGATCATGCACCCGCCAGTTGCCTTCTTCTAGCATCATCACCACAGCATAGACACTGGTGGTTTCGTTGATCTCATCCACACTGCCATCGGCGCGCAAAATTTGTTGGACAAGTTGTGCCGCGTGATCGGTAAAGGCGATGACCAATCCATTGTCCGAATAGAAGGCCAGTTGGAGGGTATGGTGCAGGTTGCTCTGATGGATCTGCCAGCCGGCGCTGACGGTTGATGTGATGGCGCTGCTCACGGCGTCGAGCGCCGGTCGCGCAAAATAGGTCTTGAGCCCATAGGGGCGTTGCAATTCGTAGGCGATGCCCCATTGCGCCCAGGCGTGAAGATAGGCGCCGGCAATCTGTTGGCGGGTAAAATCGGGCAACACGCGACCTTCGCGCGCCGCTGCATAGTCGTCTAGCCAGGTCAGGCGGTCGGCGAGATCATCGGGAACCGTAGGAATCAAGGTCAGCGCACTCGCCGGATCCGCACCACTGTTAAAATAGGTGATCAATTCACCCAAGCCTGTCAGGACAACATAAAGGCTTGCCAGCGTGCAGGCAAGCAGGATCAGCCAGATCGCTAGCTTTAAACGCGATTTTACCATGATCAAGAAAGTTGGAATGTGACCTGCCCTGTACCTGTTCCAACCGTGGCCGTCACCGTATAATTGCCGGCCACCATGCCTGGTCGGTGTAAATGAAGCGTGGCATAGCCATAATCGGCGGGCGCGCTGCTTGTTATTGCTTGGCCATCGGGTGCTTTCAGGGTAAAGGTAACCTCGGTTCCATCGGGAATAAATTGTTCAAGTTGGCCAATCAGTGGACCCGCCACAAGCACGATCGCCTGGGCGTCGATTTGGACGGTCAACGCAATCGGTTTAACCGCCGGGCCAGGTGTGAAGGTAAGTTGGAGCGGTCGGCTAGAGATCCCCGCGATCCAGGCGCGCACCGTCATTTGACCTGGTTGGGCCGGTGCTTGCAGGGTGGTATAAATTCGCCCATCCACTGTAATGGCTGGCAACGAACGGTGATCGGCGTCGCCCATTTCCGCCAGCACGGTCACACTAGAGCCATCCAACAAAACATTCCCAAACCTGTCCACGATCTGTTCGCTTTGAAGCTGGATCAGCTGACGGCCATCGGCCGGCAAGCTTAGTGGATTGGCGGATAAGGCAAAAGGCACTGGCCTGCCTGGCACTTCGCGCACTGTCCGCTCTGGGCTATGCGCCTTACCACCGTCCACCGATATCCGCATCTCACCCGCCTGTGTTCGGCTATAGATGCGTTGCCAGGCGACCAAGTGCTGTGTGCGCGTTTCAACGATCTCGTAGCCTGTTATGGGATCCGCACCGGGCCGTAGCGGATGTTGAACGCGCAGTGTGACCACCGTGTTATCGACCACGGGATTTAAGAATCTGTCGCGCACGCTGGCAACGACAACGGTCCAATGTTTACCGTCGGCCACGATCGAGCGTGGTCCGATCAACGGCAAAACAGGATCTGCGGGCGCGCCGGGGAGAATTTCCAATGTAGCCTGCACTTTTGCCGCGCCATCATTCGCCGTTAACTGAACCATGCCAGCATATTGTGTCTGTAGCGCTGGCAATGTGAACGTGGCGCTGCCGTTGACTGGCATCTGGCGTTGTGGATAGAGCCCAAAAGTGCCTTGCGCCATCAAGAGGATCGGGCTGGTGGCCGTGAGCGGTGTCGTGCGCACAACGATCTGCAACGGTGTTCCCGCGCGACTTTGTTCGGGTGCTTCAATTTGCAAATCGCGCGCGGGCAATTCGGCTGGCTTGGCTGTTTTTGATGCAGTGGCGGCGCAGGCTATTATTGCGCAACCGAGTAGAAAAGCCAGCAATAGTGTGATTGGATAACGGCTCAATTGCTCGCTCCCGTAAAGTAATTCACGCTGACGCGCAGATAGCGATAACCAGAACTGATCGGCAAGGCGAGGAAATCCTGCCGTGGCCCAGCCAGGCCCGGCGCGTTAACCGGGGCATTGCTAAAATTATCGCCTTTCACATCGATGAAGCCAATCGTGCGGCGCGGGGTCAAAATGACGGAAAAATTCATGGTGCGTTGTGGCCGCAGGGCATTGCTGATAAAAAAGTGGTCAACCCAGAGCACGCGGCCCTGTTCGTCGTATAACGTGACCAAAAGATGGGGAATGACCGCCTCTTTTAGCCCGGCGTTGACCAGGACACCTTGTAAGTTTAACCCTGCATCGGTTGTTTTGACGGTTAATGCCTGCGCGCCGACTTGGCGATCCAGATCGCGTTGAGTAACCACCGCCTTGGCAAAGACGGCGTAACGGCCCAGTTTTTTATCCGTTGGCAAGGTGTAGTCCCAAGTTGACCCTGGCACAAAGACAACCGGTTGCTTGTCATCTTTTAACGCGAGCCCAGCAACGCCTTCAAAGTCCACCCGAAAAGGGGTGATTTCCAGCGGAAAGAGTTTGTGTATCATCCCTGCACCGGCATTATAGCCCGTCAATAGTTGCTCCTTGTCGTCATAGATAGACGCGCTCACCGTCACGTCGGCCGGATCGACATCGATGTTCATCAC
>JBBQBY010000344.1:0-7517 GCA_038318235.1 Caldilineales bacterium
CGACGTAGCCCCTCGCGCATCTCCTCGATTAATTTTGTTGTATCATTAATAAATTCCGCGGCTGACAGTAGCACGTCGCCTCAGCGACTGAGAATTTAGTGCCTGAGGGCACTTCTTACTGTCAGCCGCGGAATTTATTCCTGCCGCTATGGCATTGCCGCATATTCCTGCTTTACACGGCCAATGCGCTTAAACGTTCGGCCAGTTGACCGCGTTTCTCCTGCAATTCGCTGACCTTGGCGCGTTCCCGTTCGATCACATCGGCGGGTGCTTTGTTGGTGAAACCTGGGTTGCCCAACAGCCCTTCGATGCGTTGCGCCTGCTTATCAATCGTTTCGATCTCTTTTTGCAGCCGTTTGCGCTCGGCATCCAGATCGACCAGGCCGGCCAGCGGCAGATAAATTGTTACACCACTAGTCACCAAGGTCACCGCTTTTTCTGGCGCGGGCAAGTCAGGGGCAATCACAACGGCGTTGCCATCCAACTGGGCGAGACGCGTCAGCAGGGCGACATTATCCTGTAGCACTTGCGCATAGTCACCGGCGTTGATCTGCGTTGCGATGCGCCGGGCGGCTTCGACATTATATTCGCTGCGTGCGTTGCGAATGGTGCGTACGATCTCCTGAATGCGGCCAAAGGCGTCGTCTGCCCCGGCATCGGCATGCCCTGTGAGCTGCGGCCAGCGACTTACGATCAACGCCCGATTATCGCCGCCCAGGCTGGGTAAATTCTGCCAGATCGTTTCGGTGACACATGGCATAAAAGGGTGCAGTAGCCGCAAACTTTGTTCGAGCACGAAGGCCGCCACCTGACGCGTGGCTTGCGCTTCGGTGGGCCTGCCATCATTCAAGCGCACCTTGGCGGCTTCGATATACCAATCGCAATACTCGTTCCAGAGAAATTCATAGAGCTGACGACCGGCTTCGCCCAATTGCCAACCGTTGATCAGGCGCGTCACCTCGTTTTGGATATTTTCCAGGCGGCTCAAAATCCAGCGATCGGCCAAACTTAATTGGGCCGGCTCAGGCAATTGATAACGCATATCATACGGTTTGCTATCGGCGGCCAGGGGTAGTTGATGGCCTTCTAGATTCATCAGCACAAAGCGCGTCGCGTTCCAGATCTTGTTGGCAAAGTTGCGATTCGCCTCGACGCGCGTCGTGCTTAGTTTCATGTCGTTGCCGGGCGTGCCACCGGTCAGCAACGAGAAACGCAACGCATCTGAACCGTACTCGGCGATCAAGTCGAGCGGATCGAGCGCGTTGCCGAGACTTTTACTCATCTTGCGGCCCAATTCGTCGCGCACCAGGCCATGCAAATAGACAGTTTTGAAGGGCGCTTGGCCCGTGAATTTGAGGCCCATCATGATCATGCGCGCCACCCAGAAGAAGATGATATCGTAGCCGGTCTCTAGCACCGTTGTCGGATAATATTGGGCCAAATCGGTGGTCTGCTCCGGCCAGCCGAGCGTGCTAAACGGCCACAAACCGCTGCTAAACCAGGTGTCCAGCACATCGGGATCCTGTTCAAGCACCACACTTTCGCCATAATGCGCGCTGGCCTGCTGTAACGCTTCTTGTTCATTGCGCGCCGCAAACGTTTGACCGTCTGGCCCATACCAGATCGGAATCCGATGGCCCCACCAAAGTTGGCGGCTGATACACCAATCACGAATATTTTCCAGCCACTGATAATAAGTTTTTTCAAAACGCTCCGGCACAATTTGAATCGACCCATTGCGCACGGCTTCGAGCGCGGGTTCGGCCAGCGGTTGCATCTTCTCCCACCATTGTTCACTTAACAACGGCTCGACAATTGTGTGGCAGCGCTGGCAATGGCCCACCTGATGCATGCGTTCTTCCTCTCGTACCACCAATTCGGCCTCGCGCATATCGGCCCACAGTTTTTTGCGCGCCTCGAAGCGATCAAAACCCGCATATGGTCCGGCATTGGCATTGAGCGAGGCGTCGCCATTCATGATATTGATCATCGGTAGCTGGTGGCGCAGACCAATTTCATAGTCATTCGGATCATGGGCGGGCGTCACTTTGAGCGCACCGGTGCCAAAATCCATCTCCACGTAACTGTCGGCAATCACGGGTATCTCACGATTTAGGATCGGCACAAGCGCGGTCTTGCCAATTAAATGTTGGTAGCGCGCGTCATCGGGATGCACGGCCACGGCTGTGTCACCCAAGATTGTTTCGGGGCGCGTTGTGCTCACTTCCAGATAGCCGCCGTCTTTTAGCGGATAGCGGAAAGTGTAAAATTTGCCATTTTCTTCCTCGTACTCCACTTCCAGATCGCTGATCGCACTTTGACAGCGCGGGCACCAATTGACCATGCGTTTGCCGCGGTAGATCAAGCCTTCGTTGTAGAGCGTAATAAAGGCTTCGCGCACCGCGCTGCTCAGCCCTTCGTCCAGCGTAAAGCGTTCGCGGCTCCAGTCCGACGAGATGCCCATGCGCTTCTGCTGCGCCGTAATGCGACCATGATATTCGGCCTTCCACGACCACACTTCCTCGATAAAACGCGCGCGGCCGAGTTGTTGGCGGGTGATGCCCTGTTTGTCTAACATACGCTCCACCACGTTTTGCGTGGCAATCCCGGCATGATCGGTGCCAGGTACCCAGAGCGTGGGGCGGCCCAACATGCGATTATAGCGAATGAGTAGATCTTCGACACTGCTTGTAATCGCATGCCCCAAGTGTAGCGCGCCCGTGACGTTGGGCGGCGGCATCGAGATCACAAACGATTCGGCCTTGGGATCAGCCAGACCCAACTCGATCTGCTGTTCGGGTCGGAAGAAACCTTGCTGCTCCCACCAGGTGTATAATTCCTCTTCCACCTCAGTCGGATTATAGGCTTTGGGCATGGTTATATTCGTCATGGTTAAATTCTCCTGGAAAGGGATTAAGGAGTAGGGATACGGGATTAGACCGCTGAACTCTAATCCCTGCATTGAAAACAAAAAAGCCGCTCGTCTCAAGGACGAAGCGACTTCGCGGTGCCACCTTGGTTATACGCGCAACGGCTTGGTCGGGCGCGCTACGCATATCACTCGAAGCTATAACGGGCTGACCCGGAAAGCATTAATTAATAAGTAATAGCTAATAAGTAATAAGTAATGATGAATGAGTCAAGTACGATGTACACTCATTCATCATTCGCTATTACTTGTTGATTATTACTTATTATTCATCCTTCCAACCTTCCCGGCGACCTTCCCCGCTGCACAATCGACAAAGCTTTCAGCCACTGACCTTGTCTCTCTGACCTCATGTGCTCAGCAATTACTGACGGGTACTCCTCCGGTGCGCTGTTGTTGATTATTCAGGAATATTATACTCAGTAGAGCACACTCTGTCAAAAATTATTGCTTATGCTTTTGCGGAAAATAGCGTTGCCACATCAACCGAAAAGCCGACTAATAATAATGAAGTGGCTTGAGTCCCAAGGCCAAACTCACCATGTAAAACGTAGTGCCCCCCAGCTAGAGCAAGAATGGTTATCGTTTGCTCTTCTAGATCGACCAACCAATATTCGGGGATTCCGGCACGCGCATATTCACGCCGTTTTGTAACCAAATCTAGATTTCGATTGCCTGGACTGAGCACTTCCATTACCAGATCAGCACCAAACCAGAATTGCTCTCTAACCCGCTCGGCATGGGCTTTTTGCATAAAGATCACATCGGGCTCGCGATACTTTCCCGGCCAAAGCTGCACCCGCAGCGGAGCAGGCAACGCTATACCTAAATCATCGCCCTCGATAAATTGGGTCAACAAGCGTGTTAATAACCACACGATAATTTGGTGCGATGTCGTTGGCATTTCGAGGATCTCCAGGTAGCCATGTGAATATTCAATCAGATGATTGGTATCTAACGCCAAATAATCCTCTTCATCCCACTGGCCTTGCGCTGGAAAAAGCTGAGCGATTTCCCATACTGGCTCGCCTGTTACAAACGCGTTTTCTTCATTTGGGTGCTCTGGAGATTCTGTTTGATCATGCGTTAGCGCTGGGTTCATAGCCATTCTGTTCTCCTTCTATAAATCAGGTTGACCCTGTCATTATAGCATAAATAAAGCGTGGCTGTCTGTTGCTACACAAACACCTGTGTAATCGGCTTGATCAATAATTCTGGCACATGTACACGCGCCGGCAAGCTGGCGATAAAGAGCGCGGCTGCCGCCACATCTTCGGGTTGCAAAATGCGTGCTTTGTGTTCATCACTCACCTTCACCGGGCGATCATCGAGAATTGGCGTGTTGATCTCACCAGGGGCAAGAATCGTAGAGCGGATGCCATTATCCTTTTCTTCCAGCGCGATCACTTGCATCAAGGCGTTGACGGCATGTTTAGAGGCGCTATAGGCGGCACCGGCCAATGTGCTGGGGCGGACGCCACCTAACGACGAAACGGTGATCAGCAAACCGTCGCGGCGGGCGCGCATCTGGGGCAGCACCGCATGGATCACGTTGAATACGCCAGTCGTGTTGACGTCGAACACGTAGTCCCAGGCTTCGGGTTTTAAGTCTTCGATCCGTCGTTCGCGGATGTTGACACCGGCGTTGTTGACCACAATATCAAGCGGGCCGAATTCGCGATTGATCCAGTCGATTAAGGCGGTTACCTGTGTGCGTCCGGCCACATCGGCGGTAAAATAGCGCACGGGTTTCGGCGCTTGAATCGCGGCACAGGTTTCTTCCAACTTCTCCTGTCGTCGGCCAGTGATGATCACCTGCGCGCCCGCTTCGGCAAAACTTTGGGCGATCGCCTGGCCGACGCCCGTACCGCCGCCGGTGATCAGGGCAATTTTTCCATCGAGTTGCATATCTGTTGTCCTTGTCTTATGTTGATGAGTGATACCTTAGAAATTGGCACGAGTATATCATGTTCTTACGTAGGTGGCGTAATCGCTGGTGGAGTGGTTAGTGGACAAACAATAACCCACCACTATGGGCGGGTTATTGTTTGTCAGACCTAGCCATCATCACATGGCTGACTCACGATTTCATTTTATTGCGGCTGCGGATCGAACGTATTCCAGATTTCCCAGGCAACTTTCCACGCAGCGAAAGCATCTGGATAAGCCAGTCGCGGCCCGAAAAAAGCAGATTTTTTGTGACGATAAACTTCACACTCAACTTTCCAATCGCTTATCAAGTCCGAAATACAAGTTGACACCGCTACTAAGTTGCGCTAAATTGATCCTGTCACATAGGCCATGCACCGTATAGAAAGCTTTCGTGGCAACATTTGCCAATTGATATGTAGGCATTGCTGCACCGAGCAACATCAGATCGCCATCATGAGGAGCCGAGGTATGTTGTCGAGAAATGTCTTGTATTACGGAAAAGCTGAACCACTACCCGAGCAGATTCCCCTTCGTGCCGGCCCGCTGGCGCTGATTTACGAAAATGGCGATTTGCGCTATGTGAAACTGGGCGACCAGGAGATCTTGCGCCGCGTCTATGTTGCCATCCGCGACCGCAATTGGCGCACAGTGCCGAATCTGATTTCTAACGTGCAGATGGATGTAGGCAGCGACGCATTCCAGATTACGTACACCGTAGAAAACCAACAGGGTGACATCGATTTCCGCTGGCAGGGTCTGATCCGCGGTGACAGCGATGGCACCCTGACTTTTCGTATGGATGGTAAGGCCCATTCGACCTTTTTGCGCAATCGCATCGGTTTCTGCGTGCTCCACCCGATGGCTTGTGCTGGTGCCACCTCGCGGATCACCCATACCAATGGTCAGGTTGAAGCGCGCGCCTTTCCCGTTGCCATTGCCCCACAACTGGTGGTGAATGGCGAAATCAAACCAGTGATTCCCTTTAACGAGATGCGGGCGGTTGCCCACGCAGTGGCCCCCAACCTTTGGGCCGAAATCAACTTTAGCGGCGACATTTTCGAGCTGGAAGACCAACGCAATTGGACGGATGCCTCGTATAAAACCTACAGCACGCCCTTGCGGCTACCTTTCCCGGCCGCGATTCAGCAGGGCGCGCTGATTGCTCAAGCGATCACGTTAACCCTAACGGGCGAAGGAAAAACAGACATACAAGCTTCGTTTCCAGTCGCTACAACACAAATGGTCACTTTTCAACGCAAGCCGTCTGTGGCCAACCAACCTGTACCACAAATTGGCCTAGGCGTGGCGACTCATGGTCAGGCGCTTAGCCCGCTCGAATTGGAGCGCCTACGCCAACTCAAGCTGTCCCACTTGCGCGTGGATTTGAAGCTGGCGCAACCCGATTATGCCGCTGCGTTACAGCAAGCCACGGCTGAAGCCCGCGCCCTGGCTGTAACTCTGGAAATCGCCTTGCAACTTACTGATACCGCGGCGACGGAGCTACCAACGCTGGCCAAATTGCTTGAGGAACTTAGACCACCGGTTGGCCGTTGGCTAATTTTCCACGAGCGCGAGCCTGTAACCTCAGCCCAGTGGGTTCAATTGGCGCGTGAAGCGCTGGCGAACTATGCTACGACTGCCCAGATTGGCGGTGGAACCAATGTTTATTTCACGGATTTGAATCGTAGCCACCCACCGGTGCAAGCCTTGGATCTGGTTGCCTATTCGCTCAACCCGCAAGTGCATGCCTTTGACAATCAGTCGCTGATCGAAACGCTGGCGGCGCAGGCGGCAACCGTGACCAGCGCCCGTCAGTTTATTGGTGATTTACCCCTGGTGATTGGCCCCATCACTTTGCAACCGCGTTTTAACCCGAATGCCACCGGCCCCGAATCCACGTCGGCGCCCGCTGCGTTGCCACCCCAGGTCGATCCACGCCAGATGTCACTCTTTGGCGCCGGCTGGACGTTGGGTAGCCTTAAATACCTGGCCGAAAGCGGCGCGGCCAGCCTCACCTATTACGAGACAACCGGCTGGCGCGGTGTGATGGAAACTGCCATCGGCTCACCTGTACCGGAGAAATTTCGTTCGATCTCGGGCGCGGTCTTTCCGCTCTATCATGTGCTGGCGGATGTGGGTGAATTTGCCGGCGGTGAAGTGCTGCCCACGGTCTCTAGCGATCCGTTGCGCCTCGATGGACTGATGCTGTGCAAAGCGGGGCGTGTCCGTACCCTGTTGGCGAATTTGACCAATCAACCCCAAGTCGTAACCGTGCAAGATTTAGACGAGCCTGTTACTATCCATAGGCTCGATGAGACCAACGCAGAAGCCGCGCTGCGCTCGCCCGAAACTTTTCGGACTCAACCTGGTGAGCCAAAATCCCCAACGAATGGCGCGCTCACCCTGCAATTATTGCCTTATGCAATGGTGCGCATTGATCATGTAGGCGCCCACGAAAGTGAAAGCGCGTGACAGAAGTCATCTGCACGCTGCATCCTAATCGGCCGATTTTACCCCAAGCCGTTCGCCAATTATACGACCAGATTGGTTGGTGGCCCCAGCGCAGCCTGGATGATATTGGCGCTGTGCTCGCGCAATCCTGCGGTGGGCGTCTGGCTGGGTGAGACCTTGATTGGCTTTGCGCGAGCGGTCACCG
>JBBQBY010000345.1:0-7510 GCA_038318235.1 Caldilineales bacterium
GCCGCTTGCGCCAACGGCAAAATAATCTGAAAGTAGATGCGCACCCGATTGCAGCCATCAATGCGCGCCGCATCTTCGAGCTCATGCGGGATGTTGAGAAAAAACTGGCGCAGCATGAAGATGCCATAGGCGCTGGCAAAGCCCGGCACAACCACGCCTGTGATCGTGTTAGCCAGACCCAGTGACCAGACGATCAGATAGGTGGGAATCAAGAGCACCGAGTAGGGCAACATCAAGGTGGCGAGAATGCCCAAGAAGAGCAGATCGCGCCCTGGAAATTGAATGCGCGCAAAGGCATATGCCGCCAGCGAACTGATAAAGGTCTGCACGATGACGACGATCGTCGCATACATCGCGCTGTTGCGCAGATAGACGCTAATTTGGCCGGTATTCCAGGCATAAAGGATCGACTCAAGGCTAAAGGTCTTGGGGATCAGCGAATAGGGATCCGCCGCAAACCCGCGTGTGCCTTTAAGCGCATTGATCACCAAGTAGTAGTAAGGAAACAACATGATGATGGCGAGCAAGATCAGCACGACATACATGGCAAGCGTGCCAATTGGGAAACGGAGGCCGCTGCTTCGTCGCTGCATTTTGGTCGCACTGGGCGACGCGACCTGAGAGAGAGATTGCTGGCTCATAAATTCCTTTTCGGCTAAAAGATCTGTTCGGTACGCGTCGTGTGCAATTGGATGCCAACCAAGACCAGAATGATCGCAAAGAGCAGCCAGGAGAGGGCCGCGGCATAGCCCATACGGAAATACTGGAAGCCCTGGCGAAAGATCAGCAACTGCATGCTGGTGGTGGCGGAACCTGGCCCACCCAGGGTCATAATGTAGATCTGGGTAAAGACTTGAAACGCCCCAATCGCAAGCGTAACCGTTACAAAGAGCGTCACGTTGCGCAACAGCGGCACGGTGATGTAGAGCATCTCTTGCCAGGTGTTGGCACCATCGACGCGCGCTGCATCGTAAAAGTCGCGTGGAATATCGGCCAGACCCGCCAGATAGATCACCACGTAATAGCCGACATGCACCCATATGCTCATGATGATCACCGAGGGCATGGCTGTTTTGGCGTCGATCAGCCAGTTCGGGCCGTGGATGCCGATGTGGCGCAGCAATTGGTTGAACATGCCGGTTGGGCTGTAGAGCCAGACCCAGACCAGCGAAATCACGACCAGCGGTGTGATCGAAGGCAGAAAATAGATGGTGCGCAAGACGCTTTTGCCATAAGTAGCCTTATGGCCGGCCAGCGCGAGCAGGAAAGCCAAAATCGTGATCCCAGGGACGACGCCAACGGCATAGTAGGCCGTGTTCCACAGCGCCGTCCAGAACAGATCGTCTTTGAAGAGCGCTTCGCGGTAATTGGCCAGCCCAACAAAAGGCCCACCTTTGCGGATGATGTCGTAGTCAAAGAAGCTCAGGTAAAGCGATACGACAATCGAAATCAAGGAAAATACGATCAACAGAAGGACGGCTGGGCCTGCAAACAGGTAACCGGCAATCCACTTGCGCGGCTGTTGCCAATACGGCTTGGCCGCGCGTCGAGCAAGCTTGCTATTGTCTGCTGCTTGATAATTCACGGTGTTTGTCCTGTTTTTGGCGTAAATTCGGTGGTTGGCGGCGGAAGTCGTTGGCAAGCGTGATAAGAAGCACAGCGAATAAATTCGGCGTCTGCTATGAAAAACCCGTTGAAACGGGTTAGTGCGTGTGTTTAACGTGTTTCAACACGTTTCTCATAGCAGGCTGCGAATTCATTCGTTGTTACCCATCACGCTTGCCGCTAGCCTACGCGCTCTTGCGGCGCGCAATAATTTCGTTGACCTTCGTCTCCGCTGCGGTCAACGCCTCTTGTGGATCTTTGCCTGCGGTCATCACCTGTTGCAATTCGATGCCAATTGCGTCATTGGCTTCGGTGAAGAAGGGGAAGAATGGATAGACCCCGCCCGCTTCGGCGGCGGGAATGGTCATCGCACGTTGTGGCGCCTTTTTCATGACTTCGTTCCATTTCGGGCTGTCGAAAATTGCTTTCAATGGGGTAGTGCGTGTGGAAAGCTCAAACCGTGTGATCACGGCGGGCGGGGTGGTGCAGAACTTCATCAGATTCCAGGCCGCATCCGTGGTCTTCGTCCCCTTGGGCAAGACAAACATATTTGACCACGTGGTGCCCCCCTTCCCCGCCGTCCCCTGCGGCCCTTGTGGGAAGATGATGTACCAGTATTCAAACCCGGCGGGCTTCTTATCGTCAAGGCTGGCCGTAGACCAGGTGCCATCATGAATCATGGCCGCCTTGCCTTGCAAGAACAATTGCTCGTCCTGGCGGTCTGGCGAGATCGGGAAAGAAACTTTTTCCTTGTTGAGCAGATCCAACTGCATTTTGAGAATTTGCAAGCTGCGGTCATTGTTAAAGGTAGCCTTGGCAAAATCGGGGTCATGCATCGCCCCACCGTTGCTGACCAGCCACGAATTGAAAAATTCAATATAGCGATGGTCGGGCACCAAATAACCAGCCTGGGTGACTTCGTCGCCATCCTTCTTGGTCAGTTTCTTGGCGGCCTCCACAAAATCGTCCCAGGTCTTGATGTCGGCCCCTTTGGGGTCCATTCCGGCTTCCTTCAGCAACGTGCTGTTGACGGCGATGATTGAAGAATCTGGCCCTTCCCAAGGTACGCCATAAAATTTGCCACCCTTCGAACGATAACTCGTCGTCGCATCACCATAAAATTGATCGGCGGCGAGCGCAGGCGTGCTGCTGATCAAGTCGTCTAGATCGAGCAGAACGCCGCGATCATAGAACTCTCTGGCCCAGATGATCGAGGAATGCAGCAGATCCGGTGGCGTTCCAGCCGCAGAATCGGCTAGCACCTTTTGGATGTATTCTGCGCCAAACGGAACAAATTCGTATTCGATCTTGGCATCTTTGTAGTTGGCTGTCAACCAATCGTACCACGCGCCATCGCCGGCGGATGACGCGCGTGCATGCCATGTGCGATAGCGCAGGGTTGCGGTCTCGCCGGCAGGGCTGGCCGCGCCGCCGGTTGTGGCGGCAGGGGCAGCCGGTGCGCCAGGCGCAGCGCAGGCGGCTATGGCCGTGGCGGCAACGGTCATGCTGGTCAGTTTTAGAAATTGGCGCCGACTTAATGCATTGAGCTCTTTCATCTACGGTCTCCTTGCTAGATCAAAATGATGGTTACATCAATCAATGGGGTTCAAATTAAACGTTGACACTCTGCCCGCTTAGCACCATGGCTGTATCCCAGACGGTTGAACTGTCCGCTTGGCTGGCATCCCGATAGGTGGCAATGGCCGACCAACGTTCTTTGCCGTTGGTGTTGGGGCAAGAGGAGTGCAGCGCCAGATCATGGAAGAAAACAGCATCACCGCGGTGTACGGGCAGCGTATCGATTGGTAGACCTTGCAAGGCTTCGTCCGTGACGCGTCGATTGAAGCCTTTGGCATCTTCCACCGTTGCCATCTCAAAGACCTTCTGCTGGCTACCGGGTACCATACGCAAACAACCATTTTCGGGGGTGGCATCGTCCAGCGCAATCCAGATCGAGATTTTGTTGCTGCCCTGCCAATAAAACCAGTCCTGATGCCAGGGTGAATTGAAGGTGGTCTTGGCGTTTTTGAAGACAGCTTTGACGCTCAAAAATTCAACGTTGGGGCCGAGCAATTGCTGAAGGACAGCCACTACGTTGGCATCTTGTACACTGGCGCTGGTGTACGGATCCATCCCGGCTGCCATCCAGACGCGCACGCCGGACGGTACATCGAGCTAGTTCTCCTCGGCCCGGCGCGCCTTCAACACCTCTTTCCAGGCGAGGGCGGCCTGCTCATCATACAAGTTTGGCACCACGAGATAGCCATCGCTGTGATACTGGGTGACTTGGGCTTCGGTTAACACAGTTTTGACCGCTAGCTTGCTCATTTTTGATTACTCCTTTTGCGCTTCATTGACAACCCACCTACCGCACATGGCCAGGGTAGGTTTGCCCTTTGACATTGAAATAAACCGGGCCCTCGCCTTCGTCGGTATAGGTTGATTGCGCCGACATATAGGAGAGGGCAATGGCCCGCCGCCACTTGGTAGAACGGTTCGGCGCCGTATAATGCGGAATCAGCGAGTGAAAGAAGAGGCCACCACCGGCGCGGATCGGCGTCACCACGGTTTCGGCCATATCATAATACCGTTCGTCCACCACAAAATCATCGGTGACATTCACATGCGGCAACGGGCCGCGCGTATGCCCACCAGGAATAACCGCCATTGTCCCATTTTCCGGCGTGGCATCGTCCAGCGCAAACCAGCACGAGCAGAGATCCATCGGGGCAATCGGCCAATAAGGCGAGTCTTGATGCATGCCTTTGACGGAGCCAACCTCGGGTGGTTTGAGCAAGAGGCTGTTGCGGAACATTTTGATGTCCGGCCCCAGGATCTGTTCTAGAATACTGACTATGTTGGGATGCAACCCTAAATGACGAAAAAGATCGTCGTTCTGGACCAATAAATCAATTTTCCGAATCCCATCGCCAGGGTGCGCCACGCTCAGTTCGCCGCGCTCAATGCGTGGCTCAATTTGCACTTTGATGCCGCCCCAAGGTCGCCCGCCATGAGTGTATTCACGCACCCGTTCACGCAAAGCGTCCACCTCCGCCGGTGGCAGCAGATCCTCAACGACGACATAGCCATCACGATTGTAAGCTTCTATTTGTTCTGCGGTTAATTGCATGGGCATGATAAACTCCTTTGTTCTGCCAGTGTGCTGTACATGCGCCCTCCAATCGGCTACGCCCAGCTACGGCTATTTCTGAGGAAAAGTCATCAGAGGATGGATAAGTGGTTCAACCGAACTTATGACAGCATTGTCACAAGCCGTTCAGGCTACGATTCGCTCTGCAATATCTAGAGGATGCGACATGCAGATTCGCACTCACTCACTCTCTGTATTATAGCAAGCCTCAATTTGCTGTCAAGTCGCTTTTTTGTGTGCAATACAATGGGGTCGGTGAGCTCAGGGTTGGAAGCATATCTATCCCCGATCCTGATCACAATTACGCGAGCACCACGGGCAGGCCAAGGAATTCGCCGTAACGCTGGGCGGCGGCAGCGATAGCTTGTTCTTGCTCTGGAGTAAAGGTGGTAAAAGGCTGGGCTGTGATAAGCACCGACTTTTTCTTGAAGGTGCGCTTCCAGACGCCAACCACACGGCCATCGAGCACGATGGTCGCGGCGAATACGCCATTCTTGCCCGGATGCGCGATCGGATGATAGATCGGATCCAGCACCGCGCTGCGATTGGTATAGCCGAGTAAATATTCATCAAAGCCGGGCAGCAGATAAGCCACTAACGGTTGCTTGCGGACAGGCGCCATCGTTTGCGCCATCCAATACGTTTGTCCATCCACCACTTCGTGCACCAACTGGGTTTTGACCATTTCCAGGCCCGCCCTGGCGTCAGTTGTTGTTAGCCCTGTCCACCAGATGAAATCCTGCAACGTGGCCGGGCCATGTCCCGTAAAGTAGCGCTTCGCCAGCATGGCCAGCGCCTCTTCGCGCGTGAATTTCGGGCCTGCCGGCAGCCAATCGTCCAGCCAGACAAAGGTCGGCTGTTTGCCCTGCATGGGCCCAAAACAGATCAGGCTCTTTTGCGCGACCCAGCCTAAGAGATGATAGCCACGCTGGCCTGCGGTCGCAATTCCGCCCTGCTCCAGCACATCCAGCATCGCCTGGCGGGTTAATTGCTGCCCACCTTGTAGCGCGTGCGCAAATAGTTCTGTGCTGCGCGCAATGCTCGTTTCATCTAGCCCAAGCTCCGCATATCGGCGCGCACTGTTGGCGATCACGCGCGGGGTCAAGAGCGCTTGCATCCACCGCACGTCTGCGGGCGCGACAAAATGCAGGGTGCCACGCATTGGCCACGTGCGTACGATGGTTTTGTCGGCAATTGCTTGTTCGATCACCTGGTCAGTTGCCTTGGGCATGCGCAACCCAATCGACCAGAGTGCGCCGAGATAATCTTGCGCTTGCATTGCGCCCAGCCAGGCCACCACCTCGCCTGGCGTCTTAAACGCTGGCTGGGTGAGGCGCTGATGCTCCAGCCGTTGCCGGCCAATTTCTGATAGTACCATGCTCGCTGCCTGTCCTTTCATAAATCCAGTGATTGACAATGGACATTTTTATGCGGCTTACCGCACGCCGGTGAGCTTACACCAACACGACAGCCACACTCAGAAATTCGCCATACCGCTGGGTGGCGGTGGTGACCGCGCCAATTTCGGCAGGAGATAAGGGGACAAACGGTGTGAGTTCAACAATGACACTCCCTTTTTTGAAAGTGCGCTTCCAGGTGCCGACGACCTTGCCATCAATTACAATCATGCAATTAAAGAGGACATTGCCGCGCGCATCCAACTTTTCGGCGTGTTGCGTGTCATAAACCGCGCTGCGATCGGTATAGCCAACAATATATTCATCATAATTGGGGAGCAAATAGGCAGTCGGCGAACAGACTTTTTCCATTGCGATTGACTCGCCCAACCAGTATGTCTGACCCTCAATCACCGCTTGGATCAGCTGATGCTTCACCATCTCGATACCCGCTTTGGCATCCGTCACCGTCAACCCCGACCACCAGACATAATCTTTGAGGGTCGCCGGCCCATGACTGATAAAGTAGCGCCTGGCAAGTTCGGCCAATGCCTCTTCATGCGAAAGGGACTTAGCTTGGGGCGCCCGCTCAGCTAACAACGCATAGGTAAATTGTTTGCCGCGCTTCGCCCCGCTACAGATGATGCCATCTAACTCTGCTCGGATCATGATGTGGCTGAGCCGTAATAGATCCTTGGTGGCAATGCTGGCCTGCTGCAAGGCCATCCCTAATTCTGCCCGCGTCAATTGTCGGCCACCTTGCAAGGCTTCGATGAGCACGGCATTGCTCTGCGCAAAGAGCGCCTCGTCTAATTCTAATTTGCGATTATAGTGGCTGAGCAACAGCTTGACACGCGGCGCCGTGAGCGCAAGCATCCAGCGAATATCAGCCGGGGTGATAAAATGCCAGGTGGGCCGCAACACATGCGTGCGCAGAATTGTGCCTGCGCTGAATGCCTGCTCAAACGCGCCGTCCGTAAGACCATTTGTGCGTTGCGCGACCGCCCATTTCGCGCCTTCATAATCCTGGGCCTGGACCGCACCCAGCCACTGCACAACGTCCGCGGGATTGTCAAACGTGCGCTGGGCGATCAGTTGGTGGTGCAGGCGCTGGTGCGCAATAGCTAAATTTGTCATGGATGGTCTCTGCCTCGTGTGACTGGGCTATTTTTTCGCTTTTAGATCAGGGAATAACGCCGAATGTCTGCAACGGTATCATAGCATAGGCGTTCTCTTGGCAGCTAACTGTTGGCCGCAGATCGGGTGGGGTCGCTCTCATTGCCATTAGTTAAGGATATGTAGGTGCGGTTTGTCACCCCACCTTGGGTGGTTTTACCCAGCACATGCGGTGGAAAAA
>JBBQBY010000346.1:0-7502 GCA_038318235.1 Caldilineales bacterium
GTGATGCGGCCATGAATATGCAACACCGCATCTGGCGAATTTCCACGGCCCGCGCGCTCGTGCAGATCGTCCACATTCTGCGTGATCAGCGTAAAGACCGGCACTATTTGCGCCAACTGGGCCAGCGCGCTGTGACCAGGATTGGGCGCCGCAGTTTCCACGGTCTGTAAACGCTGCATATACCACCGCCAAACCAAGCCAGGATCGGCGGCAAAGCCAGTTTGCGAGGCCAGTTGCTGCGCGTCAAAGTGTGACCAAAGGCCGACTTGCGCATCGCGAAAGGTCGCCACACCCGATTCCGCACTCACACCGGCGCCGGTTAGACAGACGATGCGTTTGGCGTTGGCTAAAATCTGGGCAGCCCGTGTGATATTTTCGGCTAATTGAGACGATGTTGTTGATACCATAAGCAAAAGCTTAACGCGCTAGGTTGCGCCTGTCAAAGGGCTAGATTTAATTTTTGACGTATAATAATGGAAATACTTCAATCAATTTGATGCCATGCACCTGTTGCCAGACGGATATAAAAAAAGAGGCAGCTCGAATGAAAACATACCTTTACAGGCTAACCGTCGTTTTGCTATTGACCGTGCTCGCAGGCTGTGGGCAGACGTCAGACGAAAAGATCATTGCGCCAACGTCAACTGTCGTCCAACCAACCATTCCAGCCGCCCCAACGTTGTCAACCGCCGCCACGATAGCTGGCGTAACGACACCAACGACAACTAAGCCCCAGCAGGCAACACTGCCAGAGGTCGACCAGTTTTTAAATGCCCAGGTCAAGGCGGATCAATTTAGCGGGGCCATGTTGATTGCCCAAAACGGCGTAATTCTGGTCAGCCAAGGGTATGGTTTCGCCAATCGCGCCCAGCAGATCGCCAACACACCCCAGACAAGATTTCGCCTCGGCTCGCTGACCAAGCCATTTACAGCCCTGGCAATTCTCCAGTTGCAAGTGCAAGGGAAGTTGAATGTCCAAGAACCCATCTGCCAATACATCGCCGATTGTCCAGCGACCTGGCAGGCCATCACGATTCATCAGCTCTTAACCCATACTGCTGGCGTCCCCGACTTAACCCGTTTTCCCGATTACGAACAGACAAAAAATGTGGCCTCGACCCCAGCCCAGACGATAGCCCGCTTCAAAGATCAACCTTTAAATTTTCAACCGGGCGCCAAGTGGGATTATAGCAATTCAGGCTACATTCTGCTGGGTGCGATTATCGAAAAGGCTTCTGGCAAAACATACGAGACATTCTTACAGGAAAATATTTTCACCCCGTTGCAAATGGTCAACACTGGCTACGAACACGACAAATCGCTGCTCGCCACCGGCTACGCGAATGCCACTGCCGAAGCCGATTTGATCGACATGTCGATCCCTTTTGCAGCGGGTGGCCTCTATTCTACGGTCGAAGACTTATATCGCTGGGATCAGGCGCTGGATACGGAAAAGTTATTGCCGAAACCGTTGCTGGACACAATGTTCACAGCCCAGGCCGCCATCCCCAATTCGGGCGGGTCCAGTTATGGTTATGGCTGGGTGATCGGCCAGCAGTTGGGTCACCAAACTGTAGGCCACAATGGCGGGATTGAGGGCTTTGTCGCCAGTTACAACCGTTTTCCCGCCGGTAAAGTGACCATCATCGTGCTCAGTAACCGCCAGGACATCAATCCGAACCAGATTAGCAGCGAGTTGGCGCGCATTGTTTTTGCCAGGAAATAGAGTTTTCAACCCTACAGACATTCATCAAAATTCTGCGCGTGGCAAAACGCAAAGACCTACGCAGGTTGAAACTGTGTCGCCCACACAAACCCCTGTGTAATCGCAATCGGCGCGGTGATCGCCGTGCCCACCACCACGGCAAACGCGCCGGCCTCCAGCGCCGCCCGCACATCCTCTGGGTGACCGACGCGCCCTTCGCAGATAATCGGCGTGCTGATGCGCTGGGCCAAGGCGCGCAAGAGTTCCAGGTCGGGGCCGTCAGTTTTCGGGCGCGCCGGCGTGTAACCAGCCATCGTCGTCGCCACGATATCAACGCCCGCCGCAGCCGCGGCCAGACCTTCTTCCAACGAGTCAATATCGGCCATCACTGGCACGCCCAATTTAGCTTGAATGCTGGCAATCAACGCTTCGGGGGATAAGTTGCCTTGGCGAGCGCGGTGCGTGGCGTCGATCGCAATCAGATCCGCCCCAGCGCGCACCAGTTGGCGCGCCGATTGCAGCGTGGGCGTGATGTAGACCGGATATTCCTCAGTGCGCAGTTTATAAATGCCAAGAATTGGCAACTTCACCGCTTTGCGAACGGCGCGGGTATCGGCCGGGCCATTAACACGAATGCCCACCGCGCCCGCGATCTCGGCACAACGGGCAAAAGCGGCCATAAACTTGGGACCATAGACAGGGCTATCGGCATCGGCTTGACAGGAGACAATCAAACCGCCGCGTAGTTGTTCGATGATGGCTGACATATTCAATTTATCCATTTTCTGTTTTTATAGAATCGCTATGGTTGGCAAAGCTAGACCTCTCCCCCCGCCCTCCCCTGCTGGGAGGGAGCCCGTCACGGGACAGAGGGAGATATTTCGGTTGTCCACCAATCAGTCCCCTCCCCTACAGGGAGGGGACTGGGCACGCAATAATGGTTGGCAAAGCTAGACCTCTCCCCCGCCCTCCCGTTCGGCTGCCCTTCGACAGGCTCAGGGCACGCGGCCTGATCTTGTCGAAGGGGTCGAACCGCACGTCGAAGCCTGCTGGGAGGGCGCCCGTCACGGGACAGAACGAGCCACTTCGGTTGTCTCTAATCAGTTCCCTCCCTTACCAGGGGAGGGCTAGGGTGGGGTTCCTGGGTATTTTCAAAACTGCCCTGTAATTGCGCAACCGCGCTAGCCAATGGCGTCTGGCTCAGCTTAAGCGCCATAATCACCGCGCCCAACATCGGTGGCAGCGCTGGCATCACAACCTGAATGGTTGGCGATTGGCGTTGTAAAACGTCTACGAAAGTTTTCCGCACAGGGGTGATATGCGTAAAAACACCGCCCACCGTGGCCACTGGGATCGGTTGATCACCAAAGTTCAACTGACGTACCAACGTCGTGACGATGTGCGCCAGATCGTGGCCGGCCTGATCAAGCAATTGGCCGGCGACCGTATCGCCTTGTTCGGCAGCACGGGCAACCAGCGGGGCTAATGATGCAAAACCGCGGGCACCAAAGTCGCTGGCATAGACGTGGCGTTTTACATCATAGGTGCGCGACTCGCCAAAGTGATGCCTCAGTAGCGGCTCTAGCAAGGTATGGGGACCCCAGCCATCCGACGCGTGGAAGGCTGCGATCACGGCGTTACGGCCGATCACACAGGCGCTGCCTTCATCGCCGGTCAGCCACCCCCAGCCACCAACCCGCGCTATTTTTCCGTCGCGGCCAATTCCTAATGCCGTGCTGCCCGTACCCGCGATCACGATCACCCCTGGTTTGCCCAAGTGCGCCCCATTCAAGGCGGAAACCGCATCACCCTGAATATCGACCTGATTATACTGAACTACCTGTGGCAGGAGCGCCAACGCGGTTGCGGCTTCGGGTGTGCCAGCCTCGACGCCGGTCAGACCTAACGCTACAGCAGCCACCGGTTGCGGGGTGAGCTTCGCCGCCGCCCAGGCTCTGCGCAACGCTTCGCCGAGCGCCGCCACATAAACTTCATGGCTACCCTGCGCGGCGAAATGGAGCAAGCCGCCGCCCGCGCCCAAGCCTAAAATCTTGCCATCCACGGTCGCAATGGCGCATTGCGTAGAAGTCTGACCGCCATCGATGCCAATTACCAAATTTGTCATTTGACCTTTATTTTCGCTGCCTGCAAACAGCTACAGTAAATGGTAAGTGGCAAATGGGTTGCACATCCTGTACTTACTATTCACCACTTACCATTTACCGTGCAACTGCTATTGATCCGATCTATCCGCTACGATTGCGACGAGTTTTATGCTTACGCGCCTTCAATCACTTTGCGCAACGCTTCGCCGTTATTTTTCATCCATTGATATAACACAAGCAAATCGGTGCCGATGCAGAAATGCCGCACGCCCAAATCCAGGTAATATTTGGCTTCGTCAGGCGAATTGATTTCGGCACGCGGTGGGATGCCCATCTTGATCGACGTTTCCAGCACGCGTTTTTCCACGGCCTGGACCTCTGGCGTGTGGCGTTGACCGGCGCGCCCAATGCTCATGCTATAGTCAGCGCCGCCCCACTGGATCATATCTAGCCCTGGCAAGGCGAGAATTTCTTCGAGTTGCTCGACCGCACCTTTCTTCTCAATCATCAGCACAATCACGGTGTCACGCAGCGCTTGCACATACTCTTGGCCGCCGCCATAGGCCATATAGGCGTGACGGCGCACGCCCACACCAAATTCACCACCATCTTCGGGCGTGTCGGGCTTTACAGAACGAATACAGGCTTTGGCCTCTTCGACATTGTGACAATCGGCAAACAACACACTCTGGAAACCCGAACCGATCGCCCGTTGGGCGACAAAACGTTTTGGCTCATAATCCACCTTGATCATCATGCCCAAATCGTATAGCTCGGCGGCGCGGCACAGATTGTCGAAGTCATGGAGATCATAGGGGGCGTACTCGGCAACAAATTCGATGTAATCGAACGTGTGGGCATGGCCAATCGCTTCCACCACCGCTGGCCAGGTGGAGTAAATATGGGTAGCGATGCTGGGTTTATTTTCGTTGAGCAGAGTACGCAGTTTATTGGCACGCATGGAATCCTCCTTGGGTTGGGAAACGCGGAAATTCAGGATCATTTTGCCTGAAGCACGAGTAATCAGCAAGTGCCCAAAACAGGCCGGATCTCTTAAATGTAGGTCATCCCTTTTAGGGTGACAAGATTGGATTACCGATCATTGTCACCCTAAAAGGGATGACCTACACTATAATCTGCCTCCCGTTAGGCGCGTGTCAGCACGGGCGCAACGGCGGCGCGTGCATACAAATCAGCAAAACCCTGGCTGCCATCGTCGTCTAGCAATTCAGTATGATTGCCCCGTTCGTAGACCGGCTGATTGCCCAGGCTGAAATATTGCCACATCTCCGACGTATGATGCGAATCGTTGGCAAAATAGACATTGACCCCACAATCGCGGCTGAACTTGAGCAAGCGCCGTGGTAAGCTAAAATCGGCCTTTTCCACCCGATATTTTTCCAAGGCGGCCTCGTCAATCGTGACGCCCAGGCCAGGGCCATCTGGCACTTGGGCATGACCACCGATCACATCAATCCGCTCGGTGAGCAAATTATGCTGGTAGAGTTCATGACAGTTGACCGCCGGCCATTGCGCATGGGTAAGCGCAGCCCCCAGGTGCAGCGACAATGTCGTAGTCAGGCCGGTGCCAACCATCTGCAAGAAGAAAGGCATATTGGCCATCGCCGAGGCATGCCCATCAGCGACGATCTGTGCGACGCCGCCGCCGATCACAAAGCCATCACAATAACCTTCGCCAATCGCGGTGCGCCCAGGGACGCTGCCATAATGGTGCGCGGTGGCGGTGCGAATTTGTGAACGTAGTAATTTATTTCCCGGCACATCATCGGCGCGAATCGGCCCTTCATAAATTTTGATCTTGGGAAATTCCTCTTCTAATTGGCGCAAGACCGGTACGGCATTCGAGACATTGATCAGAAAGTCGTTCCAGTCAGCGTCAATACAGAAATAATCTGGCGTCGCCGCGCTAATCCGCTTGACTGTTTCGTAGACATCAAACCAGGGGCGCGCCTTGATCTTGATCGATGTATAGCCCAGTTCCACCGCCTTCTTGGCCTCAATCTCATATTTCTCCGGCGCCATATCGTGATCCCAGAAAGAGAGCGGACACCATGTGCGGCACTGTTTGCCAAGCAATTGATGGACCGGCACGCCAGCCAGCTTGCCCGCGGCGTCAAAGAGCGCCATTTGTAAACCTGCGCCCAAGCTGTCGTCCCACATCAATTCAAAGGGCGAGCGGTTGATCACACGCGCGTCTAGATCGACGCGCCCCCAGGTATAATTCTGGATCGTCTCGCCATAACCGACAATCCCGGCGTCGGTCTGGATGCGGATCACCTCAACTTCTGACCAGCGGTGAATACGGGCGCGCTCCATCTCGCGCTGCACACGTTCGACAAAGGGGACGATTAGCAAAATTCGTTCAACTTCGGTGATTTTGGCCGTTGCATTTTGAGCAGCCATCGTTCGTTGTCCTTTCAGGTCATGTTCTGGTATGGTGAAAAGTGATTCAGGGTATGCGGTTATTGTGCCCTAATGCTTCGCTTAAAGGCAAAGGCTGATCAAGGCCATAACTGGGCTTTTTTAAGGCTTTGACAATCAGTGGAATAACTGATATATTCGCGTGCAAGTTACCTCGTTGCGATTGTTCACCGTATTTAGCCGTTTTTCGTTCAAAAAAGGATAAGCTCATGAATATCACCGAGAATAAACTAAGTCGCAGAAAGTTCCTGACATTTTCCGCAACCCTGATTGGCGTTGGCGCACTCGCGGCTTGCGCGCCGGCGGCTGCACCAGCGGGTGGCGGAGCGGCCGCGCCTGGCGCTGCGGGCGCAACGATTACCTATTGGGATTGGTGGGGGCCAGCAGGCAGCCCTGTGTTGCAGAAGCTCTTTGAACGCCTGCCCACGGCACTGAAAGAGAAGAAACCCGATTTGGAACTCAATTACCAAAACGTGCCCTTCGGAGAATATTTTCGCAAATTTTTATCCGCCCATGCCGCCGACGATACGCCCGATGTGATGCATAGCTCAGTCTATTGGGCCAGAGACTTTTTTGACAAAGGCGCGCTGCTTGATCTGAAACCCTTTACCGACAAAACGGCGGACCTGGCGCCCGACAAATTTATTACGGGTGCGCTCTCCCAAGCCGTCAAGGGGCCAGCCCAATATGGGATTCCCGGCGAAGGGCCGGACAGCAGTCAAATCTTTTACAATCTTGACCTGTTTAAAGCCGCCGGCATCACAACCGACCCAGATGAAATTGCCAAATGGACATGGGACGATTTTACCGATGCGGCCAAGGCTTTGACGATCATGGATGGGGATGATGTCAGCCAGTCCGGCTTTATGGTGCCCAAGCCAGATGCCTCGGCGTTGAGTGCGTGGGCAAGTTGTCATGGCGTCAGTTTCTACTCCAAAAATGGCGACGGGGTTGAAAACGGGGTTGGCTTTAATGACAAGAATGCCGCGGTCAACGGGCTGAATTGGACACTAGATATGCTCAACAAAAGCAAAGTTTCCAAGCCGATCACGCCAGAACGGCAAGATTGGCAAGAGTTTATGCAAGGCAAGGCAGCCATGGCAGTGGATGGCCCCTGGTCATATGGTCAGTTGCGCAATGACGTGCCCGATCTGAATTGGTTCACCATGTTATATCCGGCGGCACCGGTTGAAGGGGGCAAGCAAGGCACGGCGGTCTGGAACAACATGCTGGTCATTCCCACAAAGTCT
>JBBQBY010000347.1:0-7499 GCA_038318235.1 Caldilineales bacterium
CAACGCCGACTACACGATTGTCCATCTCTCGGAACATGCTGGCCGTTATCTGCAACAACCGGGCGGCGAACCGACCCAGAATCTGCTCAAATGCATTCATCCAGAGCTGCGGCCTGAACTCACCGGTGCGCTCTATGGGGCACTGGAAAAGCAAAGGTCGCTGCGCGTGCCGCCTATGCGCATCCAATTGAATGGCGAAAACCGGCGCGTCGGTCTGCACGTCTTGCCCGCGCGCGAGGCCGAGCTGCAAGGCTATGCGCTGGTGATCTTCGATGAGAGTGAAGAGTCTATCAGCGAAACGACGGTAGCGTCAGCGGACGCAACGGCGGAGGCGGCCCATACCAATGCTCTCAACCTGGAGTTGGTGGAGGAGTTGGAGCGCACCAAACAGCGGTCGCGTGCAACGAATGCAGAATTTGATACGGCGCGCGAAGAGATGCGCGCCAGCAACGAAGAACTGCTCTCGATGAATGAGGAAATGAAATCGACAACCGAGGAGATGGAGACCGGCAAAGAAGAATTGCAGTCGATCAATGAAGAGCTCTTTACCACGAACGCCGAGTTAAAATTTAAGATTGTGGAGTTGGGGCGCGTCAACAGCGATCTCTTAAACCTGATAGCGGCGACCGACGTGGGCGTGATCTTCTTGGATCGAGGGTTGCGCATCAAACGCTTCACCCCGCCGGCTGCCACCCTCTTCCATCTAATCGACGCTGATCTGGGACGCCCTTTCGCCCATATCGCCCATCGCCTTCACCAACAAAATCTGCCGGGAGTAGCCGCGCACGTGTTGGAAACGCTAATCGGGGTGGAAGAGATCGAGCAAAATACCGAGGGCCGCTGGTACATCCTGCGCATCTTCCCTTACCGTACGGTGGCGAATATGGTCGAGGGCGTCGTGATCACCTTTGTGGATATCAGCGAATTAAAACGCGCCGACCACGAACTAAAACTGCGCATCCAGCAGAGTGTCGTGGCCGAGTTGAGCCGGCAAGCGCTGCAAGGGGGCGATCTAGATTTGCTCTGGGCCGAAGCGGTGACGCGTATAGCCGCCATCCTGAATCTGGAGTTCAGTGAGGTGCTGGCCCTACAAGCAGACGGCAAACATTGGCAACAGAAAGCCGGCGTCGGCTGGCCGGTGGACGCAACTGACGAGGCCAGCCTTGCGCTGAGCAGCGATGCGCAGCTTACCTATACGTTGCGGGTCGGCAAGCCGGTGGTAGTGGAAAATTACCAGACGGAAACCCGCTTTCCGCAGGCGCCGCGGATCCTGGCCCAGGCCATCGTCAGCGGTATCAGTCTCGTCATTCCGGGACACGACGGCCCGTATGGGGTGTTGAGCGCGTATAGCCGGCAGTTCCACGCCTTTACTACCTACGAGATCGACTTCTTAGCGGCGGTGGTCAATTTGTTGGCGGTTACCCTGGCGCGCAAAGCAACGGAAGACCAGGTGTATGCCAGCGAGGCTAGGCTACAGCAACTCAATGCGACGTTGGAGCAACGCGTGGCCGAGCGCACCACTGAACTGGCGCGCAGCAACCGCGATCTAGACCAATTCGCCTATGTGGCCTCGCACGACCTCAAAGCGCCCCTACGCGCCATCGAACTCCTTGCCAACTTTATTACGGACGACGCGGTGGGTATCTTGTCCACCGTTTCCCAGGCGCATCTGACCAAACTGCTGGGGCGCGTCAAACGCATGGGCAAGCTGCTGGATGACCTGCTCGCCTATTCACGGGCCGGGCGGCTTCCCCACGCCCCCCAAAAGGTGGACACGCGGGCGCTGGTGACAGAATTGGTCGAGGAGCTGATGCCGCCGGTTGGGTTCGCCATCCAAGTCGATGAGTCCCTGCCCACCCTGACGACGGCCCGCGTGCTGCTGGAAGTGGTGTTACGCAACCTGATCAACAATGCGGTCAAGCACCACGCGCGCCCCAACGGCCACGCATCGATCACGGCGCAGGCGCAGGGCGCCTATGTTGAATTTTCGGTCAGCGATGATGGCCCAGGCATTGCCGAGCAATACCACACCCGGATCTTTGAGCTTTTCCAGACCTTGAAACCACGCGATCAGGTCGAAGGCAGTGGGATGGGTCTGGCGCTTGTCAAGAAGATTGTAGAAAACCAAGGGGGCGCCATCCACGTCGAATCTAGCGAAGGACATGGGGCGACCTTTCGCTTTACCTGGCCCAAAGATGGTCACTCGCGCAAAGAACAAGCGACGATTGCCCCATAAAACGGATAGATTTGCACGCCCCTACACTTGTAACTTATGTTACGCAGAGCCACATAAACCCCACCCTAACCCTCAGTGCGATTGCATTGCACTGCTCCCATCCCGTATTTAAAACAATCACCCAATCTGGCTACAGATTGGGTGATTGTTTTAAATGGACAGGCCCAAATACACAAGCCTACCAAAGGTCGTAAATTAGCCAAGCACAGTTAAAACCCGCGCAGACGAAAAATATGGATGCCAAGTCTATTTGTATGCCCTATGGGTGAGACGCTAATTGAATAGAGCCTGAATTTTGCTCGAAGATTATACAGCCTGCCCCACCCGCGGTAGGTCAGGCGCAGCCACAGCGATCTGCGTGTCGGCATAGAGATAACACGCAGCAAATTGATTCGCGCCCACAGGGTAGGCTGGCGGCGGGCTCACCGTACAACGATCCATGGCGTGGGGACAGCGTTGGTAGAATTTGCAGCCATTGTTCGCCATTTTTATCACCACCTCCGACGCCGAAGAGGTGGTACGCCCTTCCCAACGGATGTCTGGATCGGGCACGGGAATCGAACTGACCAGCAATTGCGTATACGGATGATGCGGATCCTGGATTACATCATCGACATTGCCATTTTCCATCACAGAACCACTGTAAAGGACGTAGATATCGTCGCTGATCTGATAGGCGGTTGACAGATCGTGGGTAATATAGAGAAACGAAATACCGTAATTCTCTTTCAAATTGCGGAAGATATCTAAAATGCGCACCTGTAACGAAGCATCGACCATCGAGACCGGTTCGTCGGCCACAATCAAGCGCGGCTTGAGCAGAAAAGCGCGCGCCACCATGATCCGTTGCCGTTGACCACCGCTAAGTTGATGCGGATATTTGCCCAAAATCTCATTCGGGCGCAACCCCACCACTTCGAGCGCTTCCCACGTGATCTTAAGTGCTTCTTGCTTGCCGTGGGCCAGCTTAAACTTGCCAATCACGGTATCAAAGACGGCGTCGACCTTGTAGAAGGGGTTATAGGTGCCAAAGGGATCCTGAAAAATCGCTTGCACCTCGCGGCGAAAATTGAAGCGCTCCGTGCGCGACATCTTGCCGAGATCTTTACCCTTATACAAAATCTGCCCTTCGGTTGGGTGGATGAAGTCTAAGGCTAAATTCGCCAACGTCGACTTGCCGCTGCCACTCTCACCAGCGATTGTGGTGATCTTTGGCTCTTCCTCGTAAAAGGTCAGCGAGAAGTTGTCGAGCGCCGCCGACGCTTGGCGACCTAACAAGCCGCCGCCATAGATTTTTGTCAGGTTGCGTAGTTCAAATAGAGGTGTTGGCATGGGCTTTATTCCAATTGGCAGGCTCTTGATCATAGAGGTGACAGGCAGCTAGATGGTCGCGTTGCACTTCAAGCAGTTCGGGCGTGACCGTTCGGCAGGTGTCGAAGGCATGCGGACAGCGCGGGTGAAAGCGACAGCCAGAGGGCGGGTTGAGCAGAAAAGGTGGCAAACCCGGAATCCCACCGCCGCGTTTCTTTTCACGCACCGACGGCAAAGAGGCGATCAGCGCCTGCGTATACGGATGTTGCGGCGTATGATACAACTCGCGGATCGAGGCTACTTCCACCAACTTGCCAGCATACATCACACCCACGCGATCCAACACCTGAGCCGTGAGTCCCATATCGTGCCCGATCAAGATCATTGATGCGCCCAGCCGTTCTTGGACGCCGATCAGCGTTTGCATAACCGCTTTTTGCACCACCACATCCAGCGCGCTGGTCGGCTCATCGGCGATGATCAGTTCTGGTTCCAAGGCCGTAGCCATCGCGATGCAGACGCGTTGTTTCATGCCGCCGCTCAGTTCATGCGGATACATGTCAGCCACCCTGGCCGGCAACTCGACCATATCAAGCAAGGCATTGATGTCGGCGCGCAAATCTGCGCTGGGCACAGGCCCTTTGTGGGTCACGATCACATCCGCCAGTTGGTCGCGCACGCGCATGATTGGGTTCAGCGAATTCATCGCGCCTTGCGGGATCAGCGAAATTTTACTCCAGCGCGTCTGGCGCATCTCTTCTTTGTTGATGGCGACAATATCTTGGCCATTCAACAGGATGCGCCCGCTTTCAATCTTGCCGGGCTTCTTGATCAGGCGCAAAATCGCCATGATCGTGGTAGTTTTGCCACAGCCGCTCTCGCCGATAAAACCAAAACGTTCGTTGCGCTGAATTGTAAAGCTAACATCATCTACGGCTTTGACTGGTCCGCGACTGGTCCAGTAGTAAACCCGCAAATTTTCAACCTGGAGTGCAGGCGTTTCATCAATCGTCATTACGTACCTTCCCAATTACACAACCGGGCAAATAAGTAATAAGTAACAGGTAATAAGTAATTGTTAATGATGGCCGCAGATGAGATCAATGTATCACACGGACATTAATCGTTACTTATTAGTTTATTACTTATTACTTATTACTTATTACTTATTACTTATTACTTATTCGTCACTATAATTTCCCAACATGCCGATCGTCTACTTGGCCCGTTCGCGCAAGCGGGGATTGGCCAATTCATCCAGTGCGACACTGATCAGAAACAGACTGATAAAAATCACCATCAGGGTCACCGTCGGTGGCACCCACCACCACCACATACCGCGGAAGATCGCCGCGCCGACATACGCGGCTTGCAAGATCATGCCAAGATTAGGGGTAAAAAGTGGGCCTAGCCCCAAGATCTGGATACCAACCAGCGAAAGAATCGCCCCCGATACAGCGCCGACAAAGCCGGCCATGATGTACGGTAACAAGTTGGGCAGGATCTGTTTGATCGCGATCTCAAAATCATTCTGCCCAGAAAGTTTGGCCAGCGGGATAAAAGGGCGCTCACGCAAACTGAGGGTTTGCGAGCGGATCAAGCGCGTTGGCCCGGCCCAGGCGAAGAGAGCAATGACGAGCGCCGTAAATTCAATCGTGGTCGTGCGAATATAGGCGGCTAAAACGATCAGAATTAAAAGCGAAGGAATGGTGAGAAAAATATCGGCGGCTGTGCTGATCACTGTATCAACCCAGCCCCCGTAGTAGCCAGCGACAACGCCTAATACAACGCCTACCAAAGTGCCAAGCACACCCGCGATCAGGCCGACCTTGAGCGATGGGTAAACGCCGTGGATCATCAAAGCCCAGATATCGCGCCCTACGTTGTCGGTGCCTAGGATATATTCGGCGGAAGGTTTTGCATTAAAGGGGCCGGAGCCGACGCGTGTGCGACTAAAATCGATCATGAACGAGCCAGCAATGCTGACGACGGTCAGCCCGATGATCAGAAACAACCCGATGGTAAGTTTCCAGTTGCCCAACCAATAGCGAATATTGCTCCATAATTGGGGTGACGCCTGGGTGGCAGGCCCAGCCTGAATGGCGTCGGGTACAGCGGCAATCGTCATGCACTATCTCCTATTATAGGTAATCCGCGGATCGAGTTTGGGGTAGATCAGATCGATCACAAGAATAGCAACGGCGATCGAGACAACCAAAAAGAAGGTAATGCCTTGGATCACGGGAAAGTCATTCGTGTTAATGGCTTGGAATAAGCGATAGCCCATGCCAGGATAAGAAAAGATTAATTCAACAATCGTTGCGCCCGAAACAACATAACCTAAGCTAATCGCTAGCCCAGTAAATTGGGGCAGCATAGCGTTGCGCATGGCATACGAGAAGAAAATTTTCCAGTCGCGCAAGCCCTTCGCTTCGGCCAACGTAAGATAATCTTCACCGAGCACCGTCACCATCATCCCGCGCATACCCAGGATCCAGCCGCCGACGCCAGCAATGATGATCGAGAGCGCGGGCAGGGTTGAGTGGTAAATGATGTCGATGATATAGCTCAGATCAAAGCCCTGGCTGGGCAAACGTCCGACAGAAACGATACCACTGTAGGGAAAAAGGCCAAGTGAAAAAGCCAGTACCGAGACAAAAATGATCGCCAGCAAATAATAGGGGATCGGCGCGAGCAGCATAAAGAACGTGATCACATACTTCGCCAAACGGGGTGTCGTATGCCAGACCAGCAAGGCGCCAGCAAAGACGCCCAATGTAAAGGTGATCAAGGTGGTGACAGTGAGCAGACCGATCGTATAGGGCAGCGCACTGCGGACAATATCCGTCACCTTCGCCGGAAAAAATGCGATCGAGTAACCCAGGTCGAGGTGCGCCAACGCCCACAAATATTTGCCGTATTGGACATAAACCGGATCACCCAAGCCAAAACGTTCGCGGAACAGGGCGATGATCTGCGCGCTGTTAGCTACCTGTGCCCCCTGAGCCTGCATCTTGCCGATAATCGCCGACATCGGATCACCAGGGGCAAGGCGCGGAATAATAAAATTCAAGGTTGAAGCGACCCAGATAACCAGGAAGAAGATGCCAAGCCGCCTGAGCACATATTGAACATTCATTTTTTTCTCTCTATCGATAAAATAACCTATACAAACCTGCCGTGACCAAACGCCCTGCTGCATAAACTGCCGACAGAGTGTTTGGTCACGGCAGGGAACTGCCTAGCTTCGCTTCCTCCGTCAAATGAAGCAGGAAGCGAAGCTAGGGATTAAGGCAGTTTCTGACTATTGTCCAGCCGGCTTGATATTGACGACCAGGATCAAGAAGTTTTGCCACCAGTTTGGTGGTTGATGGTAGTCATTGGTCGCGGTGGGCCAGTTGGTCCAATATTGGGTGGTATAGGGCACCACGCGTTGTTGTTGGGTCAACGAGAGGATCGGCAATTCCTTCAAACGGATCTCTAACGCCTTGCGGAACAACTCATGCTCCTTGGGGTCGCCAGGGGCAATCGTCTGCATTTCGTTGACGATCTTGTCATAGTCAGCGTTTTTCCAACCCCAGATGTTGTTCGGAGCAAGTTCGCCAATTGGCTTGATCCAGCGGCTATTCAAATTGTTCAACTCATCATAGGGTTCAACCACGCTACCGCAAGCCACATGGGCGGTTTCGATGTCGAAATTCCCCCGGCTGCGGGCGTCAAAATAGGCAGCATCGGCCAGGGCGCGCGGGGCCGCATCGATCCCAACATCTTGCAAAGCGCCGATGATCAGGGCTGGCAAGATCGGATCCTCAGACTTAAGCAGGACATCGGCTTTGAGATGGTTGCCATCTTTGGCATAGAAGCCATCACTGCCCATCACATAACCCTTCTTTTCGAAGATCGCCTTGGCCTTGGCTGGATCAAAGACGGTTGAGTCATACTTGTCCATCAG
>JBBQBY010000348.1:0-7461 GCA_038318235.1 Caldilineales bacterium
TCGGTGCGGCCATGGCGTGCCGCGCATCCATCTCAATGGGATCGCGCCCGGCGACCAGGGGCGCGGCCAATGCGGCTAGAATCATCACGCCCAAAAACGCTACGCCAACCATCGCCAGTTTGTGGCGGCGAAAGCGACGCCAGGCGCGGCGTCCTGGCGTTTCACCAGCGGTGAAACGTAGCTCTGCAGGGTTGCGTCCGACCGCGACTAAAGATTGTTGGGCCATAGAAACGTTTGTCCGTAAAGTTTATTGTGGAGCGTAGGTTGCCCACAGTCAGCCAATACAGTGACGCCAATGCCCATGACTTGTTAACCCAGGAGCATAATGGCGTACAATGTCCGCGTTTATTCGTATCGGATGCGCGGGTCGGCCACCCCGTAGGCCAAATCAGCCACCAGATTGCTAAGCAGCACCACGGTGGTGGTGACCAACACGCCGCCCATCAGCAAAGGATAATCTAGCCCTTTGGTCGCCTGCACAATCAGCAAGCCAATCCCCGGATAGTTGAAGACCGTCTCGATCAGCACGGAGCCACCCACCAATGCCGGGATCCGCAAACTGAGGATCGTGATAATTGGCAGTAACGCATTGCGAAAGGTGTGCCGGATGATCACGGTCCATTCTTTCAGCCCTTTGGCGCGCGCGGTCGTCACATATTCCTGGTGCAGCACCTCTAGCATGCTCGAACGGGTGTAACGCATCAGGCCGGCCAGGGTTTCATAGGAAAGCGCGATGACCGGCAGGATCATGTGGCGCAGGTAATCGCTGAACGTGTCCACACCGGGGGAAGAGATGCCGCCGGTGGGCAGCAGATGCAGTTTGAGCGCGATCACATAGATCAACAATAGCCCAAGGAAGAAACCAGGCATCGCCGTCCCGCTAAAGGCAAAAGCTGTCAGCGCATAATCCAGCCGCGAATAGGGGCGCAGGGCCGATAGCATCCCCAGCAGAATGCCGCCCAGGGTCGAGATGAGCAGCGCCAGCCCAACTAGACTAATCGTGTTGCCAATGCCGCGCCCGATCATCTGGGCGACGGGCAGGCGGAACAAGATTGACGTGCCCAGGTTGCCGCGCAAGACTTCGCGCAGCCAGAGCACGTAGCGCACCGGAATCGACTGATTAAGCCCCAGGGCCGCACGGCGCGCGGCCAACTGTTCTTTCGTCACACTATGAAACTCTTCCGGCGTCAGCATGGCCGAGACCGGATCACCCGGCGCTAGGGCATAGACAGTAAAGTTGATCACTGTAATGCCAAAGAGCAGCGGGATCATCCAGAACAGGCGGCGTAAGAGGTAGCGAGTCATCGTGTATTCCGTGTATTTGTATGCCTAAGTCTAAAGTGACAAGTAATGGGTAAGTAGTAATTGAGTAAGTAGTAATGGGTAAGTAGTAATTGAGTAAGTAGTAATTAGACGCCGTATTCTTCGCGCAGAAATGACGGTTTGCCAGTGGCTACTTACCCATTACTACTTACCCATTACTACTTACTTATTCTTCTAGACCTACGCCTCAACCGTAATATTTTCCCATTGCCAGTCGTTGCGCGTCCACAAAGCGTAGACCGGGTGCAGACCGCCCTTGACTTTTTTGTTGATCACCCAGATGCCGGGGCTGCGGGCAATCGGGATCACACTGACCACGTCGGAACCCAGCGCTTGCAACGCAAAGACACCTTCCTTGATCTCGTCTGAGTTTTCAGAGACGCTAATCTTTTTGACGATGGGGGGTGCTTCGGGCACATCGACGAAGGGGAACTTGTCCGGCGCATTCAAATAATAGTTGGCGCCATCACTCGCATCCGCGCCCCACACCTGGCCGCTGAAGAGGATATCGGTGCCATTTTTATCCAACTCGACATTGCCATAATCGGCGCCCACCACCTGATACTCAACGTCGATGCCGACTGCTTTCCAATACCCCAACACCAGCGAGTAGAGTGGTTCGTTGGCCGGCTCGACCGATTCGACCATAAAGCGCAATTTGCGGCTGCCATCCCAGCCGGCTTCTTTTAGTAGGGCCTTGGCTTTCTCAACGTCATAGGTATATTGCGGCACATCAGGCCCGACGCCATAACCACCATATTCAAAGATCGCGCCTGGCACCGTGGTCGCGCCGTGATAAAATGACTGCACAATCGCCTCGCGATCGATGGCCCACCACATCGCTTGCCGCACTTTCTTGTCAATCGTGGTAAAGTTCAAGAAGAAGGCCGTGTTCGCCAAGCTGGGGCTGAGTACGACATCGACATGGGTCATCTCTTTAAAGCGCGGGTATTCACTTGGTGGAACTGTGCCCACATGGCATTCGCCACTTTCCAACGCCGCCGCCTGCGCCTGACCATCGGTATACGCCGTGTAAATGATCTTATCCAACTTCATCTTGGCCCGGTAATAATCGTCGTTGCGCGCAAACTCCACGTACTGGTCGGGCACATACTTGGCGACTTTGAACGGGCCGGTACCGATCCCTTGTTCAAGTGCCCACGGGGTTTTGCATAGCCCTTCGTTTGGCAACAATTCCGCCAATGGTTTGTCGCTCAGCAGATGCTTCGGGTCGATGACGTAGGAGGCAATCGAGTTGAGGAAAGGGCGACGATACGGATCGGTCAGTTCAAAGACGACCGTAAAATCATCAGTTTTCGTGATGCCACTGATCTCCTTCGCGGTGCCGTCATGATACTCCTTAAAGCCAACCACCATGCTCACCAGATTCTCAGGACTCGTCCAGAGTGAATCCTTATTGCCGACAATCAGGTAAGTGAAGATCACATCATCGGCGGTAAACGGCTGGCCATCATGCCATTTAACGTCTTTGCGCAGGGTAAAAGTACACTTGTTGCCGTCAAATTCCCACTTTTCGGCCAGATCGGGCAGAAAATCGCTATAGTCGTTGTTCCACTGGATCAGGCCACTATAGGTCAAGCGGCGTGAGTAGACATCTTGCGTGCCCGCATAGTTCCACGGCACGCAAAAATTGCCATAGGTCGTCTTCTGCGCATAACCGAAGACCAAGGTCCCACCGCCGGTTGATGCCGCCGCCCCACCCGCGGCGGGTGCGGCAGCCGGTGCGCCACCAGGCGCCACCGGTGCACAAGCGGCCAGCAAGGCCGCGCCTGCGCCGAGCGCCGTCCACTGCATAAATTCTCGACGATTCAATTGCTTTGCCATAGAGCTTTTGTCCTTTCACTGGAAACGGGTGCGAATGAATGCAAAACTAGCGGTCTAGCCATTTAGTCTGTCACAAGATCGTGGCGAGCAAATTTCGTAACTACTAACCCCACCCGCGCCCACTGGCTCCTGCTCCCCTGGTAAGGGAAGAGACCATCAAGCGAAGGAAGCTAGGTTCTCTTCTGTCCATCCAGCATAGTCATCCCCGTGACAGTCCCCTCCCTCGTTTGGGGAGGGTTAGGGTGGGGTTAGTAGTTACCAAATTTCTAAAAAATTAAATGGTCAAACAACTAGCGGTCAACGAATTTCACAGGCGCAGAGTTGTCTCTGTCAAACCAAGTCTAAAGGGGAAAAGCGAGCATCCTTTGGTCAGTAAATATGATTGTACGGGAAAGCCGCGCTGTCGTCAAACACGTTCAATTTCCACCGGGAGCAGGAAAATTCGGTTGCGTTCGCCCGAATCCGCCGTGGTGGGCGCCCAGCCAAAGGGTGTGCGATCATAGGCAATCAGCACGCGATTGGGCGAAATTTCAATCAGTTCGGTATAGGCCGTGGTCTGTTCCGGTGTAATGCGATAGGTGGCATCGGGCGCCCAACTGTTGTGATGGGCTAATAAATCAATACTCTGCCAGACTTCCCCGCGTGCGTCGTTCGCCAGCCAGAGGAAGATGCCCGGTCGGCCCGTCGAAAGCGCAAGAACGCCATTATTCAGGCGCTTCAGGCTCGGTTCAACGCTGTAGGCTGGCAGCACATCGGGCACAGACCAGGTGCGCCCATTGTCGCTGCTGTAGCTGCGGCGCAAATGGAAGGCTGCCCCGCCCCCCATGCGCATAACACACATCAATTCACCGCTGGCCAGTTGCACCAACGAGGGTTCACCCGGACCATGACCACGTGGTTCTGCGGTAGGAACAATTTCTGGCCCGGCCACCGTAGCCAGATAGCGCCAAGTGCGCCCACCATCTTCCGATGTCGCCACCACCACCTGATAGAACGGCTCGCCGGCTTTAGCACCATAGAGCGTGGCGATCAGCCGTCCGTCAATTTGCAGGGCGTCGCCATCAAAACAAAAGTTAACCCGATGATAGTTATCCCGGTGCGGATTGGGCAAAATATCCACCGGCCAGGGCCAGTCGACCAGGTGGACGCCTTCTGGCTCAAAGACAACGCGTCGCCCCCCTTGCTCAAAGCGCGTGGCCGCGCCGTGAAAGTTATGCTGATCATCGGGCGTCTTGGCATACAAATACGCAGGCAAGGCAAACAGCGCGCCATCGGCCTGGGGAATAAAGATCATCTGCTGGTGCTCGGGCAAGATATCGTAGCGCGGGCTCCACGATTGGCCGTTATCGCGCGAGAGCATATAACCGGAAATATCCAGGCCATTCTCATTCGTATCCGCCGCCAATGAATAGGCGAGCAACAATTCGCCGGTCGGGAAGCGCGCCAGCGACGGAAACCACCCGTGGCTGATGCTCGAAGTCACCTGGATCGGCTCACCCAGGTGAACGTTAAGGTTGTTGAGTTTGATCGTGGTCATTGATGTGTACTTTCTGTTGATGAATGCGCGGCCTCACCCCCCGGCCCTCTCTCCTGAATCAAAGGTCAGAGTTCAGGAGAGAGGGGAGTCGGAGTAAAGCCACACGTTTGTCTCCCCTCTTCTGAAACAGCCTTATCGTTCAGGAGAGGGGCCGGGGGTGAGGCCGCGCGGCCTCACCCCCCCGGAATATAGAGCGTCCGATCCAGCACGGGCAACGTCACGCGCGTACCACCTTGCAAATGCGAATGGGCCAGGCCAAACTGGGCTTCCACGCTTTGCATGCTGATGTCAATGTTACCGGCGGTGCGCTCGCCGGTTTCCAATTCACGGATGATATCGCGGATCGTGCAGATGGTTGGGCTTTCACCGCTGGGGCGGATGATCAGTTCTTCGCTGGTGTGCGTTTTTGCGTTCGTGCGGCGGATGCGAAAATCGTCGCCATTTTCCCAGGCAATCGCCCGACCCTCGCTGCCATGCACGTCGATATCAAAGGAGCCGCGCCGTGGCACAAAGATCCCTTCGGCGCCACCTGCGTAACCGACGCGGAAAAAGCCAACCATTGGATCGGCGATCTCATAGCCCGGCGGTGGGACAAAACGGCGGTGATTGTGATCAAAGATCGGATGTGGGCGGCGCGGGTTGGGGTCAAACGGATCATTCGGCTCGATCAGCCGCCCTTCTACCCACAGCGGCTTAGGGTCACCAAACATCATCGCCACTAGATCTAGGGTGTGTGGGTGATGTTTAATCAAGTCAGTATAGAAATACATGGTGGCATAGTGCGGCTCACCAATCCCGCCCGCCAAAATCGCGTCGCGCAGCCGTTTGTAGCCATCATGATGCCGCCGCGAGGCGCCCCAGTTAAAGACCACATTGTTGGCTTTGCAGGCGGCCACAATCCGATCAGCTTCGGCTAGGGAAGCACACAGCCCTTTTTCGGCGTAGATCCCGCGCACCCCATGCTCGGCGGCAAAGATGATTGGTTCGGCGCGCGCGAAAGAAGGCGTGGTGATGCTGACAATATCGGGTCGTTCCTTTTCGATCATTTCACGATAGTCAAGATAGGTGTTGGTCAGGCCAAAACGCGCGGCGAAGCGTTGCAGACGTTCCGCACCGCGGTTGGCGACGGCGACGACTTCGGTCTCAGCGATGGCCTGATAGCCACAGAAATGGCTGTATGGTTTGGTATAGTTGCCCGGCTCGATCTCGTCGTCGATCAGGCCGCCCATGCGGCCTGTGCCGATGATGGCAACACGATATGTAGCGGTCATGCTTTTTCTCCAGAAAATGGGTTGGCGCACCAGATCTCGTTCTGCGCCGCCATCACTTGCACCACGCTGTAATCAGTGGTCGGCTCAGGCAAGGCAACGGGCTTGCGCAGGATAAACTCGGCCTTGTCAAAGCCATGATAAACCACATGTGCCAGTTCAAATTGCTCAATCGCGTGGGCAGTTGCCGCGGCGAAATCGGGGACAATCAATGGCCCGGTGTCCACCTGAAAACGCGGCGGTGCTTGCATCAAATTCATCGTCTTGATCGGATATTCGAGGATTGCGCGTCTACCATACGCCGGATCATGCAGGATTGTGCGCGCCACCAATGGCAAGTTTTCCAAGGTTGCTTCGACGATCTGGGCATCGTCGGTTAACTGCCGCGTTTGGGGAAAATGGCGCAGATCCAGGCAAATTTTTTCCCAGCGCGCGTGATAAACGCCATGTTCGCGATTGTCGCGTGCGCTCACCCAGTGGGTGCGCATAATCAAAAACTCATCCGCCGACCAGATGCCGCAAAATTCGTAATTGGGCATCTGGAAGAGGGGTTCATCCAGATACATGCGTTCGGCACGACAGGGGGCGATCAAATAGAAAGTCTCGCTAGCGCCGCTCTGCTCATTGATCAGCGTGCAGGCGGCATCTAGTTGAATGCGGGCGATATTGCCTGGGCCTTTGGGAAACCAGGTCATATAGGAATTGGCAAAATCGATAACAGGCATGACCATCCTCTAGGCTTGAAATTTGGGCTTGTGCGGCGTTGCGTTCCGTTGTAGGCGCAGGCTGCGCTCGTGTAATGGCAGGATAACCCGCGCCCCACCGCGGCGGTGTGATTCGATAAAGGCAAAGATCAGTTCGGTGCTGGCCAAGGCCACACGTGGCCCACAGCGGGTAGTCGGTTCGCCGCGATCCAATGCCTGCACCAAGTCTTCGATCAGACGCAAGGTGGCGCTGGCCGGCTCCGGCTCGGTGAAGGGGCGCGGCAAAAAGCCAGTATGACCATGCGGATCGACCGGCGTCCGCTGGCGCAATTGCCATTCCAGGCCGTCCACATAGGCTGTGAGCGCGCCATTTTCGCAGATCACTTCATAGTCACTGCTGCGTGGTGTCACCAACATATAGGCCGTGACGCCATTGGCAAAGTGAACAATGCCCTCGCCCACCGGGTCTGCGCGCAGCAGATCACCATCAAAAATATCATCATTGGCGCGCAAATTCGCCTGCACCCAGGCCACCGGCTGGTCGCTGTTCAGGCGCAAGGCCAGATCCAGGTAATGGCTGCCCATGTTAAAAAGTGTGCCCGTGTTATAACAGATAATTGTCTTCAGGGCACCCAATTCTCCTCTATCAATCACTTCTTTCATGCGGTCATATTCGGGTGACCAGCGCCGGTTGGTGCCCAGGTTAAAAGCCACCTGGTTACGTTCCAGCGCTTCGACCATGGCATCGGCTTCGGCCAACGAGGCGGACATCGCCTTTTCGGCA
>JBBQBY010000349.1:0-7415 GCA_038318235.1 Caldilineales bacterium
GATCTGCCGGTCGAGTGGCCGGGCCGTTACGAACTACGCGCCAAACTCGTGCGCGGCGAGGCTATGTCCTGGAATCAGCCCTCGACCTAATCAACGATTTGGATGTATGCTCGTCTCCTGTCGAGTCGAGCAGCAATCAGGAAACAGGGGCGTCCCCAAATTTAGGGAGCGGCCGATCTTCCTGGAAGCGGTCAAAGATTGGTTCGTTAACCAGCGGGCGCCTGACCGCTTCCAGGAAGATTTTCTCCCTAAATTTGGGGCGCATCCATGAGGGATAAGTCATAGTGACGACTTTAGTCGTGCTTGGTCGTATAACGAACGACTTAGGCCATTCCAAATCAATCAGGATCTAGGGGTCGAGACCTTCGGCAGAGCTCAGGTCGACGCCTGACAGGTGGAAAAGGCTCACGGCTCGACTGAGACTTCGGCATGCGGTTCGACAAGCTCACCGCCCGTGCCCTGAGCTCGTCGAAGGGCAGCCGAACGCTCGCCGAACGTCCTGTCAGGTCGGTCGACGACAGTTTTGAAATCAATTGCCAGGCACTGCTCACCCTAGAAATTCGATTATCAGACCCGTATAGCGAGAAAATTACGAGGTGCTCGAAGCGATGGAAGAACAATCAATCACACGAGCAATGGCACGGGGCGCCGCGATTGGTGCGGGGATCTTGACCTTTTTCGGGACTTATTGGGCCTTTGCCGCGCTGATAAACTGGCCGCAGGCACCAGCGTGGGTGTATGGTATTTTGACGTTGGTGACCGTCGCCCTCACCGGCTTTAGTGTGGCCCGCTTCATTGCTGCTGCAAAACGCTGGCCGGCGCCGGATGCCGCACAAGGCGCCCGTCAAGGCCGAGCGGCTGGGAAATGGTTTGCGCTTATATTCGGTGTCGAGGTGATCGCCATCGCGGTTGCCGCCATCGGACTCGCACGTGCTAATCGTCCCTTGCTGATTCCGGTGGTAATTGCGGCGATTGTCGGGCTGCACTTCTTGCCACTCGCCCGCGTATTTCACATCCCGCTCTACTCGATCACCGGCTTATTGGTGCTAGTCTGTGTCGCGGCATCCCTGCTGATCGCAAACGCGAACATGCGTCTGCTGGCGCTCGGTCTGGCGGTTGCCTTGGTACTTTGGGGCAGTGCGGTTGCCGTTCTGCTCAACTATACCAGATCTACGCCCACGGCAAGCCGCCAATCTGAAAACAAAGTACCCTAATTTGCTTACTCACCCGCCTAACCGGAGCATGCCATGACGACAAATCAAGCCACCGCACAGCCGCATAATTGGGCTGGCAATATTACCTTTCATGCCACGAGCTTGCATTACCCCGCAACCATCGAGCAACTCCAAGCTATCATTAGCCGAAGTAGCAAGCTGAAAGTGATCGGCGCGCGCCATTGTTTTAATGACATCGCCGATACGACCGAGACGCACATTTCACTTGAGAAACTCGACCAGACGGTGGTCTTTGATCACACGCGGCGCACGGTCACCGTCAACCCCGGCATCACTTATGGTCAACTTGGTCTGCAACTCCACCAAGCAGGCGTTGCGCTGCATAATATGGCTTCGTTGCCCCACGTGTCGGTCGCTGGCGCCTGTGCCACGGCGACGCACGGCTCGGGTGATAACAATGGCAACCTGGCCACGGCCGTGGCCGCGCTGGAAATGGTCACGGCCAACGGTGATGTCGTCGTGCTTTCGCGCGCGCAAAATCCCGACCAGTTTCCTGGCGCTGTGGTGGGGCTGGGTGGCCTGGGGGTGATCACGAAAATGACGCTTGACACCGTGCCGCTGTTTGCGATGCAGCAAGAGGTGTATGAAAACCTACCCGTGGCCCAATTAGAAGAGCATTTTGACGCGATTGTCTCAGGTGCTTACAGTGTCAGCCTCTTTACGGACTGGCAAAAGGGGCGAGTAAATCAAGTTTGGTTAAAGCGCCGCCTCCCCGCCGAAACCGGGCTGGCCTTGGCCCCCAGTTTCTTTGAAGCGAGCCTTGCCCCAGTCCCGCGCCACCCGCTGATTAGCCTCTCAGCCGACCCTTGCACGGTGCAGATGGGCATTCCCGGCCCTTGGCATGAGCGCTTGCCCCACTTTCGCATTGATCATACACCCGCCAGCGGTGAAGAGTTACAGACCGAGTATTTCGTGGCGCGCCAGCACGCTGTTGCCGCCTTGCGCGCGGTAGAGCGTTTACAAACACAGTTGGAACCTTGTCTTTTGATTTCCGAGGTGCGCACCATCGCTGCCGACACGCTCTGGATGAGCCCCAGCTATCAGCAAGCCTCGATAGGTATTCATTTTTCCTGGAAAAAGGACTGGCCGACTGTCCAAAAAGTATTGCCGCTGCTTGAAGAGCAACTAGCACCTTTTGATGCTCGCCCCCACTGGGGCAAACTGTTTACGATGTCACCCGCCCGCGTGCAGGCACTCTATCCGAAGCTGTCAGACTTCCAAAATCTGCTACGCACGTACGATCCGCAGGGCAAATTTCGCAATGCTTTCCTAGATGCATACATCTTTGGTGCAGCATGAATTTTGGTCATATTGTCTGCTAAAATAAGGCCAACTCGCGTTCAAGCAGAGGAGTGATTTATTCATGGCGTTGCTAAAATTAATCAATCTCGCCCTTGCCTTTCTTTTGGAGCTTTGTATGCTGGCCGCGCTTGGCTATTGGGGCTTTAGCACGCATCAAAGTTGGCTCAGCCAGTTTGGCCTTGGCTTGGGCGCGCCGATCCTGGCTGCCGTCATCTGGGGGATTTTCCTTTCGCCGCGGGCGAGCGTGCCGCTCTCCACGCCGCTTAAATTTAGCCTGGAAGTGATTGTCTTTGGCTGCGCCGTTGTCGCACTTGCGGCTGCCCATCGCCCCAATTGGGCATGGGCATTTGCGCTTGTTGTGGTGCTTAATAAGCTTCTCCTGTATGTTTGGGGCCAGTGATACAGGGATATTGTTTATTCGTGTAGTCATGTTGAGACCTGGTATACCAATAAACAAAATTAAAATCGTAGGCACCCCCTGGGTGCCTACAGAACCGATGAAGTTTGCTTGTCAATTTTTATCATTTGCCATAGGGAGAATTTATCGACGATGGACATTTACACAGCGCTTAAAACAGCGCGATCGATCCGCCAGTACCGCGATGAACCGGTGGACGACGCGATTATCGCCCGCATTATTGAGGCGGGCCGCTGGGCTGGTAGCGCCAAAAATACGCAGCTCTGGCAGTATATTCTAGTCAAGCGGCGTGACACCTTGGCCCAATTATCCACCTTTGGTGGTTATGCGAGCCATCTGCGCGATGCTGCGTTTGCGATCCTTGTTGTCACCGAGGTGGCGGCGCGTGCCGAGTTCGACGCCGGTCGCACGATCCAAAATATGTTGCTGGCAGCCTGGGCCGACGGTGTTGGTTCGTGTGTCGTCTCACTTAGCCAGGACTCAGGCGTAAAGCCATTGCTGGGTATTCCCGAACAGTATAAGGTGCAGCAGTCGATTGCGTTTGGCTATCCGGCGCGCGATGTTGTGCCAACGGTCGAGGGTAAACCGTTGAAGGATGTGCTCGCTGCGCTGGGCAGAAAACCGATCAAAGAGCTTTTGCATATGGAAACATGGACTGGATTGGCGACTGATTAGGCGAGCGCCACAAAATGTGCTGCCTCGTTAATAGCTTAGTGACGAAGCGCTTTACACGCGAGGCTGGCGAACGGCCAGCCTTTTTCCATAAACGTAATCCGCGACATCGCGGCTTCGCTTACGTAAGAATATAGAACGTACGCCGACAAAATGAAGTTTTATCAAAGGGTAATCGATCATGACAAAAATTAGCGCGTATCGCCGCACCGTGGGATTGGTGCTGCTGTTGTTGACCGTCACCATGCTTTTGACTTCTTGCATCACCGAACGGTTTCGACCCACGTTTACGCGGGCGGGCATTGTGCGCGACACGATGTTTTCGGTCGAGGAGCGTGGGCTGGGAGCAGTTATGGTCTGGGTGACGCACAGCGAGCGCGATGGTTACTGTTTTACCGACAAAACGCTGGCCGATCGCGCCCGTAGCCTGATCCGTGAGCATACTGGCGAGGTGTTGATCGAATATCGGGCGTCGGGGGTGCTGGATTCTTTGAACCCTTGTGCGCGGGCAGAAAGCGATCCACAGTATACGGTCTATCTGGGCGAGTCGTTAACGACCGTCCCTTCTCGGTGACTTCGTGTAGACATTCTAAGGATGATAGGTAAGATTGAGATAAAATCATGTCTAATCCTCACGTGAAGATCCTTGCGATCTCAGGTAGCCTGCAAACTGGTTCTACCAATACCGCCCTCTTACGCGCCGCCAGCGCGTTGGCGGCGCCGGACGTGGCACTCACGATCTATACTGGATTGGGCGATCTCCCACATTTCAATCCCGACCTCGATGGTGATGCGGCCCCTGCCGCTGTCACAAGCTTTCGCGACCAACTGCGCGCCGCCGATGCTGTGCTGATCTCGACGCCCGAGTATGTCTTTGCCATGCCGGGCTCCTTAAAGAATGCGCTCGACTGGGTGGTTGGCTCAGGCGAATTTGTCAACAAGCCGGTTGCCCTTTTGAGTGCTTCGCCACTCGCCACCGGTGGGAGCAAGGCTTTGGAAGCGCTCGACCAGGTGATCCGCGTCATGTCGGCTGAGGTGGTCGGTTCGCTCAGCGTGCCATTCGCCCGCAAGAAATTGGATGAGCAAGGTGAACTTACCGATCGGCAGACCAGCCAAGCGCTTGAGACCCTTGTGCATGAACTCGTTCGGCACGCGTCGCTTGATCAAGCAGAATAAATCGGAATGCACGCCTAACTTGCACCGCAGGCGTGCTATACTGAGTTCAGAATGAAACCCGGCGTTTTCGTCGACGATCTTCCTGGAACCCTTCAGGCTCTTCAGGGTCATAGAATCGGCGGTGTAGTTCTGGCTGGATCTCATTGATCATCGCTTCGAATTCTGTCTGCGTGCGCGCCACGGCTGGCGCAAGCAAGGGGGTTGTCATAGAGGTTGAACCTTTCTCTGGGCCTGGCTCTGGTTTTTCTTCCTCGTTCTTTGCGCCTCTGCGCCCCTGCGTCAAAATTTTAGCCCTGCGTAACATGCGTTACTCAATGGCGGCGAGCCCCTGGCTGCTGATCCCGAAGGCTATGCGGTTGCTATAGGCTTGATCCGTGAGCAAGTCCACCACTCCCTGGCTGCCAAGCGCCGGTGTGAGTGGTGGACCGAAACGCGTCAGAAAGTTTTCTTCGCTGATCCCCTGATGCGCCGCGTAAGCGGCGGCGGCGGTATGACCAAGCGCGGTGGTGCCAATGATCTGTTTGGGCAACAGCGCAACGAAGCGGATGCCAAGTTGCAAGGCGTCTGCTTCCTGCTGTAAGTAATGGGCCAGAAACCATTGCATCCGCTTCGCACCGGCATACCCACCCGAAAGTGCTGAGCCGCCAATCGAGGCCCCGCTGGAAATGATCACCACCACGCTGCCCGGCGCTAATGGCAGCAGCAGCGCCTCCTTGCCAAAGGCGAAAGTCATCTGTACATCGGTCTCCCAAGTACGTGAAAATTGTGCCCAAGATTGTTGGTGCACTGGCGCCATCGTAGGCGCTGCGCCCGCACTCAACACCAAAATCTGTGGGCGAGTGGCGCGCCGCGTCTGGATCGCCGTCTGCGGATCGGTGACATCGGCGACCAGGGTTTGCACGCCCGCTACTGCCTGCTTGAGCTGTGCGCGTCGCTCGGCATCCCGCCCAAGCGCCCACACCGATGCACCCTCCGCCGCGAGCGCGCCCACAATGCCTTGGCCAATCCCCCGACTTCCCCCGATAACGAGCGCCGTTTTTCCATCCAATTGTCGCATAATATCTCCCCAATCGCTAGGTATCTAATCGTAACTATAGAACAAGTACGTCTATTCTATACGACGCTAGGGATTGGCAAAGGATTCAGTTTTTCTCGCGCAGATCGTCAGAGATCGAAAAGTAAAAAGGATTATGTGGCATAAGCAGGGGTGACCCTTGGCCTCGATCTGGTATAATAGAACTAACCATGTTTGTCTGAGCGATTAACAAAAAAGAAATGAGCGTTGTATGATCGATTCTGCTCTTCTGCAAGATGCATCCCCAGCGCAACTGGAGCGGGCCGCCGCGTTGAATCACCGGGAACTATTTTGTCTGACAGCCCTTGCCGCGAACGGGGAAGTGCGGTCGGCAGACGGCGTGACCTGGACCAGCGCCGGTGCAACGGGCGATGCCGTCATTGCCTTTCCTACCCTAGCGGCCGATCGCGCGGGCGAACAGATCGATGCCATCGTCGCTTATTATCGGCACGAAAGTCAAAAAATGGTGGGCTGTTGGTCACTGGACCCGCCACAGCCTGCCGATTTGGGGATACGGTTGCTCGCCCGCGGTTTTCAGCCGGGGTGGCGGCCTTGCTGGATGGTGCTAGACCTGCTGAATCTTCAGCCTGATTACGCAACGCCTGCCGGGCTGAAGGTGATCGCCGACAACGAAACCCGCTTGCAAGAAGTCGAGGATTTGCCGTACACCGATGCGGTTGGCGGGATCCCCACATTGGCCCAGCGTCATCCGGACTGTATGCAACGCTTCATTGCCCTACTCGACGACAAGATCGTGGCCCGCAGCCTAGTGCTGCTCACGTCCGGCTCTGATGGCGTGGCCGGTATCTATCAGGTGGGTGTCGTGCCAATCGCACGCCGGCGGGGCATCGGCAAGGCGGTGACGCTGGCGGCTTGTCTGTATGCCCAAGCGCGGGGGTATCGCTATGCAGTGCTCAACGCCACCGAGATGGGCCGTGGTCTATACGCGCAACTTGGCTTTCACTGGATCGGCGACGGCTGGACGTGGTGGCTTAACGTCCCACGGCTAATCGCACACCCGCCGACACCAGCGCAAATCGCGCTGGCCGAAGCGATTGGTCGCGGTGATCTGGCGGCACGCGATCAGCTCACCGCCCAATTCAGCCCGGCTGACCTGGAAACGCCTTTGACCAATCAATTGACGCCCCTGCAACTTGCCGTCGAGGTGCGGCAACCAACTGCGGCCAACTGGCTCATCGTCCACGGTGTGGCGCTGACGGCGTTGACGGCGTGGGATCTGGGCTGGCCGGCGCGCGCCGCCCAACTCCTCGCCGATCACCCCGAACAGGTGAATCAGTGCTATGGCGAGTGGGAGATGACGCTGCTGCATGCGGCCGTGCAGCGGGATGATCTAGGATTGGCACAGTTGGCGCTCTCTGCAAACCCCGATCTGACGATTCAGGATGCGACTTTCCATTCAACGCCGCTGGGTTGGGCGAAGCATCTGCAGCGTGCAGCAATCACACAACTGATCGAGCAACATCTGGTGGCGTGAGGGAGCTACATTTAGCCAAACAAGGAGAATCGTATGAAAATT
>JBBQBY010000350.1:0-7395 GCA_038318235.1 Caldilineales bacterium
TAGTAGCGACGCCACTTTAATCCTTACAGCTATTCAGATAAGAAAGAATCGTTGCATGTAGGTGCGGTTTATAACCGCACGATCTTGGTTATACCACCAACGTGCGGTTTGTATCGCACCTACAATTTTAGAGAGAATTAAAGGAACTAAACATGACGACCGCACAACCAAGACCAATGCCAGCGCCCAGAGTCGCCAAGACCAATGCGCTCGGTTTAGATAAAAATGAATACAAAGGCCGCGACTCAACGCTTTGCAAAGGCTGTGGTCACGACAGCATCAGCGCGCGCATTATTAACGCGGCTTGGGAATTAGGCTTGGACCAACAGCAGATCATCAAATTGAGCGGCATCGGGTGCAGCAGCAAGACCCCCGCTTATTTCCTCGGCTCCAGCCACGGCTTTAACTCGGTGCATGGCCGTATGCCCTCGGTGGCAACCGGCGCTATGTTGGCCAATCGCACGCTGATCGCCGTGGGCGTCAGTGGCGACGGTGACACCGCCTCGATCGGGATTGGTCAATTTAAGCACGCTGTACGCCGCAATTTGCCGCTGGTCTATATTGTGGAAAACAATGGCGTCTATGGCTTGACCAAGGGCCAATTCAGCGCGACGTCGGACAAGGGGCAGAAGCTCAAATATGCCGGTGTTAATCAACTGCCTTCACTCGATGTTTGTCTCGAAGCTTTGGCCGCCAATGCTACCTTTGTCGCCCGCAGTTTTGCCGGTGATGCCAAACAGGTGGAAACTTTATTGAAAGCCGCCTTGAGCCATAATGGCATGGCGGTGCTCGACATTATCAGCCCGTGCGTGACCTTTAACAACGCCGAAGACTCCAACAAGAGCTATCCTTGGGGTAAGGAGCACGAGATTCCGCTCCAAGAGTTGAACTTTGTGCCGCGCATGGAAGAGATCACGGTTGATGACTATGATGATGAGCAAGAAGTTCAACTGCATGATGGCTCCTGGCTCAAGCTCAAGAAACTCGACACCGATTACGACCCGACCGACAAAATGGCGGCCTATCGCATCTTGGAAGAGTCACGCCGCGACAATAAGATGTTGACCGGTCTTTTTTACATCGATACCAAGCAACCGAGCATGCTCGATCTGCTGAATCTGATCGACACCCCGCTGGCCCATACCACCGAAGCAGAAACGCGCCCCAGCCGCGAAGCCTTACAAAAGGTGATGGCTGAACTGTAAACGCAAGCCCCCAGTGGCAAGCCGTTCGTACGTTTTGCCACTGGCTGGTTGATTAGTTGTACATAACTTGTCGTGAATGGATAGAGGGCGGATCATAGCATCCGCCCTCTTCTTATTGGAGCTTCGTCGATGCCAACGATTACGCTTGACCATTGTGTGATTCATGTTTCGGATTGGGCGCGTTCTAATCCATTTTATCAAAAGGTGATGGGCGCCGAAGTGTTGCCGGTGGGGCAAGGCTGGATCTACCGGTTTGGCTCGCAACAACTCAACGTCCACGGGCCAGGCGTTCAGGCGATGCCCGTCGCGCGGATTCCCGTGCCACCGGGCGGCAGCGATTTGTGTTTTGTCTGGCCTGGCCCGATTGAGACAGCGCAGGCCCATCTGGCCGAGCAGGGGGTGGCGATTGAACTTGGCCCAGTGACACGCTTCGCCGCTCAGGGCAAAGGTGTGAGCGGCTATTTTCGCGATCCGGACGGTTCGCTGTTAGAGTTTATTTCGTATTATGCGGCTGAACAGGCTGACTAAGTGATAGTTCAAGGGTGCTGTGCAGAAAAGCCCGCCGATACCGGCGGGCTTTCTTTGTCTATTCGGTTGTAGATAGCCAGGGTTTATCGCCTCAAAGGGCGCTTTCCAGCAGTGGGAGTAGACGTTTGGCGAGTTTGGTGTTTTCGTGGCGCCGGTAGAGGGCAACGACGGTGCGGGCGTCGATCAGGTCAGAAAGATTGCCAGCCACGTCGTCGATTTTGTCACTGACTTCGCTGAGCAAGATTCTGGCGGATTGTTCGTGGCAACGCAAGGCTTGGGCAATTTGTCCAACGGTGAACTTCTTGGTCATGGTAGGTAGCCTCCTGAGCAAAAGACGTGGAAGAAAAATGTCAGAAAGGTCAAAGTGACCGGAGAATTATTTATTTAAGGGTAGTCAGTAAATCCATGCGCTCTATCAAGTTTATGGTTTGCTGGATCGCCAATTATTGGAGAAAAACTGAAAGTTTGCGGCGTTGTGTGGCCAACGAAATTTAACTAGTTGTGATCATAGGCCAGTAATTGGTGGTTGTCAATAGGCTAAAAGACCTATTTTTCGGCTATATCGCTTTAGATAATTGAAAATATTCATTGATGTAGCATCTGTGATCGATTTTCGCGAAGACTTAAGCAATATTTGATTCAGATGTATGTTGATCGTCGCTATATTCGCCACGCAATTCAACAGGGAGCAAAGCGGCCATGGCGCGCATGATTTTGTCGGTGTTTTCCCGCACGGCAAAGGCATCGTTGGTGTCACCAGCCACAGTAAGCGGCGGGCCAAACCGCACAATGACTGCTGGCCGGTGTAAGCGGCGTCCGAAACCGCGCAAGATTTTGTCCGAATTGATCACGACCATCGGTACGACAGACGTCTCTGCCTGCATGGCAATACGTGCGGCGCCTGTTTTTCCCCGCTGCAATCCGCCCGTACGGCTGCGCGTTCCCTCGGGAAACATGGCAACAACCCGCCCCTCGCGCACCCGATCAACCGCGGCATCAATCGCACCCGTATCACTTTGCCCACGGCGCACTGGAAAGACCCCTGCTGCATTAAATAATTTGGTCAACAGCGGATTCCAGCCAAAGATCTCCATCTTGGCCATAAAATAGACCTGGCGCGGGGCGACGAGACCGAGCACGATGAAGTCTGGGCCTGGGTTATGGTTACAGACAAGCAGACAGCCACCTTGGGTTGGTAAATGGTGACTACCCTCAACGCTCAATTTGCAGAACAGGGGCCTGATCAGCCGCGCCAGTGCCACCAAAAATTTCCAGACCCATGAAGCATCGCTTGGCAAAGTCACAATGTTGACCCTTCCTGAATGATGGCAGATTTGCCGGATGATCGATGGCTAGCACTTATATGAAAGTCCGCCAACTAATTGATCTGGCGACGGGTTTCTTCAATGCGCCGAAAGATGTCGATCACCTGACGATCTTGCGGATTAGGCTTAGCGGCGGTATCCTCGGGTTTTCCTTGCTCAAATGCCACCATAAGTTGGCCCGTCAAGAAGAAATAGTGGCGCAGATCGCGCGCTGCCGCCTCCCAATCTGCGTTGGATTGATGGAGGATGCCGCGGTCGCGCCACAAGAGCGCGTTGGTTGGCTCAAGCACCAACAGATAATCCATCACACGGGCGGCCATCACAAAGTCGCGCTTATTTAAATAGATACCGCGTAAATTGTTCAAGATCCGTTGGGCGACCACCGGGATCGACACCGCTTCGTACGCATCGGGGGCTAGCTTGATCGGCTGCGAAAATATGCGCGAAAGATAGTCGGCGGCCTCTTCGTGATCCAAGACCGCACCGTTGAATGGATCAAGGATCCAGATTCCTGCTTCATCCTGGTAACGCGCCATAAAGTGGCCGGGGAAGCCAATGCCCGCAATATCTATGTTGATGCGCCGCCCGATCACCATACAGACCAAACTCAGCATAATCGGCAAGCCCTGGCGACGCTCCAAGACGATATTCAAAAAGCTGTTCTCGGGCTCGTAATAGTTGTCCCGGTTGCCGGTAAAGCCAAGTTGCTCGTTGATCATATGCAGAAAATGAATGGCGCGTTCTTTGCCCAGTGGTACGCTGTCTAAGCTGCGTTGCACAATTTGGGCCATTTCATCCAACTGCATCAAATATTGCTCAATATCAAGACTCGGATAGGCCAATCCCGCAATCGCCAGCGCTAATTGTTCCGGCACAGGGTTGCTGCGTTTTAGTTCTTGGGTAAATTGTTTGACAAAATCCATAGGATTGAACAATGACTAGTTTGCGGTTATCGTTGATTATCAACTACTTTGGGTCAATTTTTTGATGGCTATGCCAGTCGCGGTCGACCAATCCCCATTACGCCTTTTGCCGCTGACGTTCGATCTCTTGTTGCAAAATGCGGCGCAGAACGGCAATCGTTGTGGCATAAGTGGCATCGACCCCGTAATAGCTCAGACTTTTGCTGAGCAACGTTTGGCGACGACTGATCGGGGTATCACTGGCATAGTGGATCAAGCCGATGTCGTAGGGCGCGTTGATAAATAAATTGACAATTTCATTGAGTGGATAGCGGCGTGGATAGACATCTTCATAGATCGCGCTCAGATAAGGGCCTGCTTCCATCTCAATATCGGTATAACCTTCCTCGTAAAAGATGTGCATGAAGTCGCGGTTTTGCAAAATTGTGCCCCGAACCGTTACCGACTTCTGATTATCAAAGACTGTGCCAAAATTAAGAAACCGCGCAACGTCCTGCGCCGAGAAGCAATTGCGGAAAAGGTAGGAGTTGCGCGAATGTTCGTCATAGACCACGTTCGGAATCATGACATCGCCGACTCGACCGTTGAGGGTCGCCGCTTTGCCGAGTAGATAGACGCCCAGAATGCGACCAACGGCCGTGCTCATCTGGCTGAAAATATGATAGGCCGCCATGCCTAACGGGTAATCGATATTGAAGATCAGCGCGTCACTTTGGCGCAACAAAGCCCAGTCCTCCTGGCTACAAAAGCGCAACCGAGGATCCACGCGATCCCATTCCAGCCGGCGGATATCGATGATCTGGGCCTCTACGTCCAGGCAGTGTGGATCGCTCACACGCGTTACGCCGGCTTCCATTTCAAATTGCGCCAACCGAGCATGTAAGTGTTTATGATTAATGTAGGGCCGCAATAAGTAGTAGAGGAAGTTGGGCACATGGCCGTTTTCAGCTTTGGGCAAGCGTTGATATTCGGCCAACAGCTCTTCGGGGTTTTCTTGTTGGACAAAATCAATTAACTCATCCTGTACTTCCTGCGCAAAGCCGCTGATTAGGTTGACCGTACTATGGATATTGCTGCTGACAAAATAGACTGGTCGCTCGGACAGATCGTGTGGGCTGGCCTCGGCCACCGTGCTCCACCAGTATTGCACACTGCGCCGGTAATCGCTCAAACCGCTACCTAAGACTGTCACCCGCATATCCATCCGTTCAACGGCAGCCTTTTGTAAATGGGTGATCAATTGTTGGCTGGGCCAGACTTGGCGCAATTTACCCAGATCGGCTTCGCTCAGATTGAGGGTGGCGCTGATTTCTTGCACCAGATCGGCGGGCGGTGCGCCACTGTTCGCTTTGTACTCTAGCAAGCGGGCGCGCAGCGAACCATTGTTGAGCCGGTAATGTAATTTGTTCCACTCGATTTGCAGGGTGGTCAGACAGGGAATTAGATCGTCAATATCGCTGACGCTCGCGACAAAGGCGGCCAGCGTGCCAGTTTTCGGCTCGAAATAGAGTTTGCGGCGGCGGGCGCGCGCTTTGACGGCCTGCCAGCTTGTCACTGGATAGCCACTGCGGACGAAAACATCTTCCATCTGGCCCATGACCATCAATTTGGTTTCCAAAATGCAGTCGGGCAGACGCAAGGCAGAGTAAACTAGCGCGGAAACATCGATATCAGGACTGGCCGCTTGTTGATGCAAGCTGGAATTCATCGCGGCGTGGGTCTCTTCCAGGCTCCGAATGCGCACCGGCGCGCTGCTGCGCAAAAGCGAATAATAGGTGCGGATATAAAGCTCGATCTCCTCGTTGTGGACAACCGGCATGGTGCGGACCATTAAATTCACCTCAAATAATCAAGCAGGCTGGATTTACGCTTTTGATTTTATCCCGTGAGGCCGTTAGTATAAATGCCTCGTCAAACTATCCGCAAAATCGTAATTTACTCTTATGGTCAAAGTATACCACGACTCGCTTTTCTCGTGCATGTGCTGCCAGTGACTGAAGATCAGAACAATGTCATCTGTCCTGGCTCCTGCGGTGGTTGGGGAGCGGATGGCAACCACGTGGGCAAGGAAATCAAAGCAGCCAAGCGTTCTTGTAAACGACGTACACTGGCTGGCGAATGACCTTCATACGGATTGTGCATATAACCATAGATGTCGACTTGGTTATCATGTAATTGGGCCAGACGCTGCGCCCACAGATCAAGTTGAGCCTCGCGTGGGGCAACTAGTGCATTATCCTCTTTGGGCCCGTTCTTGTCGTCACCAATCCAACGCAGCATACAAAAATCGGGCGCTACGTGGGTCTGGATCAACTCAAGCCAGGTCGCATATAAATCTGGTGTATGGACGCGGTCGACCAAAACAAATGCCATGCCGCGTTCGGCTACATATTTGGCAAAAGCCGGCGTCATTAAATCGGTGGCGCGCACCTCCACCGCCAAGCGCAGATCATGGCCTTGCTCAGCCAACCAATCAACATACGTCGCGAGCACTCGACCTTCCCTTTGGCGTGTAAAATCGGGCGGCAATTGCAGAAAGCTGACACCCGCCGCCGATCCTAAGGAGCGTAGCACATCTAGAAAGATCAGGGTTTCTTGTTGACAATCAACCAGGCGCTTCTGGTGGCTGATGCTCTGCGGAAATTTGAGCGTAAAGGTAAAGTCCGCCGGCGCCGTCTCTACCCACTTAATCAGTGTTGTCGGTTGGGGGATGGCGTAAAAGCTGGTATTGACCTCAACCGTGTTAAACTGGCTTGTGTAGTAAGTCAGCTGTTGATCTCTAGGTAACTTCTCAGGGTAAAAGACACCACGCCAGCCATCAAAGATCCAAGATGACGTACCTAGCGCTATTTGTGAACTGTTATTTTCCGGTCCGTTGTTTTTCATAGCAAGATATAAAAGTGACCAAGTGCTCAGAAGATTAAACCGTATGGCGTGGCCAAACTTGTACTTTATGTACAATTTGCGATCAACTTGATAAATGTGCTTGTGCAAATTGTACATTGAGATCAATAAGTACCTGTATTATTATACCATAATATACCTTGTGCCCTCTTGTAAGAGAATCATTTTAGCCAATAACGGATTTCATAATCAAATTACTGGATGAATTATAGGCCCGATTTTAACTTTACCTCCAATGCATCACAATTCTAAAGGAGATCGCTAGTGACTAAAAAAATTGAAGCGTTTATTCGAGAAGAAAAATTTGAAGAAGTTAAACAAGCTTTATACGAAATTGGGATTGTAGGGATGAACGTGGTGGAAGTACATGGACATGGCCGACAGGGCGGTGTGACCCTGGCTTGGCGTACGGGCACATACAAGGTGGACATGCTGCCTAAGTTTCAGCTCAGCATTGTGCTGAGTGATGACAACGTCGACAAAACCGTCGAGACCATTCGCAAGGCGGCT
>JBBQBY010000351.1:0-7323 GCA_038318235.1 Caldilineales bacterium
TGAATTATGTTGATCGACTTGAAGGGTTATTCAAAGCTATTTTGTACCAAGATTTAGGCTACCGCTTTGCAATTCCTCGTCTCGACAAGGATGGTAAACATAGTTTAGCCGAAGTTTCCGATCTGCTGAAACGCTATGGCATTTCCATCTACTGTCGAACGTATGATGCGCAAAATCGGTACTTCCGCATCAAAAAACGTCAGGCGGTCTGGGCAGAATACCTTCTTTTACACGCGGGTGTAGAACTTCGCAACCCGCGTGCAGATCCTCGAAATGATCAATACGCAGCCTCGCATTCACCAGGTTGGATGCCTACGCCTTGGGTAGAAAAACAGCGCAAAAATAGCCCGAATTTAAACGATCAACCAACTGGGATCGACAACAAAACCTCCAAATCTAATTCTTTTTGGCAAGCGTTTGACCAAGCAATTGATCAGCTATTAGGAAAGTAAAATGAGATTTCTCATATTTTACCTTTGCTGCCGTCATGCGCCAAGTGGCAAAAATTCTATCGCTAATTCTGAATCAGTTGACGTACGAAAGTCTATCCCTCGCATACCGTGATATAATGGGCAGCAGTTATACAATGTAATTCGGACAAGGGAAAAGGATAATTTATGCCCAAAGTGCTCTTTTTTACCTCACTGCCACCCGAAACCGCCGCCCTCCTGACCCAATATGCGCCGCCCGATTTCGATGTCTCCACCTATCCCGATACGCTGCCCGATGTCGAGAAAATTTCGCTGGTACAGGATGCTGACTTCTTGATCCTTTTTCCTGGCCATATCACAGAGCCGGTTTTACGCGCCGCCAAACGGGTGAAGCTGATCCAACTGGTCAGCGTAGGTTTCGACAAGATGGATTTGTCCCTTTGTCAGCAATTGGATATACCGGTCGCCAACAATGGTGGTGCGAATGCCCTGGATGTGGCCGAACACACGATTGCGATGATCCTCAATTTTTACCGGCGCATGAACGAACTGGATCACAATGTGCGCCATCAGCAATGGTCGGCCATCGACTCTGGCGCAACGACCTATACGATTCAAGGGAAAACCGTCGGCATTATTGGGTTGGGCAAGATTGGTCAACGTGTGGCGCGCTTGCTGCGGGCGTTTGGCGCGACAGTCCTCTACCATGACATTGTTCCCCCCAACCCAGCGCTCGAAGCAGAATTAGGTGTCCGTCGTGTACCTTTAGATCTGCTCTTGCAACAAGCGGATGTTGTTACCGTGCATGTGCCGCTCAATACCGAAACGCGCGGCTTGATCAGCACCCAGCAATTAGCCCAGATGAAACCCACTGCTTTACTCGTCAATACCTGTCGCGGGCCCGTGGTGGATGAAGCGGCTTTGACAGAAACGCTCAAGGCGCGCCGGATTCTGGGGGCGGCGCTCGATGTTTTGGAAAAAGAGCCGCCCGATCCAACCAATCCAATCTTAACGTTGGACAATGTCCTCTTCACACCGCACACGGCCGGCATCACCTATGACACCTGGCCGCGGCGCGGCGAATTTATTTTTGCCAATTTGCAGCGGGTGTGGGCTGGGCAAGCGCCATTGGCGACCGTTTAACATCGGGAGCAACAGATTTTTGCAACGAATTACACGAATTGCGCGAATTAAGACGAATTAAAGCAAAGGGAAGATGCTTTTGAATTAATTCGTTTTAATTCGCGCAATTCGTTGCAAAAGTCCTATCCCAAAACAACACAAAACCGATCCAAAGGAGAAAGCATGTCTGCTTCCGAACTCTGTTTTATGACCGCCAGCGAAATGGCGCATCTCATCCGCACCAAAGAACTCTCGGCGCGTGATGTGATGGCGGCACACTTGGCGCAGATCGAACGCGTCAATCCCAAAGTCAACGCCATCATTACATTGGACGCCGAAGGTGCGCTGCAACAGGCCGCCGCCGCCGATGAAGCCTTGGCGCACGGAGAAACTGTGGGTACACTGCATGGGTTGCCCATTGCCCACAAAGACTTGGTGATGACCAAAGGCATGCGCACGACCTATGGCTCGCCAATTCACAAAGACCTTGTGCCGACAGAGGATGATCTGATCGTCGAACGGTTGAAAAAAGCGGGCGCACTAACCATCGGCAAGACCAACGTGCCAGAATTCGGCGCGGGTTCGCAGACGTTTAATCCGATCTTCGGGGCAACGCTCAACCCCTATGACACGAGCAAAACCTGTGGCGGCAGCAGTGGTGGCGCAGCTGTGGCCCTGGCTTGCGGCATGATCCCGCTGGCCGATGGCAGCGATATGGGCGGCTCCCTGCGCAACCCGGCCAACTTTTGCAACGTAGTCGGTTTCCGCACTTCGCCTGGTCGGGTGCCGGTCTGGCCGAAACAATCTGGTTGGACGACGCTTTCTGTGCAAGGGCCAATGGCGCGTACGGTGCAGGATGTGGCCCTGATGTTGAGCGCGATTGCCGGGCCGGATGCGCGTTCGCCCATCGCGCTGACTGAGCCGGGTGCCATTTTTGCCCAGCCATTGGCGCGCGATTTCAAAAACGTGCGCATCGCCTGGAGCCGCGATTTGGGTAGCTTTCCGGTTGATCCCAAGGTGACCGCCGCGATTGACGGCCAACGATCTGCTTTTGAAGCGATTGGTTGTGTGGTAGAAGAGGGCCAACCGGATTTCCGCGACGCGGACGAGGTCTTCAAGGTGTTGCGCGCCTGGTCATTTGAGTTGAGTTATGGAGATTTGTTGAAAACGCACCGTGACCAAATCAAAGATACCGTGATCTGGAACGTGGAAGAAGGGGCAAAACTGACCGGCCCGCAGATCAGTCGCGCCGAGAGCAAGCGCACAGCGCTTTATCATCGGGTGCGTGAATTTATGGAACAGTACGAATTTCTGATTTTGCCGGTCAGCCAGGTGCCGCCGTTTTCAGTAGACCAACCCTACATCAGCGAGATCAACGGGGTAAAGATGGATACGTACATCGACTGGATGCAATCGTGCTACTTTATCACCGTCACGGGGCTACCAGCGATTTCCGTGCCGTGTGGCTTTACACCAGAAGGGTTGCCGGTGGGCGTGCAAATTGTGGGCCGTCACCAAGCTGATTTTGGTGTTTTACAATTGGCGTATGCGTTTGAACAGGCGACCGGTATCGGCCAGTGTCGGCCAGCCTTGGCGATATAATTGCAGCAGGGGTGACAAGAATTATGGATAGGGCGTGATTACCCGTTATCGATCCGATACGGGTTCAAAATTCGTTTCGGCGTCTAATTCGTGTATGCTAACGGCCAGAATCAAGCATTTGAACTTTACATCTATAAACTGGAAAGTAAGCGATGAACAAGCGTGAGCCTTCGCTCAATTTTATCTTTATTACCCTACTGCTGGATATTCTCGGCCTCGGTTTAATTATTCCGGTATTACCTAAGCTGATCGAGAGTTTTACCAACAATGACATCCAGACCGCGTCTAGAGATTATGGCATTCTGCTCGGCGTCTACGCCTTGATGCAGTTTTTGTTTGCGCCCATCCTAGGCAGTCTCTCGGATAAATATGGTCGCCGCCCGATTATTTTGATCGCGCTGTTGGGTGCTGGGATCGATTACCTTTTTCTGGCTGTGGCCCCCAGTTTGGCTTGGTTGTTTGTCGGGCGGGTCATCTCGGGGATCACTTCGGCCAACATCACGACGGCCACCGCGTATATTGTGGATATAAGCCCGCCCGAGAAGCGCGCCCAGAACTTTGGCCTGCTCGGGGTTGCGTTCGGGGTTGGCTTTATCATCGGCCCGGCGATTGGTGGGTTGCTAGGCAACGTGGGCCTGCGCGTGCCATTTTTAGTCGTGGCAGGGATCACGCTGTTGAACGTACTATATGGCTACTTCGTGCTGCCAGAATCGCTGAAGCCGGAAAATCGGCGCGCGTTCAGTTGGGCGCGCGCGAACCCGATTGGTTCATTATTTGGGCTCGGCAAATACCCGATTGCGCTGGCCTTGGCTTCGACCATCGTCCTGACGAACCTGGCGCAAAACTCCCTGCAAAGCACTTGGGTGCTCTACACCGGGTATCGTTTCAACTGGGGCACGAGTGAGGTGGGCATTTCGCTGGCTTTGGTCGGCCTGACGGCAGGCTTGGTGCAGGGTTTGCTGATTGGCAAGATCATCCCAAAGATTGGCGAGCGCAAAGCTTTGCTCGTAGGGCTGAGCATTAGCGTGGTAAGTTTCGTGCTTTACGGGCTGGCAAATGCGGGCTGGATGATGTACGCCGTGACCCTGATCGGCGCGCTCGGCGGTATTGCCGGACCCAGCGCACAATCGATCATGACCCAGAATGTCCAAGCCAACGAACAAGGTGCGGTGCAAGGCGCGCTCACGAGTCTGAATGCGTTGACCGGCGTGATCGGCCCATTAATTGCCACCTTCGTCTTCGGCTACTTCATCAGCGAACGCGCGCCGATTCATCTGCCTGGGGCGGCATTTTTCCTCGCCGCCATCTTTACCGTGATTGGTATCGTGCTGGCAGTCAATACCTTCCGTCGCCTGCCGGCCACAAGTGTCAGCGCATTGCCAGAGAATCTACTGCCACCGATGCTGCATTAACGGGTATTTCGTGACCCTTATTGCAATAATGGCAGCTCTAGATACGTCTCCGGCACAAACAAGCTACCTTCAGTGATACCCTGGGGGGCGAATTGTTGCAGTTGGCGGGTCAATTCATGCGCCCTGCGCCGGCCCGCCAACGTTTCGGCAAAGGCTTGCGCAATCTGCGTCACCTGCTTGGCCGATTCATGGACAAATTCGAGGCGGAAATGTTGAATGCCGGCGCGGCGCCACTCGTCCAAATGTGAACTAGCATCCTGCGCTTCGGCGCCAAAGACCGTGTTGCGACAACCGACATCGGCCATTACCGGGTGGGCGCGCCCGCGCTCATCGCGCAAGGCGACGCGATGTTTTTCGCACGGGTGGCCGCAATCTTTGTAGCTGGTGCCTGTGGACAAAAAGCGGCAAAAGACACAATGTTCGGTGTGAAAGACTGGCAGATGTTGGTAGGCCACCACCTCCACCTTATCCGCGCCAATCGCGCGGGCCAGTTCAGCAACCTGCGTGGCGTTGAGGTCATAGGTGGGCGTAAGCCGCGTCAGACCGAGGCGCAGGAAAGTGTCGGCGGTCAAAACATTGGCCGCATTCAAACTGAAATCCCCAATCAACGGCAACTTCGTTTCATCTTGCAACGCGTAGAGCAAACCGCTTGAGCGCACGACGATCTCACAATCCAAGCGATGCAGAAAATTGACGATGCGTTGTTCATTCGGCTTCAAAATGCGTGGGCTAGCCACACGCGCCGTGATGCCACTGGCCTGCACCTGTTCCACGGCCGGGCCCAAGCCGTATAGATCCAGATAATCGAGCGTAATACTCGCTGGTTGCAGCGCGAGCGCGGCTTCTAACTGCTCTGGTGTGCGGACAAGCAAGTGGAGAAATGGTTCCTGCCGACCTAAGGTGCTGTCACGTGCAACGCTGGGCGCGGGAACTGCTTGGGCAAGCGCCATCATGAGGGTCACAGTTGGGTCATGCAACGTCATCGGCTGCGCCTGGCCCTGGCGCGCCACCAACTGCTCGATCGCCTGGCGGCGCAAATCGTTGAGCAAAGAGGTAGGCGCAAACGGCTGGCCGCGCAAATCCAGTTCGATATCGCTTAACGCATAAGGGGTATTGCCCAGCCGCCCCAACTGCTCGCGCAAAAATTCAACCGTCAACGGTCGATTATGCGAAGCGCCCAGTGGCTCCGCAGATTGCACCGTGATCCAGATGTCTGGTTGTTCGACCAAAGCCCAAGCCACGATTAAAGGCGCGCCTTCGTGGGCGGTGACACGGATTTGGACCAATTGTTTATGCACTGGTGTCGTAGCCTGGGTAAAGGGACGAGCGGCCTTGTCCAACTCGGGGTCATGCGTGCGCCAGACCAAGTCACCGGGCCGAATGCGGCTAAAGTTGACGGCGCCATTGCCGAATTGGAGCTCCACTTGCTGGCCGCGCACCGGTGTCGCGTGATAAATTCGGCCACCTTCCTCGGTGATCTCTGGACTGCGCCAATCAGCGGCATCAAACACAACACCGTCACCAGCTTTGAGCGGGGCCATTTCGTTGCCCGGCGCGGGCGCCAGCAATACGCGATCCGTCAGCACGCGCGCCACGCGCCCCATCAACACACCCCGATGGCGCGGTGACCGACCATCCACCACGGTCTGATGGTTGGTGCCGGTGACAAAGTGTGCACCCAAACCTCTAGAATAGGCCTGTTCGAGTTGAATCTCCTCGCGCCGGTTGATGCTCAACGGCAGATTGGCCCACGCTTCATCAACGGCTTTACGATAAGCGGCGGTCGTCAATGCCACGTAATTGGCGTCCTTGTAACGACCCTCAATTTTGAGCGCCGAGATGTCAAGTTGTACGATCTCCGGCACCTGATGGAGCGCGTAGAGATCGCCGGGTGAAAGCAGATAACGCGCATCACCCAACGGCCGCAATTGTTCGTCCACCAACAGCTCATAGGGTAAGCGGCAAGCCTGCGCGCACTGTCCACGATTGGCACTGCGCCCACCCCAGGCTTCCGAGGAAAAACATTGCCCCGAATAGGAGACACACAACGCCCCATGCACAAACATCTCTAGCTCACAAGCCGTCTGGCTGCGGATCGTGCGGATTTCGTCCAACGCCAGTTCACGCGCTAACACCACACGACTGACCCCAAATTGCTGCGCTAATTGAATGCCTTCGGCGCTGGTAATGCTCATCTGGGTGCTGCCATGCACCGCCAAGTCGGGTGCCAGTTGATGGGCCAGTTGCGCAATGCCCACATCTTGCACAATGATCGAATCTGCGCCCGCCTGCGCAATCTCCACCAGGGTTTTGGCCGCTTCGCTCAGTTCATGGTCAAAGACCAACGTGTTGAACGTGACATAACCCTTCACCCCGCGCTGATGTAGCGTGCGCATCACGTCGGGTAATTCAACGAGTGAGAAGCCGACTTTGGCCCGCGCTGTGAAATGTTTAAGCCCGAAATAGACCGCATCGGCGCCAGCTTCGATGGCGGCCTGCAACTGTGGCCAATAGCCAGCCGGGCTCATAATTTCGGGTTTGGTGGGATGAGTTTGTTTTGTCATAGAAATAACATTGTGATAAACCTGAACGAAAGCAAAATACCTCAAGTGGTAGAGATGAATTCTTGCGCCAAAGAGGGGTTCTGAGAGTATGTCTCTTCTTCTCGCTCAAGTTCATCAATAATTTGTCGAAGAGGAATATTCTTGCCAGATTGGACCTTTGGTTTTACCGGTTGCGCGGCGATTTGTGCGTCT
>JBBQBY010000352.1:0-7315 GCA_038318235.1 Caldilineales bacterium
CCAGCCGCTGTACTCAGATCATCGTCAATGATCAACACATCAGCGAGCTTGGTGGCAAAGGTGACGCGCGCCCAGGCGGGCATATGGGCGTCATGGGTGCTGCCGTCCAGTACGATATAACCCTGATTGTCGCCCAAGCCGGCGCCAGTTGTGCTAGCAAAGGTCACACTGACGATCTTGGTTTCGCCGGGGTTTAACGTCAGTGACGCAGGTGTGACACTAAAACCTGGCAGACTAGTCGTCTGTGTAAAGCTTTGTCCAGTGTACAGCGTGCTCAGGTTATAAGTTTCGGTACCCGTTGCAACACTGGTTACCTTCACGCCAATTGTACTCTGGGTGCCCGTAGGCGTCAGACCAAAGCTCAGGCTGGGCGGACTTAGAATCACGCCTGGATCGGCGGCGTGCGTCAGATCCAACCGGCCAGCACCCATATCCAGCGGTTGAGCCGGAGAGCCATCACCGTTGAAGATATTCAGGTATTTAGAGGTAGACATCAAAGCGGACTTGATCGCGGTAGGGGTCCAGGTTGGATGCACTTGTTTAACCAAGGCGGCAGCCCCTGCTACATGTGGCGCGGCCATCGATGTACCGGAGGCTTGACCATAGCCCAGATGGCGGGCCTCGCCCGTAACACCTTCCGTGAAACCTTGGGCCAAGATATTTACGCCAGGGGCAGCGATGTCGGGCTTGAGCACATTGCCAACACCGGGTCCACGGCTGCTGAAGCTAGCGATCACATCCGGGGTATTGCCAGCCTGGAAAGCGATCGTGTTGATGCGCAGAATAGCGGCGGCCTGGTTGGTGTTGTATAAGTTGACCAAAGCCGTACCATTCGTATTGCCGATAAAGATTGACGGAATAGTCACCTGATCGCCTACGGCGCCACCAGACATATTGATCAGATCATCGCCACCAGTCTCATGATTATAGACAACAGCAAAGGTAGCGCCAGCTTGTTCCGCGTTCAGAACTTTGACGCCAAATTCGCAAACGCCGCGTTTGATCAGTGCGGCTTTGCCGGCAAAGGTGCCCGCGGGCCACGGATCACAGCCGGTGATATTGCCCGGATCCACTGCGCCGGCAGGGAGATAGGGGAAGTCGAAAACTTGGGCAATCGGCAATGGGTTGCCAAAGTCGGCGGTAGCAAAGGGGAAGTCTTGCAAAGTGGGGTCATCTTTCACCCCTACGCGACCAGAGGCTAATGTACCACTGGTGGAGCTAGCGGCCACATTGATATAATCGGGCGACGAATGATCGCCGGTGCCAAGGCCAGGGCCGCTATTCCCATTCGACATTGAGACAAAGATCCCAGCTTTGACAGCGTTGACCAAGGCCGTATCCAAGGCATCAAACTCACCACCGGTGCTGGTCGGAACATCACCCCACGAATTATTGAGCACATCGGCACGGTCTTTGACAATATCTTCTAGCGCAGCGAGACCTTCGGTGTCATAGAAACTGCCAACACCATTCACACTGGCATAAAAGACGCGATAGCTCATGACGTAGGCTTTCGGCGCCACCCCACTGATTGTGCCAATGTTCAAGCCACCATAGGTGGCCGTGACAATCCCGCCGGCTGCCGTCGAAGCGGTGTGCATACCGTGTGAAGTGCCATTGACCCCCGGCCACGGATTTTCATCCCCAGGAGCAGGTGGATCATAAGGGCGGAAATAGGAGCGCGATACGATAATTTTGCCATTGTTATTGGCGGTCAAACCCAACCCATTGGGACCATAGCCCGCGGGATAGACATAACCAGCGCCATTCATCATCGGGGCACTATGGTGAACACCGCCATCCATCGAGGCCACCTTGATCCCAGCCCCACCGTTGGCGCGACCACCGATTGCGGCGTTATTCCACAGGGCGGGCGCATTGATCAGGGTCGTGCTGGTGTATAGGTCTGTCTGGTGCGGCAAATCCAGATAGACTGCTTTGACACCGGGCAGTTTGGATAATTGTTGGCGGGCCAGATTGCGATCTATACCCGGATTCACCGAAAGACCGTTAAAGGCCACCTGGTATGTAGCCTGTTGGCTAGTGCCAGCTTCATTGACGATGCTACTAACCGTTGCGCTAGGCAGTGTCGCTTGCATGGCGCTGACAAAGGCAGCCTGCTCCGCGCGTAACTGATTGATATAGGCTTGGGCGCTTGGTGCGTTGACGTCCAACTTGCCATCAACCGATGCCGCTTGCACATCCGTCGCATAAATGGCCGCTAACGGCGGCGAGGCTAATTCAACAATTAAACGCGCTGATGCTTGGGGCGTGTGCGCCGCATCAGCAGGACCATCGGTAAGCGTGGGCGGACGCACATCGGCATAGGCCACAGGCACCAATACCATGCTGAAAACCATGATCAGCGCGATCATTCTTGCCATTCTACTTCTAGGCATGCAACATCTCCTTAGTGAATTGAAATGATAGGGAATAGAGACAGGGGGATATGTTATAGTGCTCGAAGTCGATATACACCATGACCCTATTATAACATTTTCTGTAGGAATCCGTAATTGTATGAGGTGGTTTTGCACAGGCACTCGACGCACGAAGCGCTCAATAGCATGGATCATTACTTTTTGCAGCCATTGACAAGCATCACAAACAATGTTACTATTTTTTACACATGATCATCTGATCCATGTCACTCTCTATCCAATCTCCATCCAACCGAATAGCACCCTATAGGCTGAGGGTAAACTTCTACTGCGCTTGGCATCAAATCACTTACAAAGTGTTAACAATTATTGATTTGTTGGCAACTCGCTCTTGATGAGTGTGGTGTAAGCTTGTTGCGATCCAGTCAGGTCTATGCCTGATCATGCTAGTGTTTTATGTGCGCTTCAGAATAAAACCAGTCAGTGGTTCAAGCTATAGCGCATAGTTTCATTAAATTTCGTTTCTGCCAATCCATTTCAGGAGGAGGAGTCGAATATGCTGTATCCCCAAAGAGTATCGCGCCGTGGATTTTTGCGTTTAGCCGGGATGACCGGCGGCGTCACCCTATTGGCTGCTTGTGTACCCGCCGGTATGCAAGCCCCGGATCAAGCGCCCGCCGCAGCCGCACCGCCGAAGATCAACTTGTCTGACCCCAAAGAAGTTGGTAAAGCCCTAGAAGCCGAAGGCGCCGAAGTCAGCATCAGCAGTTGGGGCTGGTCAGGTTTGGCCGAAACCCACTTTATCCCCAAGTTTGCCGAGCATACCAAGCAGCTCTACGGTACGGCGGTCAAGTTAAACTGGGTGACCGGGGTCTTTGACAAGGCGCTGGCCGAGTTGCCGGTGGCCGGCAAAACGATCAAGGACATTGGCTTGGACGTAGTCGACAAGGAAGAGGAGTCGTTTGATGCGGCCATGGCCTTGAACTGGTACGAGCCGATTGATATGGATGCCTACAAACCCTTGTTGCCCAACCTGACCGATGTTGAGGAGCCATATATCTTCAAAGGTACGGAGGAGAACGGTGGTGTTGTCTATGGCACAGTCTATCAGGGCTATGAATGGTTGCAAGCTGTCCTGCGCAAAGATAAGCTAGATGTCAACAAATTCAAAGATTGGACAGACCTGGCCGATCCAGATTTGCGCGGTAAGATGGTCGATTATCCGTTTAATGATAGCCGCGGCCATTATGTGTTTGGCGGCTTTGTCAATGAATTGGTCAACAAAGGCATTGTGCCAGGGCCGCTCTGGTCGCAACCGGCCTGGGAAGGCGCGCTCAAGTGGTGGAAAGACAACAGTATGGAGCAACAGATCCACAAGTGGGGCGACATTGGCAATGATCCAACGATCCGCTTGATGCTGCAGAGCGGTGAGGTGTTGGCCGGCTGCACCTGGGGCGTCTATACCCGCGAACTGCTGGGCACCGATTGGAACCAGCGCGACGACGTGCTGGCGCCATTCTATCCCAAATCAGGCATTTTGGTCGACCGCGAGACGATGAGCGCCGTGCGTGGCGCGGCCCATCCCGTCGCTGCCCGCATTTTGATCAACTGGATGCTCAGCACCGAAGTCAATACGGCCGGTTGGTATAAAGAAGCACCCGAGGATAAGGAAGCGGTAAACCACTGGAATGTGACGCAAGCGCAATTCCTCGTGGCCTATTGTGGTGGTGTACGCGCCGAAACCCGCAAATTGATCCCAGATTGGGCCAAGGCCTACCACCCGGCCGATCCCGGCAGCCTCAGCCTCAAGGTTGATTGGCCGTGGCATAACAAGAACGCGGAATGGATTTCCAAGAGCTACGAGAAGATCGTGTTGGGTAAATAATCAACTAATTCACGTGAGGCGTGATGAGTGATAATCCCAGTTCACTCATCACGCCTCACGTGTCACGCCACTCATCCCTAAAAAAATGGACACATCCATCCCACATCCGCGCCCCTGGCTGGCTCGCAACGGGAGCACGCTGTTGCTGCTCGCGCCGTTGCTGATTTTCATGCTCGGTGTCTTTGCCATGCCCATGATCTTTCAGTTTGCTTTTGCCTTTTTTGACCGTGTTTTCTATAAAAACGTGATCTGGATTCCCAAACCGGCGTTCTACCTGGGCAACTTCGCCAAGGCGTTTACGGATCCCACCTACTTGTATAGCATTGCGTGGACCGTCGGCATTGCCTCTGTCACGACATCAGCTAACATTTTGCTGGCTTTGCCCGTGGCCTATTTCCTGGCGCGCACGAAAGTCTGGGGGCGGAGCTTAATCGAAATATCGTTTCTCTTGCCGATCTTTGGCGAAATCTTCACGATTTACGCGCTGGCATACGCCTTGACCCCACAGGGGCCGTTAAATTGGCTACTCCTGAAACTCCATCTGATTCACACCCCAATCGAGTTGGTTGGTTCGTCGTGGGCTGTGATTATCTGGATGTCGCTGCCCACGCTTTCGGTTTTGCTGATCCGCAGCGCCTTTAGCGGGGTCGATGTGCTCTATGAAGAAGCGGCCCAGACGATGGGTGCCAGTGCCTTACAGACCTTTTTCAAAGTCACCGTACCGCTGGCCAAGAACGGAATTGCCGGCGCGTTTCTGCTCTCCTTTTCCGGTGGCGTGGGCGCCTACACCCTGCCGTTGATCCTGGTCGGCCCTTATAACGACTGGTTGACCAACAAGATCCAGCGTGAAGTCGATCCCTATTTCAATTTCCCGATGGCCTCGGCGTTGGGCGTGATCCTGACCGTGATCTGTGGGATTCTCTTTTACTTCTATCTGCGCACGCAAGAGCCAGGCGGTGAACGATGAAAATGTCGCGTCCAGTGGCAGTTCTGCTAAATGTCTATGCGCTGTTGTTGGCGCTCTTGTTGACGTGGCCCGTGTTACAAATTATCCTCACCTCATTCACATCCGACATTGTCTTCCCGCCGCAACATTGGTCACTCAACGCTTTTCACGAAGTGCTCTGGCCGGGGCTGTTCAAAGCCTTGATCTTTAGCCTGAAAATGGGCAGCGCAGTGACCATTTTACTCCTGATCATCTGTCTGCCCACCGCCTATGCTATGGAACGGCGGCGCTTCGCTGGTAAGGCGTTGCTCTCAGTCCTGATCTTCGTCCCGATCATCTTTCCGGTGGTGACCTACTCATCGGCGATCCGCGTCTATGTCTTTATGTTTTTCCCCTGGCTGCGCGGAAACTTCTGGCTGATCGTCCTGGTCACCGCGATGTGGCCGATCCCGCTGGTGGTGCGTTCGATCCAGGGATCACTGGCCAATGTGGATGTGGTCTATGAGGAAGCGGCGCTGATCATGGGCGCCTCGCCGCTGCACACTTTTTTCAAAATCACTGTCCCGCTGATCGCCCCCGGCCTGATCACAGCTGCCATGATCGGGTTCACCTCGGCCACGACGACGTTTGTCGTGCCCTATATCCTGGGTTCGAATCAGCCAACCGTATCACTCTATATCTTTGGCGATGTCGGTCGTCTCGGCTTTGTCCCGTGGATTGCGGTGGAAGTATTGGTCATGGAGTTGGTGGTGTTGGGGGCGGTGCAAATTCTCTATTTCGTCTTTCGGAAGCAGTTCCGCGGGATATTTGTTTAATTCAAGCTGCCAACAACGAATGCAGAAAACAACAAATGAATGACAGACAAAATTCGTTGTTTTCCGCATTCGTTGTAGATTTTGAGGAATAACAATGGCTAACATACGCACCGAAAATCTGGTCAAACGATTCGGCGATTTCGCAGCAGTAGATCATGTGAATGTCGATATCCGTGAAGGCTCGTTTACGGCGATCCTCGGCCCCTCCGGCTGTGGCAAAACCACGTTGTTGCGCTGTGTGGCCGGCTTGATCGAGCCAGACTCGGGGCAAATCTTGATTGGCGGCAAAGATGTGACACGGGTGCCGCCGTTTAAACGCAATTTGGGCTTTGTCTTCCAGCGCCCGGCCATGTTTCCCCACATGACGGTCTATGAAAACGTGGCCTGGGCATTAGAGTTACGCAAATGGCCCAAGCCCAAGGTCAAAGATCGCGTGATGGAAATGTTGCGCCTCGTCCGTCTGGATGGACTAGAGCACCGCGCCTATCGCCAGCTTTCTGGCGGTCAGGCCCAACGCGTGGTGATCGCGCGCGCCCTGGCTCCCCAACCCGATGTACTCTTGCTCGACGAGCCGCTCAGTCAACTGGATGCCAAGCTGCGCGACGAGTTGAAATTGGAAATTGCCGAGATCCACCGCAAGACCGGCTGCACCACGCTGATGGTCACACATGACCAGGCTGAGGCGCTCACGATTGCCGACAACGTGCTCCTGATGCACCAGGGCAAAATTGTCCAAGAAGGCAGCCCAGTCGAACTTTATCGCTATCCAAGCAACCTCTTCAGCGCCGATTTTATTGGCACCAACAATTTCCTGCAAGGGACCATCACCGGCATCGAGCGCAACACAACGGTCGCGCTCGACGGGACGGGAACAACCCTGTACGCAGAACAAGTGCTACCCGGCGCCGCCATCGGCGATCCCGTCTGGGTCTGTGCGCGGGCCGACGATATTGACATTATCGACGCTGATCAGCAGACGAAGTCCACAAACGTCATCGAAGCCACAGTAGAACAGGCATTGCTCACCGGTGGCACGGTGATCGTGCAGGCGCGGGTGGGCCAGACAGAGTTGCGGATTCATGCGGGTGGGAGTAAACGGTTTCAGTTATTGGGGCAGGAGGGGAAGTCAATCTTCTGTTCTTTGGGGAATGTTAGTTTGATTCCAAGGACTGCGGAAGAAAATTCGCGATCCTATTGACTGTCCATAAAATTTGATATATATTACGTTAGTGGTGTTTTCTTCAGATATTTGTGCTTCCTTCAATGATGGAACGTTTTTCTCGTAAGT
>JBBQBY010000353.1:0-7296 GCA_038318235.1 Caldilineales bacterium
GCTCTATACGTTTACCGTCTTGCCCTTGATGGTCCTCACGACTTGGCTCTTTGCGCGGCATGCCCGCGTCGCTTTTCGGCAGACGCGCGCAAAAATTGCCGCCGTTGTCGGTGACTTGGCGGAAAACATTTCGGGCATGCGGGTGATCCAGGCGTTTGCGCAGGAAGATGCCTCACAGGAACGGTTTGATCAAGTCAATCGCGCTAACCGCGATGCCTCGGTGGCGGCCATGTCACTCTCGTTCATCTTTTTGCCCACGGTAGATTTTCTAGGCATGTTGGCCACGGCGATTGTGCTCTGGTTTGGTGGAGTGGCCGTGCTGCATAGTCAGTTGACGGTTGGCATTATGGTGGCATTTCTGGCCTACGTGACGCGCTTTTTTCAGCCAATCCAAGATATGAGCCAATTGTACACGACCATGCAGTCCGCGATGGCCGGCGGTGAGCGCATTTTGGAACTACTCGACACCCAGCCCGCGGTCGCCGATCCTGTGGACGGCAAGGAGATGGGGCCAATCTTGGGGCGGATTGAACTACGGGATATTGATTTTTTATACCGCACAGATACGCCAGTATTGCGCGATATCAACTTGGTGATTGAACCCGGCCAGACCTTGGCGTTGGTCGGACCCACTGGCGCCGGCAAGACTTCGATTGCCAATCTGATCGCGCGTTTTTATGACGTGACCGGCGGCGCCGTGTTGATTGACGACATCGATGTGCGCACCGTCACGCAGAATTCATTGCGGTGCCAGATGGGTCTTGTGCCCCAAGACCCTTTCCTCTTCCCCGGCACCATTCGCGACAACATCCGTTTTGGCGACCCAACTGCGCCGGACAGTGCCGTAGAAGCCGCCGCCAGTTCGGCCAACGCCCACGAATTTATTGCTGCCTTGCCCCAGGGCTACGACACGCCGATCATGGAAGGCAGTGCCAATATTTCGGTGGGACAACGCCAACTGATCTGCATTGCGCGCGCGGTGCTGGCCGACCCACGCATCCTGATCCTCGACGAAGCCACCGCCAGTGTCGACACTGTCACCGAAGTATTGATTCAAGAAGCGCTGGATCGGTTGCTCGAAAGGCGCACGTCGATTGTGATTGCGCATCGTTTGAGCACAATTCGCAAAGCGGACCTGATCTGTGTGGTGCAGCAAGGCCAGATCATTGAACGGGGCGCACACGCGGCATTAGTGGCGGCCAATGGACTGTACGCACAACTTTACGCGCGCCAGTTCATTGATATGGGCAGTGCGGTTGAGCAAAAGCCTAGCTAAAGAATGATAGTTAAATAAGTTGGAGATTGGTCCAATGTAAGCGAAGTGTTGATAGGCATTCGTAGGTCAGCGCTTCCAGCGTGACAGGTTTGGTTATCCCCTACATGGTAGGGCTATCGATCTTAGTCACGCCAGAGGCGATGACCTACGGCTAACCCAGCATAATTGTGTTTACACTGGGTTAGAGATTACAGGACAACAATCTCCAAGTCTCTACGTTATTCACCTTTATTCTGCGCTGGTGGACGGCGCTGTTCTTCTTCCAACTGGCGTAGACGTGCTTCAAGTTCGAGAATACGGGCCTCGGCAGCAGCCCGGGCATGCACTGCTGCTTGGGCGCGGGCCTCGGCTTGCTTTTTCGCCCTGGTCAGGCCAGCATAGTTTTCAAGCCGATTGCCAGCTTGGTCATAACAAACAACCGCGTCATCGCTGATCGCCAACCAGGCATTGACTGGCGCCAACCATAACCAACCTTGTTGATTGGGTTGCACAGCGCTATAGCCGGTTGGCGTTAAGCGATATCCTTTGAGTTCGCGAGTAACACCGCGTTTGCGTTGACGAATGTCAATGATCACGTAAAATGGCACTTCCGCTTGCTCGTATTCATCAAACTTATCTTCCAAGTCTACGTTGCGTGTCTTTGGTGAAGTGATTTCGATAATCAGCGCCGGACGCGTCCCTTCTTCACGCACGTCAAAGGTGCTCCAGTTTTTCGGTTGACGCACATCAAAGATCACGGCAATGTCCGGGCGATGCGGCGCAATATCGGGGACATCCCAGGCCACATTGGTATCACTCAACACAATGGCCGCAGGCTGGTCCATGAGCAGCGCCGTCATCACACTATACAGATAATTTCGCCAGCGTTGATGTTCTTCGGTTGGCATAAGCATGTCTTCTTCTTGTGGGTGAAGTACATCGGCCAGCGTCAGTGGAATCCGTTGCCATTGCTGTTCACCATTCGGGAGGGTGACGCATACATCACGCCAGCCATAAACATAGGGGTCAAACGAGGCAGGTGTAGCCGCTAGCGTAGTTGATGGTTGCGTTTCTAAAGTTTGGATGTCGCTCATTGCTCTCTATCCTTCAGCGCAGTTAGACGAGGAACTCCTCAATCTTCTCTGCTCGATCTGTCGGCAAAATAAATCAGCTACAGTTATTCACTGGCGCTATTATAATCTACTTGTGGTAAAATTCCAGCATGTTCGATCTTCCGCTCCCAAACAAACGAAACGGATAAAGAATGCGGGCCTTACTCAGAAATGTTACGCTGTGGAGCCTGACCCTCGGCCACTTTTGCACCGACATGTTGTCCGGAGCAATGCCAATTGTCGTGGGTCTCTATCTCAAAGATACATTGCACCTAGATTTAGCGCAGATTGGTCTGTTGCTGGGCGCGTATAAGCTGACTTCCTCGCTGACGCAGCCGCTGTTTGGCTATTTGAGTGACCGCTATGGGGGTCGCTGGTTTGCCGTGGGCGGGGTATTGTGGATGGCAGTGTTACAAGGGTTGGTGGGTTTTATGCCGACGTTTGCCACGGCTACAGTTGTGGCTTCGCTGGCGGGGTTGGGCTCGGCCGCCTTCCATCCCCAAGGGGCTTCGGGCGCCAATCGAGCGGCGGGCGCCCACAAGACCATGGGCGTCGCGATGTTTATGCTCGGTGGCAACACGGGCTTTGCGCTTGGACCGATTCTGGCCGCCTTGGTGATGGGCTGGTATGGCATTCACGGCACCTGGATCCTTGCCTCAATTGCGCTGGTAATTGTGCCGATGCTCTATTTCCTGACTGGGCAGGCCGAACCAACAACTGACGCCGCCAGAAAAAGCGCCAACTGGAAACTCGAACTGAACCCGATCTTTACCACCACGGGGATTGTGGCGCTGATTCTGGTGATGTCACTGCGCGCCTGGTCGCAGGAATCCTTCTCGACCTTTATGCCGCAGTTCTTTGTGAATATTGCGCATTTTAGCAAGGCGGAAGCTAGTTTGCTCTCCTCCCTCATGTTATTTGTATTGGCTTTCGGCGCGCTGGTTGGCGGCATGTTATCTGACCGGGTGGGCGGCGGGCGTGTGATGATCGTCTCGATGTTAATTGCTGCGCCGCTGATGGCGACGATCTTCATCTTGGGCGATCACCGCGCGTTCTGGGTGGCGCCTTTCCTGGGTTTTGCTTCGGGCGCGGCTTGGCCGCCCATGCTCGTGATGGCGCAAAGTCTGTTTCACAAGAACGCAGGGGTCGGTTCGGGCGTGGCGCTGGGTTTTGTCTTTGCGATGGGTGGTCTTGGTCTTCAGCTTACTGGCTGGCTGGCCGAGCCGACACGCCTCGGTCTGTATACGGCCCTATTATTGCTCTGTGCCATTCCAGTCGTGAACGCAGCCCTGGTCTACTTCCTGCCCAAAGTGAAAAAGGCAAAACCGCAGCCAATCTTTGTCCAATCGGCGGGCGCGGCTGCGGATTAGGGTAGAGTCGTCTTCCGGGAGGTGGTCACCGATCGGCTCACTAACCCTGCAATGCCTTGCCGATGCCCGGAAGATTCGATATTGAGTGGTCAGAAAGCGGCTGATTGGTGGTCATCCGCCTTCCGGGAAGGCTCGCTTCGTTCAGTGCCCGGTCGGGCATTTCCTTCCCGGAAGGGTTGTTTGTTTTGCCTATCAACCCCACAGACAGGCTTCGAGCCGCTGATTCTCGAATTCATTTCCGTATACCAATTTAGTCACCAACCAGACGAAAGCACACAATGCGCTATACAACGATTCTCCAAACTAACCTCAAGCCTTCCGTCATCTGCCTAGGCTCGGCAGACATGGGCAGCAAAATTGATTTGGCTACTTCATTCCAGATGCTCGACGCCTATGTGGAACAAGGGGGTAATTTTCTAGATACCGCCGCGGTCTATGCCAATTGGTTGCCTGGTGAACGCAATATTAGCGAGAAAGCGCTGGGCAAATGGTTGAAGGAACGCGGCACGCGCGACCAAATGATCGTGGCAACGAAAGGTGCGCATCCTGAGCTTTCGTCGATGCACATCAGCCGCATGGCGCCCGCAGATATCTGTCATGATGTCGACACCAGTCTGAAAAATCTACAAACCGAGATCATCGACCTCTATTGGCTGCATCGCGATGACCCCAAGCGCCCGGTGGAAGAGATCATCGACACATTAAATACCCAGGTGCAAGCGGGGAAAATTCGCCATTTTGGGGCTTCTAATTGGCAAACAGCGCGTCTGAAAGCCGCCAATGATTATGCCAATCGTCAGGGCCTACAAGGCTTTGTCGCCAACCAACCGTTATGGAACATTGGCGTGATCGATTTTGCAGCGATTGGTGATCCCACGTTGGCAATGATGGACGAAACGATGTGGCAATATCACAAGGAAACCGGCTTGGCAGCCATTCCCTATTCGGCGCAGGCTAATGGACTGTTTAACAAAATGGCCCAAGGTCGTAGTGATATGATCAAGCCGAACACGTTGCGCATCTATCCTAGCGCCAAGAATCAGCAACGCTTTCAGCACATCCAGCAGTTGATGCAGGAGACTGGCCTTTCCGCGACACAAATCGTTTTGGGGTATCTGACTGCCCAGCCATTTGCCACGATCCCGATTGTCGGTTGTCAAAACCTGGCACAATTACAAGATAGCTTGACGGCGGGCGAGGTTCAATTGAGTCCAGAACAGATAAAGTTTTTGGAGAGTTAACAACAACCCCACCCGCGCCCAGAGGGCTCCCGCTCCCCTGGTAAGGGAGGGGACCATGAAGGGACGGACCATCAATTTTCTGCTGTCCACCCAATCATGATAAGCCCCGTGACAGTCCCTTCCCTGTTTGGGGAGGGTTAGGGTGGGGTGCTTGGTCGTTACGATTTTTGTCTACTTTACACAAGTCTGCGCGTAAACGCAAGAATGAGGCGCTACGCAACTACACCTTGGACGCTTGCCAAAATTGAGGAATTCTTCTATGCTTGGGGGGCGTGCAATTTGGCTTCACCCCGCAGGAGTAAAACCGATGGATCTACCCACTTGGAAAGTTAGGGTCAGCGAACGTCTACAAGCCTTCGCCGGCCAAATCAACCAGAACACGCCGGGCCTGCTCTACGGCGCATTGGCCGCCACCACCTTGCTGCCCGTGGTGACCGCCGCAAATCAGGGTGATTTCGGCGCGCTGGTCGCCTTGACTGGCGTGGTTGGCGGCGTCGGTGGCAATTTGATCGCCAATCAGCTTCAAGCGTGGAAAGATCGCAGCGAGCCAGCGTTGGCTGGCGAACTGGCAGAAAAAGCCCAAACCGCCCCTGAATGGCGGCAGGCGCTCGATGCCTTGTTGCGCGAATTCGAGGCACCGCGCGTCGTGCAGGCGATTTTGAGCGAGGCGGACAAGGATTGGTTTGTGACGGTGTTGCGCAAGGAAGTGGCGCAGATCGGCAGTAGCCTGACCGTGGAGGGTGACTATATCGCTGCCACGGTTACAAATAGTACCAACGTTGCCATTGGCAAGTATATCACGCAGATCATCACCAACTATTACCAACAGACCGATGAGAAAGCCGACGTTGTGCAACAGCGACGGCAGGCCGTGCTCTTTGAAACTTATCTCACCGGCGTCATGGCTGAAACCGGCGCGCTCGATTTGGCGGGCGTGGATCGCGCCACGGCCAGCAATCCCGAAGCAGCGACATTGGAACTGGCCGCGATTTACACGGCGCTCTATACAACCTCGGGTATACAAGCAATTACTCTTGAAAGGAATAAAGGTGCAAAAGTCGAATTAGTGGCAGTGAATGATCGCAAGCGTCAATCGGCGTTGACCTTTGCTAACGATGAGCCTTATGCAGCGCTCTTGGGCGACCCTGGCTCCGGCAAGACGACCTTTACCAACTTCCTGGCGCTCTGCTTGGCGGGCGAACTGTTGGCGCGCACTGAGGCGAATCTCGCCCGTCTGGGGGATGAATGGAAAATGGGGGCGCTGTTGCCCGTGCGTGTGGTCTTGCGCAATTTTGCTGCCCAATTGCCGACTAAATCATTGCCTGACCCACAGAACGTCGGTGACTTGCTCTGGACCTATATCATCCAGCGCATGGGCGCGAGCCTGCAAGAATTTATCCCGCTCTTGAAGTGGCATCTGCTCGAAGCTGGGGGGCTGTTGGTTTTGGATGGGCTGGACGAAGTGCCCGAAGCCCAGGCCCAGCGTGACCGGGTGAAAGCGGCGGTCAACGGTTTTCGTCGTCAGTTTCCGCGCGTGCGTATTCTGCTCACCAGCCGAACATATGCCTATCAACGCCAGCAGTGGCGGCTGCCCGACTTTGCGGAGGCAGTACTCGCGCCTTTTGATAATGAACAAATCAACCGCTTTGTGGACAACTGGTACACGCACATGGCGCAGGTGCGTCCGAATTTGACGCTAGCCGAGGCACAAGGCCGCGCCGCCTGGCTGAAACAGAGCATCGAACGCAACCGTTATCTGCGTGAACTGGCGGTGCGCCCGCTGCTCCTGACCTTGATGGCCTCGCTCCATGCCTGGCGCGGCGGCACGCTGCCCGATGATCGCGAACAATTGTACGCCGAAAGCGTTGAACTGCTCTTGGACATCTGGGAGCGCCCCAAAATGGTGTTGGATGCCGAAGGCAAGCCCCTGGTGCAAAGCGAGAGCATGGCCGAGTGGCTGCGTGTGCCGCCACGCCAGATTATGGCGACATTGGAAAAGCTAGCGTATACCGTGCATGCGACGCAAACCACACTGACCGGCACCGCTGACATTGACGAAGGCCAACTGGTTAACGCGTTGCTAACGGCGGCGGACAACCCGGATTTGCGCCCGCAACGGGTGGTCGAATATATCCGCGACCGCGCCGGCTTGCTGATCAACCGCGGCGAACATCTCTACAGCCTGCCCCATCGCACCTTCCAGGAATATCTGGCGGCGCGCTATTTGACGGAGAACCGCTTTCCCAATGAACTGGTGCGCCTCGTGCGCGGTGATACGGAACGCTGGCGTGAGGTGCTGTTGCTGGCCGGGGCGAAGG
>JBBQBY010000354.1:0-7295 GCA_038318235.1 Caldilineales bacterium
CGACGCTTCCACGTTGATGCCCAAGGCTTGCAAGGCATCGACCATCTGGCGCCGGACATTGTTGGCTTGGTCGGTGCTGACATCGAAATAGCCAGCCTGGTCGTGCGGTTCAAGTGGCAACAACGAGCCGTTGGCATGGCGTTTGAAGAGGAAAAATTCTAATTCCGGTCCCACTTGATATTCCAGCCCCATTTCGGCGGCGCGTTGCAATTGGCGTTTTAAGGCGTAGCGTGGGTCGCCCTCGAATGGCTCTCCATCTGGTGTATAGACATCACAGATCACGCGTGCGGTGGACAAATCCATATCCCAGGGAATGACCGCAAAGGTGTCCAGATCGGGCACGAGGTACATATCGCTTTCGGCGATGCGCGCAAAACCTTCGATGGAACTGCCATCGAACCAGATGCCGTGGCTGGTGGCCTCATCCCAATGGCCGATCGGGATCGTCACATGTTTGGCAATGCCAATAATGTCAGAAAACTGGAGGCGAATAAAACGGATATCATTCCGTTTGATAATTTCATCGACACGCTCTAATTGATCAGGGGTGTAAGTAACGGTCATGCCTAAATCTCCTTATCTATAATCTCGCCTTCGCTGTTATCCTCTATTTTATCCTTGACCGTGAAATAGGCCAATCAAATAGAAAGAAAGGTGGCTGTGTCGGATGGATAAAAAACATCCGACAGCAGCCACCTGGTCACTCAATTTTTGTCAATGAAGTGATAACAAAATTACACCCCAAAGTACATCAAAAATTCATGTGGGTGCGGGCGCAGACGTACGGCGTCGACATCCGCGATGCGCTTGGTGGCGAGATAGGTCTCGATCAACTGCGGTGCAAAGACGCCGCCAGCGGTCAGATAGTCGTTATCCGCTTCCAATGCATCCAACACTTCGTTGAGTGAGCCCTTGACGGTCTTGACTTGCTTCAAGGTTTCGCCTTCGAATAGGTCCATTTCGCTGGGTTTGCCTGGATCGATCTGATTCTTAATGCCGTCGAGACCTGCCATCAACATAGCCGAGAAGGCCAGGTAGGGATTGGCGGAAGCATCGGGGCAGCGGAATTCGATGCGCTTGGCCTTGGGCGAATCCGAACCGACCGGAATGCGGCAGGCGGCGGAGCGGTTGCGGGCGCTGTAGGCAACCACCACGGGTGCTTCGTAACCCGGCACCAAGCGGCGATAGGAGTTGGTGGTCGGTGCACAGAAGGCGAGCAGCGAATTGATGTGCTTGAGAATGCCACCAATGTACCACAACGCGGTTTGGCTCATCCCAGCATACAGATCGCCAGCGAAGAGTGGCTTGCCATCTTTCCATAAGCTCTGATGCGTATGCATGCCGGAGCCGTTATCTTCAAAGAGTGGCTTCGGCATAAAGGTGACGGTCTTACCATAACGAATCGCCACATTCTTGGCAATGTACTTATACAACTGCATGTTATCCGCCATCTGGATCATCTGTGCAAAGCGCAAGTTGATTTCGCACTGACCCGCCGAGGCGACCTCGTGGTGGTGCTTTTCGACGGGTAGACCGGCATCGATCATCACTTTGACAATTTCGGAGCGCACATCTTGCAGCGAATCGAACGGCGCCACTGGGAAATAACCACCCTTCCAGTTTGGCACATGGCCATGATTCCATTCACCTGTAGCCCATGGTCCTTCTGCACTGCTCAATTCATAGCCGCTCTTATGGCGTCCACTTTCGAATTTCACCTTATCAAAGATAAAAAATTCGGCTTCAGGACCCATGAAAACGCTGTCGGCGATCCCCGTGCTCTTCATATAGGCTTCGGCGCTGCGAATCACATTGCGCGGATCGCGGTCAAACGCATCTTTGGTGATCGGGTCATAAACATTGCCTGTGACGCTCAAGGTCGGATGCGCCGTGATCGGGTCGATAAAGGCTGTGGTTGGATCACCGCGCAAGAGCATGTCGCTGTTTTCAATCGACTTGAAACCGCGGATCGATGAACCGTCGAAGGCAATCCCGTTGGTGAAGATGTCATCTTCGTCGTACTGGCCGACCGGCAACGAAAAATGATGCCATTGACCATATACGTCCGTAAATTTCATATCAATGAATTGAATTTTGTTATCCTCAACCGCCTTCATGACTTCGCTTGAGGTCTTACAATTCAGCGCCATACAAATACTCCTTGTTTTGATTTTGAGAATAGAATTGAAGCTTTATGGGCTTATTTAGGAGATTGAGCATTGGTAACATACTAAGGCGCAATCAAAGCATAAAGGATCCAGTAGGTGCGTGCTTGTAGCCGCACGGTCTGCGTATAACCAAATTGTGCGGCTACAAGCACGCACCTACGCATGATTTTGTTCGGCAAACGCTGGATCCTTATTTCATTGAAATCGCCTAAGTGTAACAACGAAATGTTATTTTTGAAAATATAGAACCGTAATTCGCAAAAAAATCTGACGACATAATTTCGATTCAGGTAGCGCAAAGCTTGCCTTCATCGCCAACTTCGCTAAACAAACACGCAAGCGGAGCTTATGTTTTTGTATTTCCTCTGCGATCATTGAGATTAGGTGTTGGCACAGAAATCAATAGGATATACTATAAATTGAGTGTAACGGTTTTACTATTGACAAAACCACTAAATTTGCTACGAAGGCCATTGTGCAACCTGCACAATGGCCTTCGCCTATTGTGCTAAAAGCGCGTACTTATCGCCCTTCTAAAAGTTGTAACCAGGCTTAGATGGCTCTGATTTTAGCTTTTTAAGGACATATTTATGAATTTTATTGGAATAATTGATCATATACCCGCTGATCTTATGGTTGATATAGCGCTTAATCGAGCTTTCTGCCCGTTATTAGCTTCGCCCATTTTGCTAAGATTCAGCGAAATTGTTACACTCTTTGCAGCTTCATTTAACCTAGGCCATTCCAGAAAAATAAGTATACGCGGAGGAGGCGTTCTCTTACGCCGGTGTACCCCTGTAAACGCCGCATTAGAGAATGCTCCCTCCACGGGTATATGGATGATTTATTTTTTGGAATGGCCTTATTGTCAATATTTAATCTGCTATCAATCGGCAATGCACGAACCTGGAGGCGCCGTCTATGTCTAAGCTTACCTTCTACGAGAATGATCCAAACACGCTTGTCGTTACCGGCGCATGCCCCCACGATTGTCCGGATACCTGTAGCTGGCAGGTGGCCGTTAACCGCACCACGGGTCAAGCCGTTGATATCTGGGGCAATCCCAACCACCCGGTCACCCAGGGAACCTTATGCGGTAAAGTTGATCGTTATCTGGAGCGCACCTATCACCGCGACCGGCTGACCACCCCGTTGAAGCGAATTGGCTCCAAAGGCAGCGGTCAATTTGTGCCGGTGTCCTGGGAAAGTGCGATCCAGGAGATTACGGCTAATTTGCAGCGTGTGATTGCGGATTATGGTGCGGAAGCGGTGTTACCCTATTCCTATTCTGGCACTTTGGGTCTGTTACAAGGCGAGGGCATGGCGACGCGTTTCTTCAACATGATGGGCGCCAGCCGCCTGGCGCGCACGATCTGTTCCGAAGCGGGCTTTGAAGGCTATCTTTATACAATCGGCGCCACAGAAGGCATGGAACCGGAAGCCTATGCTCATGCCAAATTGATCCTAATTTGGGGTAGCAACACATTGACCAGCAATTTACATTTGTGGCCTTTTATCCAGGCGGCGCGCAAGCAAGGCGCGCGCGTGATCGTAATCGACCCGGCTAACACGCGCACGGCGCAGGCCGCCGACGAATGGATCGCCATTCGCCCCGGCACCGACGGCGCGTTAGCCTTGGCACTGATGCATGTGATCATTGCTGAGAATCTGCACGATGCGGATTATGTCGACCAATATACGGTGGGCTTTGCCGCACTGGCCGAGCGCGTGCAAGCATGGACACCTGAACGAGCGGCGGCGATTACCGGCATACCAGCCGAACGTATTCGCCAATTGGCGCGCGACTATGCCACCACCCAACCGGCTGCCATTCGCATCAACTATGGCATGCAACGTCATTATGGCGGCGGGATGGCGGTGCGCACGGTGACCTGTTTGCCCGCTCTGGTGGGCGCGTGGCGACGCTATGGCGGTGGCATTCAACTGAGCACGACCGGCTTTTTCCGGCGCTTGAATGGCACCAAACTGTATCGTTATGATCTGATTGGCGACCGCAAGCCGCGCACGATCAATATGAACCGGCTGGGCGATGCGTTGAGCTTGGATCGCACCCGGATTGCGCGGGCCCATCATCGGCCACGACCAATCGATCCGCGGCCGACGCCCGAAAAGGCCGGTCCGCCGGTCAAAGCCTTGCTCATTTATAACTGTAACCCCGCCGCAGTGACGCCCGATCAAAGCGAAGTGATCAAAGGTTTGCAGCGCGAAGATCTGTTTACGGTTGTGATGGATCATTTTCAGACCGACACCGCCGACTATGCTGATTTTATTTTGCCGGCCACCACGCAGTTGGAACATTGGGATCTACATCGCCCTTATGGTCATCTCCATCTGTCGCTCAACCGCCCGGCGATTGCCCCCGTCGGTCAAAGTTTGTCAAACACTGAGATTTTTCGGCGTTTGGCGGCCGCGCTTGGTTATACGGATCCATGCTTCCAGGAAAGCGATGAAGAGATTCTGCGGGCATTGATTGAACGCCAGCAACACCCCACCTACGCTGGCATCACTTGGGAGCGCCTCTTGCAGGACGGTTATGCGCGCCTGAATCTGCCCCAGCCTTATCTGCCCTTTGCCGAAGGCAATTTCCCTACCCCCAGCGGCAAATGTGAATTCTACAGCGAACGGATGGCGCGTGACGGTTATGATCCTGTGCCAACCTATACCGCGCCGCGTTGGCGTGAAGAAGCTGACGGTTCAGGGTTAGAGATAGCTGCGCCCCACAACCAATCGCTCGTCTGCATCTCACCGCCCGCCCATTCCTTTCTCAATAGCTCTTTTGTCAATGTGGATCGGCTGCAAAAACGCGAAAAGATGCCCTTCCTGAAGCTGCATCCTGATGACGCACAAGTGCGCCAAATTGAGGATGGTGACCAAGTGCGCGTCTGGAATGAATTAGGCAGCGTGCTGCTTACCGCTGAAGTGACCGAAGATATCATTCCCGGCACGGTATTAGCGCCGGGCGTCTGGTGGACCAAGTTCAGCCCGGATCATCGCAACATCAACCAGATTGTCTCCTCGCAGGAAACTGACATGGGCGCTGGGGCGACTTTCTATGATACACGGGTCTGGGTGGAAGCAAATGCGGAATCCAGCGACCATCTACTCGCACCAGAGCAGGCGATTGCCGCCGATTGATAGGTGAACATCCCTCTTGTCTAACGATTTCATGCGGGCGCGGCATGCCGCGTATGCGACGCCAGAAACTGTGATTTTTGCTCTGATCAAACAGGCGACGAATCAACAAGCGATCCGTCGCCTGCCGATCACGCAAGGTTACGACAACGAAGTTTATCTGGTGACCACCGCGCGGAATGACGAATTCATTGTGCGGATTCGCCAGCATGGCAACACCAGTTATGCGCAAGAGGCTTGGGCCATCGAACAGGCACGTTTGGCTGGTGCACCGGTGCCAGAAGTACTTTGGGTCGACCATCTAGCAACCAACGACGGACCGGCAGATGCTCAGCCGCGTGAAGTGATGGTGCAGCGGAAGGTGATCGGGCAAGCGCTAAGTGAACGCCAAAATACGTTGACCCCGCGCGAACTCGCCTCTGTTTGGGCGCAAGTAGGGGCAGCTTTGAGCCAAATCCACAGCGTGCCGGTGGGTGGATTCTATAAGTTGCACAGTGATGGGCAATGGGATTTTGCCACCTATGATCAGATCATGGCTTCGCATTCAGAGGCGCGCCGGGCAGAAGCACTATTTCTGCTACAATGTGGTTTTTCGGAGACTGAAATTGAAAGGATGCTGGCGACAATTGTCACCTGTGCCCAACAATTTCGCTGTGTGCAACCGGTACTCTGTCACGGCGATCTTCACCCGCATCACCTTTTTATTACCGACAATTTGCGCTTGTCGGCGATCATCGATTTTGGTGAATTCCAGGGTGGCGCGCCAATCGGAGATTTTGTCACATTAAAAATGGATCACCCCGAAGTCAACTGGCGTTGGCTGCAAACCGGATATGCGCACAAAGCATTATTTGTAGATAACTTTGATCAGCAACTGACGCTTCGTGCAATCGGTTCACAGATGGGGTATCTTGCCTATTATGTGCAGCAAGGTAATCAGGCCGAGATGGACAAATCTGCGCACAGTTTGCGCAGGCTATTGCAGGAACTGGATCGGTTCGGTTGATCGTGATTGAAGATTTACGCACATGCCGCGCTAGGTAAGAGATTGCTTGTCCACAGGATGGCGGCGCTCGGTGCAATGCCGGCGTTAATGGCAATCGAACCTAGTCAACGTGATTATTGATCGTTGAATTCACTCAGCACGAATAGTTTTAACTGCTTCATCTACAAGGTTAAAAGCTGTTTCCTCTGTAAAGTTAGCATTTTCTTGAGCAGAGCTTAACACTTCAAAAAACCTTTCACGGCTGCGTTTCCATTGTTGATACACTTCGATTGGAACAATAACCGCTACTGGTGAACCGTCTCTTTCGATAACAAATTTTTCACCACGGGTAAGTATATCTTCAACAATCTCGTCGAGACTACTTCGGACTTCAAAAGCATTGATAAATTTTTCCATAACGATATCAGTCCATTGGAAATTTTTTGCCGACTAATCAACTTATGCAATTATCCACAAATTACCTGTAATCCGTCAAGGTGATGTGCCGTTAATTTTTAGAAAAGGATAGATCCATGGCTGATTTAATTGGTATCGAAGCCTTTGCGAATATAAAGCGTTTGATTGTCGTTGCGGCCCACCCAGACGACCTTGAAACCATGTGTGGCGGCACGCTTGCCATGTTGGTTGCGCGTGGGGTGGAAGTCTTTTCGGTTAACTGTACGCTGGGTGATATTGGTACGCAGGCGGCTGGCATCAGCCGCACTGCGCTAGGGGCGATACGCTTGGCAGAAACCGAGGCCGCAGCGCGGATTTTGGGAATTAAAAAGACCTACAACTTAGAGCATCACGATGGCGAATTAGTCCCATCACTCGAACTGCGGGCGCAGATTGCTCGCCTCTATCGGCTTACCCAGGCCGATACGCTTTTTAACTTTGACCCTTATTGGGCGGGCCAAATTCACCCTGATCATCGGGCGGCGGCGCAGGCCGCGTTGGACGCTTATATGCCGTCCAAGATGCCACTCTAT
>JBBQBY010000355.1:0-7270 GCA_038318235.1 Caldilineales bacterium
ATGACGTAAACGCGCTCTGGATCATAAGACCCATCCTTATTTTTCCTGCGGATCACGCTTTGCACCTGGCCGCGATGACCTTTTGAATCTCCGGTGATTACTTCAACAGTATCACCTTTACAAATTTTTAGAGACATAATACTCACTCCTCGTTCACTAGCTATCAGTAACTGGTAATTAGTAATTGGTAGTCAGTCGACGATACACCGGATATCCGGAATCACTCCATACCACTTACTAATAACTATTTAAAGCACTTCTGGCGCCAGAGATACAATTTTCATGTATCCACCTTCGCGCAATTCGCGGGCCACAGGTCCAAAAATACGTGTTCCACGTGGGTTTTGATTGTCATCAATAATGACAGCTGCATTCTCATCAAAACGAATATAACTACCGTCTGCTCGACGTACGGGACGAGTTGTGCGGACAACCACAGCGCGCACCACATCACCCTTTTTAACGCTGCCTGTTGGGCTGGCGCTCTTGACGCTTGCCACAATCACATCGCCAACGGCAGCATAACGGCGCGTGCTACCACCTTTGACACGGATCGTCAACAATTCTTTTGCACCTGTATTATCAGCTACTTTAAGCCGACTCTCCTGCTGTAACATTGTCCGTACCTCATATCATTGTGCGCTGTGGCAAATGGCAATTGCAGCCATGTACAGCGTTAATTTGTCACAACCGAGCCACTTTAAACAACGGTTGCCCGCTCAAGAACTTCTTCAACAAAGAATTTCTTTTCTTTGCTAATCGGCCGGCATTCACGAATTCGCACTACATCGCCAGTTTTGGCGGTGTTCTCTTCGTCATGGGCCTTATACTTCTGGTTGACATTCACAACTTTACCATACAAAGGATGGCGTGTGCTCCGCGAAACAGAGACAACAATGGTCTTTTCCATTTTATCACTGACTACGGTGCCGACCAGGGCTTTTCGTCGTTCACGCATATTGGCATCTCTCCTTATTGAGCTGCACCGGTTAATTCACGTTCACGCAAGATCGTTTTGATCTGCGCAATTTGCCGCCGCACATCTTTGACCCGTGTCGTATTGGTCAATTTGCCGGTGGCTTTTTGGAAACGCAAATTAAACATTTCCTGATAAGAATCATCCAATTTACCGGCTAACTCTGCACTGGTAGACGTGCGCAATTCACTAGCTTTCATAACATTCCTCTTCCTTATGCGCTGTGATCTTCGCGCGCAATAAATTGCGTCCTCATCGGCAATTTATGGGCAGCCAGGCGGAATGCTTCACGCGCCAAGTCTTCCCGAATGCCGGCCATCTCGAACAACACACGGCCAGGTCGCACCGGTGCAACCCAATGATCCACGCTCCCCTTACCCGAACCCATGCGTGTTTCAGCCGCACGCTTGGTCACTGGGCGATCCGGGAAAATACGGATCCAAAGCTTTCCACCACGGCGAATATAACGCACCGCAGCACGGCGGGCGGCCTCAATTTGACGACTCGTCACATATTGCGATTCCATCGCCTGCAGGCCGTAGGTGCCAAAGGAAATCTGGCTTCCACGATAGGCTAGCCCCTTCAAGCGACCGCGCATCATTTTGCGGTGTTTCGTACGTTTTGGCATCAACATGGTCGTATCTCCATTTAATTCTCTGCTTCAAACCATCAGTCAATCGCAAACAGCAATAACGATCTTTCCGTGATAGCTGCCTATCCACAACTGACGACAACTAATTTTACTTAGCCTCAACAGCCAGACGCGCGTGGTATTCTTCACCCGGCAAAACTTCACCCTGATAGATCCACACTTTCACGCCGATCACACCAAAGGTTGTGTGGGCCTCAGCCGTGCCATAGTCAATATCAGCGCGCAGCGTATGGCGTGGAATTTGACCTTCGCGTACGGTGTCTACACGGCCCATGTCACTGCCACCTAGACGACCCGCAACCGTGATCATAACACCTTTGCCACCAACGCGCAGAGTCTTTTGGACCGCTTGCTTCATGGCACGCTTCCAGCTAATTCGGCGTTCAATCTGCTCAGCAACGCTTTCCGCCACCAAGCGTGAATTCAGCTCTGGCTTGGTGATCTCGCGCACGTCGATCTTGACCTTTTTCTGGGTCATGTCTTGAAGTTTTGTCTTCAGAACATTGACGCTTGTGCCTTTGCGACCAATGATCACACCCGGCTTAGCAGTATCAACCAAGATATAAACCTGGTTGGGCTGACGCTCAATCTCAACACCACTGATGCCTGCCTTTGGTAGTTCTGCGATCACGATCCGGCGAATTTCACGATCCTCAACCAGTTGCTCGGTGTAGCGTCGACCAGAAGCGAACCAACGACTCTTGTGTTCTTTGATGATTCCCAGGCGGAAGCCCGTGGGATGTACTTTGCGGCCCAAATGTATCCTCCTTGTTACTAAGCAGTAACGCGTTCTTCCAAAATGACCGTAACATGCGACGAGCGACGTAGCCAAGGTTTAAACCGACCACGGGCTCCGAAACGTCGCCACTTACGGGTAGGCGCCGCATCGGCAAAAATCTTGCTAATAAACATATCACTAGTTTCTAAACCGAAATTCTCGCTGGCATTGGCGAGTGCGCTCTTAATCGTCTTGGCGACGATGGAAGCAGATTGTTGCGGCATGAAGGCCAGCAGCACCAACGCCTCTTCTGCCCGGCGACCACGCATCTCATCCAATACTAATCGGGCCTTTTGCGCACTGACTCCAGTAAATTTCGTAACGGCTCGCACTTCCATGATTAAGCTCCTTCCGTCGGACGCCGGACCTTGGTAGCTTTTTCAGAGCGGACATGGCCTCTGAAAAAACGTGTCGGTGCAAACTCACCTAGCTTGTGCCCCACCATGTTTTCGCTGATATATACAGGTACATGGCGACGCCCATCATGCACGGCAATGGTATGGCCGACAAACTGGGGAAAGATAGTGGAAGCACGCGACCAAGTCTTGACGACTTTGCGCTCGCTTTTGCGATTCATTTCTTCAACCCGTTTGAGCAGCTTTAGCTCAACAAACGGTCCTTTTTTTAGTGAACGGGACATATTACCATCCTTTCCTTCCAGTTATTCTAGGCATCACCGCGGCGGACAATAAACTTATTGGTGCGTTTGTTACGGCGTGTCTTTTTACCCAGTGCCGGTTTACCCCACGGCGTCTTGGGATGTTTCATACCAATCGGTGAGCGACCTTCACCACCACCATGCGGATGCGAAGAAGGGTCCATCGCCACACCACGTGTGCCAGGTCGAATCCCCAGCCAACGGCGGCGACCAGCCTTGCCTAAACTGATATTGGCATGGTCAGGGTTAGAAACTTGACCAATCGTCGCAAGACAGTTCATATCAATATAGCGAACTTCACCGCTAGGCAAGCGCACTTGGGCCATCGTACCCTCTTTAGCCAATAGCTGAGCGGCATTCCCTGCACTACGCACAAACTGCCCACCGCGACCAGGGTACAATTCAATATTATGCACCATGGTACCCAGCGGAATATTACGAATCGGGAGGGCATTGCCGGTACGAATATCAGCATTGGGTCCCGACATGATCGTCTCGCCGACCTTCAGGCCATTCGGTGCCAAAATGTAGCGTTTCTCGCCGTCAGTATAGACAATCAAAGCAATACGCGCGCTGCGATTGGGATCATATTCAATCGAATCAACTTTCCCCGCGACATTCCACTTATCGCGGCGAAAATCGATAATGCGATAGCGACGCTTGTGGCCACCACCTTGATGACGAGCAGTGACGACACCACGATTATTGCGACCTGCCTTTTTATGCAAGGGGGCCAACAAAGAGCGCTCTGGTGTAGAACGGGTGATCTCTTCAAAAGTAGAGACACTGGTATTACGGCGTCCCGCTGAAGTGGGTCGATAAATTTTAATTGCCATTATAGCACTCCTAACCTATACGCCTTCAAACAATTGGATGGTATTGCCAGGCGCTAAGGTTACAATCGCCTTTTTCCACTTCGGCTTACGCACAGCAATCCGTCGACCACGTCGCGCGGTTTTGATCGGCATTACCATAATATGCACCCGATCCACCACCACATTAAATGCGGTTTCAACGGCATCTTTGACCAGCAACTTATTGGCGCGCATATCTACCTCAAAAGCATAGCGGCTTACACCCAAATTTTCAGCGCTATAGACACTTTTTTCGGTAATGACCGGACGCTTCAAAATTTCATAAATATGCATAATTACGCCCCTTCGCCTTCTGTTTCCACGACAGGCTCATCTGAATCGCCATTCGAGCCAAGCCAGTTCTCGATGTGCTCAATCGAACCTTTCGAGAGCAGCAACGTATCATAGCCCAAAACGTCGCGCACATTCAGATAACCACTTAACATTAACTTTATGTTTGGCAAATTATTGGCACTACGCTGAACCAACTCATTTTTCTCCGGGAGTGCCATCAACACAGTTCCCGTATTCAATGCCAAGGCCTTCAAAATTTCAACGATCACTTTGGTTTTAGGTTCGGTCACGTCTATGCTATCTAGCACCACAATTTGACCAGCAGCGGCCTTAACCGTTAAAGCGCTACGCAGGGCTGCATGGAACATCTTTTTCGGCAGTTGCTTGACATATTTACGCGGGGTAGGTCCAAATACAGTGCCACCACCAATCCACTGCGGGGCACGAGTTGAACCCGCACGAGCACGGCCAGTGCCTTTTTGCTTAAATGGTTTGCGGCCACCACCAGCTACTTCGCCACGCGTCTTAGTTTTGTGCGTTCCCTGGCGAGCATTTGAAAGCTGGCGCAACAGCGCCTGATGCATTACAGATTTATTGACCGGCGCTGCAAAAATTGCATCGCTGACTTCAATTTCGCCAATTTGCTTCCCGGCCATATCTTTGAGTGGTAAATTCATCCCAATTTCTCCTTGTTTTTCTAAGCTTGCGCGTCTGGAATTAAGCCTGTTTCGGTGGCTTCTTCACAGCATCGCGCACCAGTACAAGGCCATTACGTGAGCCAGGGATAGCGCCGCGAACGGCGATCAAATTGCGCTCTGCGTCGACCAGGGCCACTTTCAAATTCTGCACAGTCACACGCTCGTTGCCCATATGTCCTGGGGCTCGGGCGCCTGGCCACGTATGACCAGGGGTAGTACCTGCGCCGCGTGAGCCAACAGCACGATGACGGTCAGACTGACCATGAGTCTTGGGACCACCAGCGAAACCATGTCGCTTGACGCCACCTTGAAAGCCACGACCTTTGGAAGTGCCTTCCACGTCAACAATATCGCCTTCTTTAAAAATATCGGCCTTGATCACATCGCCGAGGCCATAAGTAGGCGCGTTTTTATAGCGTAACTCACGCAGTTCGCGCAAAGTAGGCGCAGTGGCCTTGCTCAAATGACCGCGTTCGCCTTTTGTAAGTTTGCGTTCGGGAACCTCGTCATAACCGATCTGAATGGCATTATAACCATCCGTATCTAAGGTTTTGACTTGGGTGACGTAACAGGGGCCTGCGTCAATAATTGTCACTGGCACAACAGCACCACTCTCATCATAGAGTTGCATCATGCCTACTTTTTTACCAAGAATGCCTCGCATAATTCCTCCTAGGACTGACGATTGCTCGAGCATCAACTCGACCAAACCACATCATCCCATATTGTTGCTAGTGAAATTTAAAGTTTGATTTCAATATCTACGCCAGCCGGTAAATTCAGGCGAGTCAAGTTCTCGATCGTTTTACTGCCAGGATCAACCACATCAATTAAGCGTTTGTGCGTACGAACTTCAAATTGTTCACGGCTGTCTTTATCAATAAAAGGTGCACGCATAACCGTAAATTTCTCGATGTGGGTAGGCAACGGTACGGGGCCAACCACCTGCGCCCCCGTTTGTTCTGCAGCATCCACAATTTGACGAACTGATAAATCCAATATCCGGTGATCGTATGCTTTAAGTTTAATCCGGATTCGTTGCTTTGCCATCAGGGCGTCCTTTCCATCTGATAATACTCATCTTTATATGTATATTTAGACGAGTCTTGGACAAAAGGGAGGAGAACAGAAGCGTTTCTGCTCTCCTCCCCAATCACGTTTTACTTTAGGATTTGGGTAATGACGCCAGCACCAACGGTGCGACCACCTTCACGAATGGCGAAACGACTGCCTGTTTCCAGGGCGACGGGCGAAATCAGTTCGACCTTCATGTTGATGTTGTCACCGGGCATGACCATCTCGACGCCTTCGGGCAACTCAATCGAGCCAGTGATGTCCATCGTGCGCATGTAGAACTGGGGACGATAGCCCTTGAAGAACGGAGTATGGCGGCCACCTTCTTCTTTTTTGAGCACGTAGACTTCCGCCATGAAGGTGGTGTGGGGGGTGATGCTGCCTGGCTTGGCCAACACTTGTCCACGCTCGATGTCGATGCGCTCGATCCCGCGCAACAGACAACCGACATTGTCACCCGCAATGCCCTGGTCAAGCAGCTTGCGGAACATTTCCACGCCGGTAACCACTGTACGCCGGGTCGGGGCTAGACCCACAATTTCGATCTCTTCCATCGGCTTGACCATGCCGCGTTCGATGCGGCCGGTGACCACGGTGCCACGTCCCTTGATGCTGAAGACATCTTCAATCGGCATCAGGAACGGTTTGTCGGTTTCGCGCACCGGCGTCGGAATGTACTCGTCCACCGTGCGCATCAATTCCCAGATACACGCATATTCGGGCGCATTCGGGTCGGTGCTCGTCGATTCCAATGCCTTGAGCGCACTGCCGCGCACAATCGGAATGTCATCGCCGGGAAAGCGATAGCTGATCAACAACTCGCGCAGTTCCATCTCGACCAGTTCGAGCAATTCTGGATCGTCCATCATGTCACACTTGTTCAAAAAGACCACCATGGCGGGCACTTCCACCTGGCGGGCCAACAAGATGTGCTCGCGCGTCTGCGGCATTGGGCCGTCCGGGGCGGCTACCACCAAGATCGCACCGTCCATCTGCGCCGCACCAGTGATCATATTTTTGATGTAATCAGCATGGCCAGGGCAATCGACATGCGCATAGTGGCGCTTTTCCGTCTGATATTCCACATGCGAAATCGCAATCGTGATCCCACGCGCACGCTCTTCTGGTGCGTTGTCAATCTGATCGAAGCGGCGGAAATCCGCCCACCCTTTCAGCGACAGCGTCTTGGTGATCGCCGCGGTCAGCGAGGTCTTGCCATGGTCGATGTGCCCGATCGTGCCCACGTTGATGTGCGGCTTGTTTCGCTCAAATACTGCTTTAGACAT
>JBBQBY010000356.1:0-7268 GCA_038318235.1 Caldilineales bacterium
TTCGCGGGTCTTTTGGCTGTCCCTCAAAAATTTTTGGGGTTTCTATTTTGCTGTCAGCACCTTCCCCCCCTAAAATTTTTCCGCCCGCGCGAACCTAGAAAAATCACCGGCTATACCCCGAAGCTGATGTTCGCCCAGCCGGTGCAAGTCAAGTATTTATTGATTGGCAATCACAGGCAAGAAGATCTGATAAGCATTTGCACTGTCATCGCTGGGAGAAATTTCATCAGCTGGTTCCCCATCATCCTCTGCGCCACCGTCATCAATAGCGGTATCAGCCGCCTTTACGATGTTACCGTCGATGTAACCAGACGTAATCGCCAACGCGTCAATCGTTTCATCGCCAAAGTTATGCTGGCCACCATCCCAGAAGCGTTGAAACGAACAGGATGCCTCGGCAACCTGGTTGCAGGCGAAGATGTCATTGTGATCCCCTGTCAGTTGATTTACCGCGTAGTTCCCGCTTGTGCTCAAATAAAGCTCAGCGCCGTTGGGCACAGTTTCGTTGATCCAAACGCCGGCGACGTTTTCGCTGCTCTTTGTCAAACCCACAGCTTCACCTTTGAGATACAAAGACCAAGCGCCGTCCGTGTCCGCGCCTAAGCGCTGTGGGGTGAAGGCAAGCAAATCTTGGCGGTCGCCAGAAAGATTGGCGACGTTATATTTACCAGTTGTACTCATCAACAGACGGCCATCCTTGAGCACGGTTAAGGCATCAATATCCTCATCATCTTGGGTTAAGCCCACATCCGAACCATCAAAATAAAGCTGGAATGCACCCGTCGTATTCGCACCGAGCGCGGTTGGGGCAAAACGGACAAGATCCGAATCATCCACCTTGCCAATGCCTGGGACGTCCGTTTGTGTAATAAAACTGAAGAGCAGTGAACCGTCTGGCAAAAGCGCAAAGGCGTCCACATCTGCATTGGCAAGACCCACCGCCGACCCATCGAAATAGAGTTGCCAGCGGTTTGTCGCCACTTCGAAGGCGACAATATCCTCATCCTTGAAGCGCACGTCATCGACTTTGCCGCCGTCGCTAGCGCTCAGATAGATCACGGCGTTGTGGGGATCAAAGGTGGTGGATGGAAGCGGCGTATTGGTTGCGGTTGGCATACTGGTGGGCACCGCCGTTGCTGGGGTCATGGGCGCTGGTGTCAGGGTCGGGGCTTGTGTACTGCCCGGCGCGCTGGTCGGTGCTAGTGTAAGCGCACCGGACGCGTTACCCGTACACACGCCGCTATGGCAGACCTGAAGCGTGTAGATCGTGACTTCGGCGTAGTCGCATTTTCCCGCGTCTGGGCCGCTGGGCAGCTTCGTGCAGTTGCCGCCAGATTGGTTGTAGCTGCCAGCCTTGAAATAGGCGCCGCTAAAGCGCTTCGATTGGGCGTATCCGGCGACCGGTTGACCGTTATAGGTGTAGGTAATCTGCCCGCCTGACACATTGAACCCAACGCGAAATTTAGTGCCCAATCGATACGCAGTGGTGATCAGGTACCCGTGCGCCGAATCACCATCTGTGATCCACAGACTACCAAGATTTCGGTCGCCGTTTGTATTCCCTTCCAGGCGAAAAACAGAAACGTCATCATTCGCATCATGAATTTGCCCGACGACAACCACGGGCTTGTTGCCGATCGGCAACACATTGACCGTCTGCTCAATTTCCATCGCATGCGTGCCTGCTGTCGATGACCAGGCGGCTTGGGTTTTGCCGTCGCTGCTCATTTCTCGCAATTCCGAGCGCGGATTTGGTGAGTTGGCTGTCGTTGCGCCGTCAGTTCGCACCTTGAAAACTACCCCATCTTTGGTCGCATTCAGGCGAAACCATTCATCCGCATAAGTCATCAGGTCAGGCGAGCCGCCCACTTTTACCGTGTCGGGCGTCGCCTGATTTTTGGTCGGTAGCGTGATGTACCAGCCCTGCGAAGCGATGACATTCATGGGATAAACAATCGTGTTGGCAGGATCAGCCGCAGCTCTGACGGGTAAAGTGGCGCCGGTAAGCGCCCAGCCAAACAAGAGGACAAGGATCACACCAATATTCAAGTGGATTGGCATGCCAGCCAACAGGACTAACCTCTGCCATAAAATACCTGCTTTCATTTACAACACTCCTATGGTATACTACAAAAACAGCGTCATTGGCTATTTCGAGGCGCGTAAAGCCCTCAGACCATGATCGTCTGTACACACGAGGAATACTGCTCAAGACTTGCCGGTCCGCAGTATTCCTTTTTTTTCGATGCGTGCGTCAATGTAAGGCAAGCTCTACTATACTACGTATTTCCCCACTTGTCTTTACGCCATTATTACGATATTCATCTATTTGTAAGCCAATGTTAGGGCAATAACCCTGTACAACTTAAACGCGTTTTATACGAAGCGAAACGATAATCCTACGACTTGTCCCCTCTTAGACCACCTTTTCAACCCATTATGCCCATGTCCACAGCCCAACAATATTTAATTTCGCCAACAAATCCGTAATATATTATTAAGGTGAATAGGGACAAACAGGGTCGCTGTAACAAGGTTCAGCATCCACATGCTACGGCCATCCTGCGCCCCTACATTATCAACCGAGGAGGCTCTTCCATGTATGACGCCATTATCATCGGCGCCGGACACAATGGTCTGGTCACTGCCTTTTATCTCGCGCGCGCTGGGCTGCGCGTGCTGATGCTGGAAGCCAGACATATCATAGGCGGCAGTTGTGTGACCGAAGAATTGATCCCTGGGTTTCACTTCTCCGCTTGTGCCAACTTGGTCTGGTCGCTGCGCCCACAAATCATCCGCGATATGCAATTGTACGAGCGGGGTTTGGTTGTGGACACGCGCCAATTCCTGCGCCTGTTGCCGGATGGCCGTTATATCTATTCAGGGCGACTCAATAGTGTGGCACCGGGCGCAGGTTATGATGCGATGCAAGCGGAGATTGCCAAGTTCTCCGTTGCCGATGCGGAAGCCTTTCCGCGCTGGGTGGCATTTTGGAACCGGGTTAGCCACATTTTTGGTCCATATCTGCTCCAACCGGCGCCGCATCTGCACGAAATCTACAATCGTTTGACGGACCCGCTTGATCGCGAGGTGCTTGATCTGGTCATGACCTCGTCGTTGGCGACAATTGCCGACGGTTTTTTCGAATCTGATATTATGCGCGACCAGGGCTCACCCGCCGATATTGGCAATATTAACGACGTGGATACCGGATTGTTGACCGCCATCACCTATACGCTGGGCGCGTACAGCGAAACCGGCGATCCGGTGCCGAATGGCTACGTCCGTGGTGGCATGGGGCGTTTGACCGCGTTGATGGCCGAGGCGGCGCAAACGCATGGCGTCGAAATTCAGACAAACCGACCGGTCGCCCGCATTCTCGTCGAAAATGGTCAGGCAATTGGCGTCGAACTGGCAACGGGCGAACAGATTCGGGCCAAGCGCGTCATTTCTAACTTGGACCCTAAGCGAACTTTTCTGAAACTGCTAGCGCCCGACGCGTTGGACAGGCGTTTCTTGCAGCGCGTCCAAGCATTGCGCACCGCGACGGGCACCTGTCTCAAACTACACTGCGCGCTGACCGAGTTCCCGCAGTATCGCATCGACGGCCACTTGACCGATGAACAGTTGCGCGGGGCCACGCTGATCTTGGCACCCGATCGCGCCTATCGCATGGCGACCTGGCAGGCGGCCAGCCAGGGTGAACTACCCGATGCTCCGATCATTGCCGCCTTTATTCCCAGTGTCTATGATCCTTCGTTGGCGCCCGCAGGTTGTTATACGTGGTCGGCGTACATCACTTGGGCGCCGGTGCAGCCGCGGCAAGGAAGTTGGGCCGATTGTAAGCCAGAAATGGCCAATCGCCTCTTCAAGTTGATGGACCACTATGCACCCAACTTCAGTCGATCGGTGCGCGATTATGTGCTCTATACGCCAGCCGATTTGCAGGAACGCATGTATTTGACCGATGGCAACATCCATCATGTGGACGGCCACGCCAACCAACTTTTGTGGCAGCGCCCATTGCCCGAACTGGCGCAATATACAACACCGATTCAGAAGCTCTATCTCTGCGGGGCGGGCATGCACCCTTGGGGTGAGGTAAATGGCGGGCCGGGGTATAACGCGGCCCAGCGGGTTTTGAAGGATCTGGCGTAGTTTATCAAAAGGGTGTCCGCCCTTACATGTAGGGGCGGACACCCTTTTACTTGAAGAAAAGTTCGCGTCTTTTTAGGTCGCAGCAGGTGTGCTTAACCGATCAAGCACGTTACGCGTCACCTGCTGCACTAAGGGATCGATCTCCAGCGCATAGGCCCAGTCAGTTGTACCGGCATTAAAGACCGTGCCGCCGCGCTGGAAGACGCCCATACAGGCGTGATTGTGCGCCACACGCGCGACATTAGCTGGCGACGCATCGCCAAAGAGAATGGTGGCAGTGTATTCCAAATCGCCAATCCCTTTGACGTCATACGAAAGGGGCACAATCAGTTCGCAGTTGTCCGGGGCGTTGGAAAGCAGCCGAGCGGGCGCAATCGCCAGAATCGTAAAACTGGCGGGCGTGCCGTCGCTGTGGGTCGGCACAGGCAACCCATTCACCATATTAAACTCGCAACCATCCACCTCATACACCACGAGGTAGGATCCCAAGCCCAATGGATCGCCATAGCGCAGTTCCGTGTTGGCAAAGACCCAATGATCAGCGCGATAGACCGTATACGCGCCGGTGCTGCGCGGCACACCGCGGCCAAACCGCACATAACCACCGCGACAGAAGCTGAGCCCGGTGGTTAAATTTTCTGGTCGCCCCACCAATGGGTCAGACCAGATGCCGGCTAACAAGTGTTGCTGGTCGGTGCCAACCACCGGGTCTTTTTCACGCGCCGCATATTTATAACAGACCATCGTGCGTCCATCGTCTTCGTAGCGCACCTGCCAGTAGACGGTGTTGCCGGAAAAGAAAGCCACGTTGCCGCCTTGATCCACAAATTTATCAACCGCGTCACGCATGCCCCATGTCCAATACTCATCGTGGCCCATGCTCACCAACAATTGGTAATGGCTGAGCAGTTCCGGATGGAATTCCAAATCGCTGTTGATCGCAAAGTCAAGCTGATAACCATTGCGTTCGGCCCAGCGCACAAAACGGCGTTCCCAGTTATGCCAGCCGCCCGATGTGCTCCAGAGCGCCACCTGGTTGCGCAATAGATAATCTTGTAGCTGGTGGTGATCGGGGTCCGGCGCCAACTGGACATTCGCCATACGCCCATCATAACCATCTTCTTCGGGCCGCGTCAGAAATCCCGGTTCAAGCGGGCGGGCAAACGAGACGTGCGCAACGCCGGTATAGAGACATTCGCCGCCCCATTTGTTATAGGCATTGTAGGTGTTGGTGCTCAGCACCAGCAAGATCCGGTTGTCGCGCCCTGGCTGTGCGGCACGCACGACAAAAAAAGCGTGGCTGACGGCATCTGGCCCTTGCACACCATCGCCGTGCAAGGCCACTTCATAATAACCCGAACGCCAATCAGCCGGAATGGACAGCGAAAAAGTAACCGGCCAGTTGCAGCCTTCTGCATAGGCGCGTTCGGGCACCGGCTGCAAAACACCAGGAATGCCGGCGCGCTGCCAAACTACCTCCCGCTCCGCACCCACGCGGGCGATCTCCACCGAAAAAGTGCTCGTCTTTGCCGAACAGTGAAAAGCAACTTCCTCACCTGGCCCATAGCTCCAATGGTCGGGATAACCTTCGACCACTGGCTGGCGCACGACAAAATCAGTAAACATACAATCACTCCTCTTCAAGAATCTGGATCAAGAACAAAGGAAAGGGCGCGCGGATCACGCGGAGAAACGCGGATTTAAGGGCTTTCTAGGGCGCAAGTAAAGACGGGTGCCACTACCCTATACTTTTACGGTAAACACGTACATTTTAATTTACGCTGTAACCACCCGCAGTCGCGCCCAACGCACATGCGTGATGCTGGCATAGGTACACCACCAACTGGCATAGAGTTCACCTGCCAAGGTCGTCATCAGGGTGGGTGCGCCAAAGGCAATGGTGTCATGGCTGCGCGGATATTTGTCCGGCGTGCTGATGCCAATGTGGGTCCAGCCCGTGGCATCCCACAGACGCACTTGGTGCGCTAGATCCCAAGTTTTTCCTTGATCTTCCGAAAGTACAGCCAGAAAACCTGGCTGCGCCGATTCGCGCAACGTGTAGATCGCGGCCAGTTTGCCATCGGGCAACTGGGCCGGCCAATTGGTCTGGCCGACAATCGTGGTCGGTTGGGGCATGGGCCAGTGGGCACCGGCTTTATCGGTAATCGCGTAGTGAATTGGCAGATTGATTGCGCCTTGGTCGGGTTGTGTCATATCCGCCGCCCAATAAAGCGTGAACAGGCGGTCGTCGTTCAGGCGAATTGTCTTGCCATGCCAGAAACCTTTGCCCGCCGGCGCGCCGTCTGCCATCACCGTCATCTCGCGCCAAGTCTGGCCGCGGTCGGACGAAAAGCAGGCCAACATGATCGGTTTGTAGGGCCGGTCATCGTCATAACTATGCCATTGGTCAAAAGTGGCCAGCCAGCGGCCGTCGGCCAATTCGACAATGGTGCTGGCCGGGGTGGCCACCAAGCCCGCCGGCAATTGAACCGGCTGCGGTTTGCTCCAGGTATGGCCGCCATCTTGCGAGAAGAGCAGCACCGGCTCATTCTCAATCAAGCCACCACTGGGGCTAAACATCGGCTTGCTGGGATCGGTGCGATTGGCGCGGAAGGCGAAGACGACCAACGTGCCATCGCGCAACTGCGAAAGAAAGCCATCGTGATACGAGTACGCATGCGCGTCGTCAACCTTGTCATGCAGAAAACCTTCTGCGGTCCAGGTGAGACCACCATCCAGGGAACGCGACAGGGCCATGTTGGCGTTGGTCGCATACATGCCATCCCCGCGCTGATAGGTGGCGATAAATTCGTGCGCAGAGAGTTGAAGCGGATGGGCGTGCGAGGCAAACACATGATAGTGCGCCGGGTCGGCATTGATAAAAAGAATCCCACTATCGACGAGTTCTAAGCGAGCCATAAGTTTTTCCTAGATAATTGTGAGCAGTTGAGGCAACGCCTGCAAGAGCGCCGTGACTTCATCCGTTATGTTAAACGCGACGCGCGCGACGCGCAGCCCTTTTTGCTCCGATTGATATTTGATCAGCATCCGTTTTTATTGTTTAAGCGTTGTGGACATAAATTCCATACAGATAGTTGGATGTTTTTATG
>JBBQBY010000357.1:0-7213 GCA_038318235.1 Caldilineales bacterium
ACCACCGAAAATTTTAGAAACATTCTTGACTTCGAGTAGTTTTGTCATAATGTATTTCGGAGCTTGCCTTAAAGTGATGATAGGTAGTAAAACAGAGGTCAGTGAGCCAGTAAGTCAGTGAGATAATGTTCGCTGACTTACTGGCTCACTGTTCTATTCTTGGTTCGGCTAGGTGGTCGCATCCTCACTGGCGCTGGGCACCAGTCCTTGCGGACGGAAACGCATCATTAAGACCAGGATCAACCCAAACAGCAGCAATTTATATTGGCTGGCGTTAAATAGGCTTTCTAGAAAATTCGTCATTGCCTGCGATTTGACCGACTGAAAAATCGTCGCCTGCAACACGCCGCCTAACACCGTCTGAAATTTGTCCAGAAATAACAGATCGGACATTTTGATAATCAGACCACCGAGGATTACACCGGTGATGCTACCAGTGCCACCCAAAATAACCATACAAAGCACGATCACCGAGATGCTAAAATCAAAGGCATCCGGCGAAATGAACGAAACATAACTGCCGTAAAAAGCCCCGGCAAAACCACTGAACATTGCCCCCAGAATAAACGCGGTTAACTTTGTGCGTACAATATTGACGCCCATCGAGGTTGCCGCGAGTTCATCTTCGCGCATAGCCACCCACGCCCGCCCGATGCGGCTGCCGCGCAGGCGAGAGATGAAAAAGACCGACAGCAAGAGCATGGCTAAGATCAAGAAATACCAGGGGATATACTGCCCCGTCATAAATTTAACCCCAAACAACTCAGGTCGCCCGATCGGGGTGATACCTTGGGTGCCGTTTGTGATATTGAGCGGCTCAGTACAGCCGACAAGACAGCGCACCCACTCTGGTTTATTAAAAAGTGCCGCGAAAATCGCCGTGACCGGTTCGTGAATTTTTACTGCTTCCAGGTTTTTGAAGACGATCGGCACAATTTCGCCAAAACCCAACGTGACAATGGCCAGATAATCACCGCGCAACGGGATCACCGGCGCGCCGAGGATAAAGCCGAAAAGTGCCGCCGCCGCCGCGGCAATCCAGATGATCAGCCAGAAGGAGACATTCAGATTAAACTGGGGTGAATTAAGAAAAGCGATGGTATAGCCACCAATCGCAAAGAAGGCGACATAGCCCAGATCCAACATGCCAGCATACCCAGCGACGATATTCAAGCCCAACGCTTGCAGCGTAAAGATCATCGATACGATCACGGCATTGGCCCAGAAGAGCTGGACGCTTTGTTCAAAGAAGGGGAAGACGACCGCAAAGAAGAGCACCAATACTAAGAGCCCTGTGCGCCCGCGTTGTTTGTTCGGGTGCGCCCGCAGGGCCGCCACGAGCACCGCCACCAGGATGCCAAGGACGAGCGCCGCCCCGTAGGTGGTCGGTTGTAATGCCCCCACCGGAATCGCATCTTGCTTGGCCAATTGGGTAATGAAAGCATTGTGAAAAAAGGTCACGGCCACGATGATCAACGCAGTCAACGTGCCCACGATCAGAGCGCGCATTACGCCTGCGCGGTTGGGCGGAGCGGCTGCACCGACCAGCGCACCCGCGACCACGGTTAAAATTAACACAGACCAGCCACCTGTGATCAAGGCAATAAAGCCAATCAGCACGATCGCGGCAACTTCGGCATTGGCAAGGATTTTTCGTTTCATCAGGCTTTATCTCCGGTTTCCTGACCCAACAACCCGGTGGGGCGGAAGAGTAACACCAGCACCAAAATTAGAAATACCCAGGCGTTGGTCCAACGTACGGCTAGATATTGGTCACTAAACGCAGCCAACAGGCCAATCAACACACCGCCCAGGGCCGCACCGCGAATGTTACCAATCCCACCCAACACTGCCGCTGTAAATGAACGAAGACCGGCGGTGAAACCAAGCGTAAAGACCACCGTACCATTGTACAGACCAAACATCATCCCTGCTGCACCAGCCAACGCGCCGCCGATAAAAAAGGTCAGCCCGATCATCTGATTCACATTAATGCCGACAATCGCCGCCGCGTCGCGATTCTGCGCCGTGGCCCGCATCGCCTTGCCCAAACGTGTGCTCATGACAAACCAGTTTAACAGGGCCATTAAGACGATGGCGGTGACGATCACTAAGACATCGGCAAACGTAATCCGCACTGAGGCATGGGGTATGATATATTCGAGCAAATTCTTATTGCCCAGCACGGCCGGAAAGCTTTTGGGGGCTGCATTGTTGCCACCCAGCACAGCCAACCATTTAAAGGCTGGGCTAACCTCGGCCAACTTGCCAAAAGCGCCTAACTGTAAGCCCAGGTTTTGCAAAATGAATGACATGCCAATCGCACTGATCAATGCCACCAGTTTTGGTGCTGTGCGCAAGGGCCGATAGGCGAGGCGTTCGATGCCAGTATTGAGCAAGCCACAAAAGATCATGGCCGGCAGAAAGCCGAAAATTGCAGCCCATAAAGGGGCAGTCAACCCACCGTTAACGCCGGTCCTCGAAAAGATCGAAAGCGTCAAGATCGAAACAAATCCGCCTAACATAAAGACATCGCCATGCGCAAAATTGACCAATTCAATGATGCCATAGACCAACGTATAGCCCAGGGCTGTCATTGCGATAATGCCGCCATTGGCTAAGCCGATGATCAATTGTTGTACAATCGCGGAAGGATGAGCGCGCACATCCTGGCCAATGCGCACCAGGTCCAACCCGGCCGGTTGGCCGATAATCAGCACGAGATAGGTGACGGCGACCACAAATAACGCGCGCTGAAGTTTTCGCGTAGTAGGTACAGATGAACTTTTTGAGGACATAGCCTCTGTCTTTTGGGTAACAGTAGTCATAGGTTGCCTGCTTGAAAAATTCAACGCAAAAGAAGCGACATTTAAGATTCGTTCTATGAGGGGTCGCAGTCGTAAGCTTAAAATCACAAACTGCGCATCCAAAACCGCGCCTGGAAGCGGGTGCCAGTTGGGGCGCGACGTGGGTTGATCTTTGGCTACCGTAGGGACGGCCTCACCCCCTCGGCCCCTCTCCTGAACGGTAGGACTGTTTCAGAAGATGGGGGCGCTTCAGTAGAAGCGACGACAGGCGGATGATTCCGACTCCCCTCTTCTGAACTCGGCTCTTTGATTCAGGAGAGGGGTCGGGGGTGAGGCCGCCCTACGTACTTTATAAAAGAGGGAGTGAAGTCAACTTGACTTTACCCCCTCTAATCTAGCACTTACACCATAGCAATGACTAGGGTGTTACGGCAGTTGATCCGCCGGTACTTCGGCCCATTCACCTTTGGTAACCTGATTACCGACCATGGCGATCAATGAGGTATCGCCATTGGCATCGAAGGACCATGTGCCCAATGCGCCTTCAAAATCTTTGGTTGTGAACATGGCATCGGTGACGGCTGCGCGATCTTTCTTGCAAACTTTGTTCAAAGCGGCAATCGCCACGCTAGCAGACTCATAGCCATAGATCGTGTAGGCTTCTGGCTTGCCATTAAATTTTGCTTGGTAGTCGGCATAGAACTTCTTGCCTTTTTCGGGTAGCTTGTCAAATGGAGCACCCGCGACCGTGGCATAAGTACCATCGGCGATGTCAGCGCCAGCTGCATCGATAAACGCTTTTTCCAAAATACCATCTGGGCCCATGAACGGCGCAGTAATGCCCGCCGCGCGAATATCCTTAAGCACCTGACCTGCGTTATTCTGCGTAATTCCGCCAAAATAAATCATGTCGGGATTGGTGCCAGCGATCTTGGTGGCCAGCGCTTTGTAGTCGGCTGCTTTGCCATCAATCCCATCGCGACCCGCCACTTTGAGGCCAAGGGTCTCGGCATTCTTTTGGAACTGATCGGCCACGCCCTTCCCATAGACTTCGGTGTCGTCTAGAATATAGACATTCTTGGCGCCCATCTTGTTGGCCCACTTGGCGGCAAAAGCACCCTGGAAGTCATCGGCGGCCACGACACGCATGTAATTGCGCTTGCCGGTTGGGTAATACTTGGCCGTGTCTGCACCCTTGGTCAAGTCTACGGCTGTATTGGCCGGGCTAATCATGGCCAGCCCAGCTTGGTTCAAAATCGGAATTGAGACGCGGGCCGCGCCCGAGTTGAACGTGCCAATGTAGACCATCGCATCCGGATCAGCGACGGCTTTGTTGGCATTTTCCTGTTCTTTGGCGGCGTCCCACTTGCCGGCAGCAGCCGTAGCATCGTCCAACGAGGTGTATTCGATCTTGAACTTGCCGTCGCAAATCACGCCATCCTTGGTCTGTTGTTCAAGCGCCAGGTTGATGGAATTGACGACGGTGATGTTCTGGCCGGCAGAAGAACCAGTCAGCGGTAAGCTGGAATACATGTGGATCACTTCGGGGCTACCGCTGGCGGCGGTTGTGGTAGTGGAACCACCGGCGGCGGGTTGGGCTGCTTGGGGCGGCGGGCAGGCGGCCAACACTAGACAAGCGATTACCAGGAACGAAAATACAGAAAGCCTACGTTTCATTGTTTTGTTTCTCCTCTAACGATACAGGTTTTAAAACGATGGGTACAAAGAAGCAAGAGCGTAGTATCAAGCGTGTATGCTATTGTACTACACAAGTTGGCAGATCTAAACGTTTGCTGAACGCCGCGCACGCAATAATACCGTTAGATAGAGTGCAAGGCCAAAAGTAAGATAACTTAAGCTACGTACATCAAAAGCCGCCGCGCCGCCTAAATGTCCAGCCTGTTGCAGATGGGCGAGCCAGTCACCCAACTGTGGAATGACCAAGCGGTCATAGGCTGCAATCACAATTGCGCCCACAATCGCGCCCGTGATGCTGCCCGTGCCACCCAAAATGAGCATGGCTAATATCATCGCCGATAGCCTGAAATCGATCATTTCCGGGTCAACATAGCTGAAGCAACTGGCATAGAGTGCGCCGGCCACGCCAGCTAGCGCCGTGCCCAGGGCAAAGGCCTGGGTCTTGGTGCGCGCCAATGCCACTCCACAACTGGCGGCGGCTAACTCATCTTCACTGCCAGCCAACCAGGCGCGCCCAATGCGGGAATGCAACAAACGTTGGCTGGCCAGGGTGACGAAGACGATGACCACAAAGACCAGATAATAGCGTTCAAGCGGCGTTTGCAAGGCAAAGCTGAAAAAATTTGGCGCGGGTAAGGCCGAAATGCCATTGCCGCCCCCGGTTATTTTGTCAAAATTAATGATCAATTGACGAATCACTTGGCTGAGGGCTAAGGTCATAATTGCCAGGTAGTCATTGCGCAAACGCAAGGTCAACAAGCCGTTGAAGGCGCCAAATAGACCGGCGACCAGCGCGCTACAGGCGATCACGACCAAAAAGTTCATCGGTTGGGGCAAGGCGCTGCCGATGCTGCCCCAGCGATCTGTGATCAGGGCGGCCACATAGCCACCAATCGCAAAACTCGTGGCATAGCCCAAATCCAACAGACCGGCAAAGCCGAGCAGCAGATTGAGGCCCAGCGTTAACAAAACGAAAATCCCAATACTCGTCATCGTAGTTTGCCAATGCAGACCGAAGGCGCTGTCCGCCAATGGATAGAGCAGCCCCAGCGCCAGCAGCAACCAGAGCAGTCGCGTGCCAAAGCTGGAGCGTATGGCGGGCTGACTGGCCGTTGCCGTAGCGCGCGCGGCTGTTTGCTCGCTGGTATCTTCACCTGTGGCAAAGCCGCCTGGACGCAAGAGCAATAAGACGATCAGAAACAGTTGGAGCAACGCGGGCGTCCATTGCCCGCCAAAAAAATAGTCGCTTAGCGCAGCAAAAATACCGAAGAGAAAACCACCAAAAAGTGCCCCAATTGGGTTGCCAATGCCACCCAAAATTGCTACAGCAAAGGCCACCAAGCTACTTTGCGCCCCATATTGCGTATAGGGATGTGTATAGTAGAGCGCAAAGACAAAGGCCGCAATGCCGGCCAGCGCGCCACCGACGGCAAAGGTACGGCGGATCGTGTCGTCAGGATTGATCCCGCATAAGCGCGCCAACTCTGGGCTTTCTGAGCAGGCGCGAATCGCCTTACCAGTTTTGGTGCGCTGGAGGAACCAACGTACGCCGACGGCTCCGCCGATGGCGAGCAGCAGCACGAGCAGATCTTTGAGGGTGAACTGGACTTGTCCTTTTAGACCTAGTAGGTGTAAAAAATCGATCTTTGGCAATAATTCGGGAATGCTGTCGCGTGGAAATTCGGGGATGCCCGGCACGCTGCGATGCTCGCCTGGTCGCCAGTTGGGCATGAATAGCCGCCAAGTTAAGGCCACTTGATAGAGAATAAACGAAATGCCGAGGGTGGCAATCAGTGGGGCCAGGCTAGACATGCGCTTGGCCTGTTTACGAAACGGCGCAAAGGCGGCACGTTCGATGCCAGTACTAAGCCACCAGCCAAACATGACCGCGATGCCGAGAGTTAAGGCCAAGCCGCCGATCAAGTGTAAGGGTGATAGGCCACTGTGTAAACCCAGATACGTCACCACGGTGGTAACCAATACACTGGTCAAGGCAAAGAGATCGCCATGCGCTAGATTGATGGTCTGGGTAATGCCATAGATCAAGGTAAACCCAATCGCGTTCAAAGCAATCACGGCGCCATTGGAAAGCCCAATGATCAACAATTGAAATAGTATTTCAGTACAAGTGGCGTTGGCGCTACAGGTCATTCACGTCACGTAAAGTTGTTAGGTAGGCAGGGAAAATTTGTTAACCACTTATGATCAGTTGTCGGTTGTCGTAGCGGAGAAATGCTGTAACCGATAAAGTTAGCTGATTACGAGTTGTTTACAACAGGTTGTCGCAGGCCGATTATAGGCGACCCTTGGCCCTTTGTCAATATTATAAATTGGTCCAAGCGACCTTTGCGCGCGCGCTTTCTTGTTTAGCAAATGCCTTTGATCGACCTTTACAGATAAATCGGAACCTTTTCTGAACAGTTTGGGAACAACTGCGCTGAAATTTCTGAGCAGATTGGCATATTTGTTGAAGACTAAGGGGCCTTCCGTCTATTAACTGACGTAAAATTCTATTCTGTCAGGCTAACTTTAGTTCCATGAACAATCAGTTAATTAGGGGAGGGGGCCTTAGATAGTGTTAGCACTTCATACTGTGGTTACGGTGTAACTGGCGCAAGCTGTGGCAAATTTGAAAGTGCTCGTACAACCACCGTCACTTCAACCTGGCGGTTGAGTCGATTCAGAATGGTGATCAGTCGGTCGATGGT
>JBBQBY010000358.1:0-7195 GCA_038318235.1 Caldilineales bacterium
GATCTAGAACGCCTTGAGCCTTTTTTCAAACATGTGCCGATGGTTGTGCTCACCGAATATCGCGATGGCAGCACGCTCTATCAACGCGGGGCTGATGGGCAGATGCGTGAGACGAAAATCCCCCCGCGGCCGGCCAAAGAAGTCGATCCAACCGGTGCGGGCGATATCTTTGCCACGGCCTTTATGATCCGTCTCCAAGAGACAGGCGACCCGATGCAAGCCGCGCGCTTTGCCAATATCACCGCGTCGTTTGGGGTGGAGCATGAAGGTGTCACCGGTATTCCCAGCCGTGAACAGGTGTTAGCTTATATGGAAGCATTTCCTTTTGTCTTGTAAATGGGTGCGTGCGCGGATGGCTTGCTCGTCCTTGGCGATTGGCTTGAAGGGAGAGAATCGGGATGAGTAAGCAAACGATCACGGAAACCAACAACCTATTGCCGTTACATGCGACCGGAATGCCTGCGAAAATTTACTGTTTTGCGAATCAAAAAGGTGGGGTAGCCAAGACTACGACCGCGGTGAATTTGGCCGCCTATCTGGCCGCAGCTGGTCGACGCGTCTTAGTCATCGACACCGATCCGCAAGGCAATGCGACGACCAGCCTGGGCAACGATCCAAGAACCTTAAAGCTCAGCCTTTATAATGTCTTGATCGAACACTTGCCCATCCAACAAGCGATCACCTTGACCGATCGGGTTGGGTTGGATCTGGTGCCATCGAACACAGACCTAGCCGGCGCAGAGATCGAGATGTCGCGTTTGATGGCGCGCGAACGTTTGTTGACGCGCGCCATCAAACCGGTCATTGATCAATATGATTACATTCTGATTGACCAGCCGCCGAGTTTGGGCTTGCTCACGATCAATGGCCTGACTGCGGCCACACACGGGGTTGTAATCCCAGTCCAATGTGAATATTTGGCGCTAGAAGGCTTAAGTTTGTTGCTAAAAACAATCCAACAAGTACACGAGATCTTAAATGATCAGTTGACGGTGGCGGGCGTGGTGTTGACCATGTATGACAGCCGGACAAATTTGGGGCAACAAGTGGTGCAGGAAGTAAAAAATTACTTTCCCAATCAGGTTTTCCAGACTATTATCCCGCGCAATATTCGTCTGAGCGAAGCGCCAAGTTATGGTCAGACGATTCTCAGCTACGCGCCGAACAGTGCTGGGGCACAGGCCTATCACGCCCTGGCCCAGGAATTTTTAGCGCGTGTAGAAGGACAATCGCTTAACATGGTGACATCCAAGACATGAGCGTTTTTCCAGCGCCATACTGGGCGTTGTGCCAGTGACAAAACATAGCGCAAAACATTGTCACACCATTTGCTCCCTTCCTAGAGCAAGATTCGAGTGGCGTCACTTTTCAACTTGAGGTTTGTATGGGCAAGAGCACGATTCCAGCCAAAAGAGCCTTAGGCCGCGGCCTTGGCGCCCTGATCGTTAACACAGAAATTCATCATCCAGACGATGCCCTTGCCTCACTGCAGATTGATGATCCGGTCAGTAGTGGGGCAAGATTATTGCCATTAGATGCCATCCGTCCCAATCCACAACAGCCGAGGACAATTTTTGATGAGGCCGCTTTGCAAGATCTGGCCGTTTCGATCCGTGTGCATGGCATTATTCAACCGCTGATTGTGACGGAAAACCCAACCCAACCCAATGCCTATTGGCTCGTGGCGGGTGAACGACGTTGGCGGGCGGCACGTTTAGCCGATTTAACCGAAGTTCCTGTGTTGGTGCGCGAAGCATCACCACAACAGCTCATGGAACTGGCGCTGGTGGAGAATGTCCAACGCGCCGATCTAAGCGCGCTGGAAGAAGCGGCGGCTTATCAAACGCTGATCAACGAATTTGGTTTGATCCATCAGGAAATCGCCGAGCGTGTGGGGAAGAGCCGTTCAGCCGTCACGAATACCCTACGCTTGCTGGAGTTGCCGCTGATCGTGCAGGATGCGTTGGCGGGCAATCACATTTCTGCTGGTCATGCCCGTGCTTTGCTCGCCCTCCGCAATCCTGCCGCAATGCAACAAGCGCTGCAACAGGTGCTCGCCGCAGAACTGAATGTGCGCCAGACCGAAGCCCTGATCGCGCAGATGCTTGTGCCAAAAGTTGCACCGCTGGCGAAACCAGCACCAAAACCGGCCGCCGCCGAGCAACTGGCTTATCTGGAAAATCGTTTTCGCACCGCGCTGGGTACACGCGTACAACTGAACCGCAGCACAAACGGCAGCGGCAAGCTCGTCGTTCACTTTTATAATGATGACGATTTAGAACAACTATACAAATTGATTGCCGGTGGCGATGAGGATTAAATGATTAAAGATAAATCACCCGAACTGGTTGAATGTCATCCTGGGTCCTCACTTAACCGTAAAACCATATTAATGTAGCGGATTAACGTAAAGGAAGCTCCCCATGACGCGCAAAATCGATGTAATGTTTGATACACCAGGTCCTCAGCCCAACGGCATGCAGGCGATTGCAGATGGGTTGTGGATTCTCGATCAAGTGACGAATCAGTTGCATCTGGTTGCCTACACTGGCGAAATTCTCAAAACATTGGAGACCGCGGCCGACAAAGGCAGCGGCGTCACCGATACGGGTGAGGCGCTTTGGGTCTCCTCGACCTACAGCCGAGAGATCCTCAAACTCGATCGCATTACCGGCGCCACGCTGGCCTCGTTTCCAACGCCGGGCGCCTCAGAAACCGGTGCGCACGGTCTGGAATGGCGCAATGGCCGCCTCTGGATCGCGGTGCCGCCTTCGGCCACGATCTATGAGGTTGATGTAGATGATGGCTTCACCGTTTTGCATTCGATTCCAGCGCCGGGCAATCGTCCACACGGCCTCGCCTGGGACGGTGATGATCTACTGTGTGTGGAGACAAATTTACGTGCGATCTATCGCTTGAATCCTCGAACTGGCGAACAACTGGCAAAGATCGAGATTCCCGAACCGAACCCTGAACCGCATGGGATAACGCTATGGAATGGGTTCATCTGGTATTGCGACGCGCATACACGCGCAGTCTGTCGGCTAGCTTTATAAACAACATCAACATCTTGGCAACGAATTACACGAATTTTGCAAATTTAATTCGTATCAATTCGTGTAATTCGTTGCAAGTTTTTCTCACGAGCGTCATATGCGCATTATCGAAATTAGCGGTCCAATTGAAGATGGTATGTGGTCTTATGGCGATCCCTATCCAACACCCCAAATCACCCAGATTCCGCCACCCGACTGGCTGGATTATCCGGTCTATTCGCAAACGATTACGCTAGCCGTCCAAAGCGCCACCTATCTTGAAACCGCCGCGCACATGGATCAAAGTCGGATGACGATTGACCAATTGCCATTAGAACGTTGTTATAGGGTCGATACAGTAACGCTCTGGATTCCGCGCCAGGCCGACCAACGGATCAACGCTGATGATTTAGCCCAGGCGCTGACCGATACGGGTGAAACGTTGCGCCCAGGTGATGCGTTGCTAATCGGCACCGGTTGGGACAAGCATTGGAACATGCCCGATTATATCACCCATCCGCCCTATTTCAGTGCCGGCGCGATTGACTGGGTGCTCGATCAGCAAGTCTCCCTATTGGGCGGTGATACCCCCCGCTATGACAGCCCAAACGATCCGCAAAACTTTTTCCCCAAGTTTTTCCAACACGATATTCTGTTGTTGGCGCCGCTGATCAATCTGGATCAAGTGCAGAAGCCGCGCGGAAAACTGATCGCGTTGCCACTCAAGATCAAAGATGCCTGTGCCTCACCGGTGCGCGCCTTGTGGCTTGAGGAGTAACGCATGCGTATCTTGCTAACCGGCGTCAGCGGCTTTATCGGTGGTCATTTGCTACGCCATTTGGCCAGTGGGCATCAGGTGTACGCATTGATACGCCAACCACCCGCGGTCACCCTGCCGGGTGTCCATTATCTGGAACAAGATTTACACCAACCGCTTGATCATGCGCAATTGCCCAAGCAGTTGGATGCGATCATTCACCAAGCCGCCTTAATCCACACCGAACAACAGGACGCCAGCCAGGTTTTCGCCGTCAATGTCACCGCGACCTGGAGATTACTCGAATATGCGCAGTCAGCAGGCGTCCACACGTTTGTCCACGCTTCGACCGGCGGGGTCTACGGCTGCCGCCATCAACCCTTTGTTGAAACGGATCCGCTGAACCCAGTGGATTTGTATAGCCTGACCAAGGCGCAGGCCGAGTTGGCGGTGCAAGCGGTGCCCGGTGCGTTTCACAAGATCGTGTTGCGCTATTTCTTTCCATACGGCGTGGGCACACCGAATCCGATTCCCACCTATGTGCAGCGCGCCCTGACTGGCGAACCGATCCCGGTATTGCAAAGCGGCAAGCCGGCGTTCAACCCAATCCATATCAGCGACGCCGTCGAAGCCACCATCCGCGCCCTGAATTTGGAGCAAAGTGCGATCATCAACATCGCCGGGACAGAGATCACTACGTTTAGAGTCATTGCCGAAATGGCGGCTAAACTTGCTCAACGCAGCCCTGCCTTCTCGCCCATCCTCGATGAAAACGCGATCCCTTATTATCGCAGCGATCTGGTTGCCGATATTAGTCGGATGCAGATATTGTTAAATTTTACGCCCCAGGTCACGTTGGAAAGTGGCATCGCCGAGTTGGCGCGCTATTACTCAAACTCTCTTAACCAGGATGATTAAAACGATTACGAGGATTGCCGCTCAGTTAGATCTCTGTTGAGGCTATTTTTTCTAGTTGCAGAATAATGTCTGGCAAATCTTCAATGACCACTTGCCAAACAACATCCTCATCCACATTGAAATAATCGTGGACAATGCGGTTGCGCATTCCAGTGATCTCGCGCCAGGGGATTTCGGGGTAAGTGATGCGGAATTGTGGCGAAACGCGACTGGCGGCTTCGCCGATTATCTGGACGAGGTGAGTTAGAGCCAATCGTAAATTTTCGTCATCGTCATAATCTACACGCTCCAAATCTGCTATTTTTGCCACGGCTTTGCGTGCCATCTCCAATATATGCGAAAGATAGAGCGAATCTTTATTGGACATACTGAACTTCCATCTCGGTTAAGACTTGCTCACGGATGCGCGGATGCAAAAATTTCAGGGTGACCAGATCAACTTCACGGTTCCCGAACAAAGCCGAAAGTTCATCCTGCATACGGATGAGCGCCAAACCAGGCGTATGTCCAGGCTCGAAATCGACCAACACATCAACATCGCTGTGCGGACCGAAATTATTGCGCAAAACTGAGCCAAAGAGCGCCAACAGACGAATATGATTGCGTCGACAAAAATCAGCTAGTATAGCAGGTGAGATATTGAGTCGCCGTTGTGCGGGTTTATAGGCTAGTGCAGTTATTTGTTCACTCATTCGCTTTATTTCCTTTCGGCATCCTCTGGATGTGACAGGGTTAGATTATACTATACTGCTAATGAAATCGCGAATGAAGGGAAAATTCGCTAACTTTCCATGCTTGACAAAGCGTGAAAGTCACGCTTAAAATCAACTTAAGCACCGATTAATCCTATACCAATCCATCCTGGACTGTTCCCCCATGATAGACAACCCATCCGCCGCAACACAACATGATGACGACCTAAGCGCAGAATATGCTGCCCGCCGCATGAGCGCCGCTACCAGCAGATCCATGACCCCGGGCGCAGTCATTCACATGTGTGAACAGGGGCAGTTGCCAGGCGCATTCACGGAACAGTTGCTCATCGAAGACCACGAACAAATCGTCTGGCGCATCCCCGTGGCAACGGTTGAAGCATGGATTCAGAAAGAACGGGCCAAAACTGCATCGAAGAAAAATTCCTGGTGGCGAGATTGGGAGCGCACGCATATCGGTATTATTATCGGCATTCTTGTCGCTGTCTTTACCATTCTGCCTGGGATATGGGCCGTTTTGGGTTTTCCGCCGCTTGTACCGCTCTTGTGGCCCGCACCTACATCCACGCCCACCTTCACGGCGACTGTTACCCCGACCCCAACGCTGACCGCGACCCCTACGCCTACCTGGACTGCGACAAGCACACCAACCCCATCGTCCACAGCCACAGCCACACCCAGCGCGATGCCCACAGCAACACCCACACTCTTTGCCGCGGGCGGGATCACAGAAACGTTGGTTGTTGTGGCCGATTTTACTGAGCCAGATGGCAAAGACCAACGCGATGTGACCTTTGACCTCGTCAAAGAGATGCGCAAGACGCTGGCGAAGTACCAGAATGTGCGTGTTGAACAGTTGGGGCGCTCGATTGACCGCAAACAAGGTAGCGCCGCGGCCATGCAAATCGGTAAGCGACCCGACATTCATGCCTCGATTGTGATCTGGGGATTCTACGTCAGCCCGCCCGACCCAGAATTGACCGTACATTTTGATATTGTGGTCACCCAGACCACCTATTTAAAAAGCAACTTGGTGGACCAGAGTCTCGGCCCAGCTCAGATTCAACAACCGACCATGTTTGAATTTAAGGCCAACCTAGGCCAACAGTTAGGGGATTTGGCCGCGTTTGCCGCTGGTCTGACCCTCTTCAATGCTGGTCAGCACAAAGAGGCGGAACCTTTGTTCACCATAGCTGGCGATGCACTTAAGGGACCAGTTAACACCGATTTTGTACAAGTGGTACATTTTTATAGTGGCACGAACTACAGTCACCTGGGCCGCTTTCGTGAGGGACAGACCGCCCTCGCAGCGGCATTGTCTGATCAGTCGTCTTCTAACCCAAAATCAGACAATCTCTACTCAACATTGCTCAATAACATTGGCGGGACCTATTCGGCTCTAGGCGATAAGCAGAAAGCGCTCAACTATTATAATCAGGCGTTGTTACTCCGCCGTCAGGCAGCAGACAAGGTAGGTGAGGCTATCACTCTGAATGGCCTCGGTAGCGTCTATGACGACTTAGGGGCCTTCCGTCTATTAACTGACGTAAAATTCTATTCTGTCAGGCTAACTTTAGTTCCATGAACAATCAGTTAATTAGGGGAGGGGGCCTAAGTTGTACGAAGCCGTACAAAATGGGCGTACAGTGCGCCGAATGGAATAGCGAAAACTTTATGGGCGCTCATCTGGATGCCATCCTATAAACACCCAACGTCGCCGTGCGCTTACTAAAACGGTGCGGTTGAGTTGCAACGCTGCAACAGTGGCGCGA
>JBBQBY010000359.1:0-7191 GCA_038318235.1 Caldilineales bacterium
TGTTAGACACTTATAAAGAGCTTGGTAAATGGTTAATTCCACCTCCTGTAGAAGGCAGTGATTGTTGTTGGTCTGGTCGGCATGTCATTGTGTCGCCTGATGGACTGAAGTTAGCCCTTGTCCTTACCGAGAAAAATAAAGCAGAAGGCTCAATTGAGCCTTTTACGTTTAGCATCTACATTTATGATGTCCAACTTCGCACAGGCAAGCTGATTGGAGAGGGTGTCCAACCGATTTGGGCACCAGACAATCAGCATCTTGCATTTCTAAATAATAGGGGTTTATGGATTGCCAATATAGAGACAGGAGAAGTACAAGAGCGCGTTGGGCCAGCGAATAAAGAGAGCCTACGAGTTAGCGAAGTTACCTGGTCACCTGATAATGAAAAAATCGGCTTCATGTATGATGATGGCTCGTTTCAACGTGTCTCTACTATCTGGTCAGTTGACGTAAATAGTAAAAATCCACCAGTTGAGGTATTCAACAGCAAAAGTGTTTACCCTATAGAAGGGATTACTTGGTTGCCCGATGGTCAGTCTCTCTTGTATCGCTCCTCAGAAGGTAGTAGAGATTTTTACCCAGAACACGTAGCCCAGAATCTTTGGTTGATTTCACTGGCAACAGGAGCCACAAAGCAACTGACGCAGGATATGGTTGTGCGGGATTATGGGATTTTAAATAGTCATCCTTGGTTATTCTTGGCAGCAACGTATCATCTTTATGAATTTACTCGCCAAGAAATACCTGTTGGAGATTTATGGTTGCTGAACGTAGAAAATAATGAGTTGCGTCGTCTGACAGCAAGACAAGGAAATTTCGGTGTTATCGATATAAGTGCTGATGGTTCACATCTGATCGGTCAGTTGGTAGATACACCATCTCAATTATTATCATTTTCGCTCATAAATGGCTCAATTGAAATGCTCAGAGTCAATGTTGGGTCAGATTATGCATTGGGAGGCGCAAAATGATTACCTTATTGCTATGGAAATTATCTTCTAATTAGACATAGCCAACAACATTATGATCGAGTAGCCAGTACAATGGGTTATGTTTATTCTCTGTACTTACATCTGAAACAGAATAGTGTTGGTGTCAACATTGGTGACAATGTAACACTAGGGCAATCAATTGCACAAGGAGATGATACAGGAAATTCGTCAGCCAATCACTTGCACTTTCAGTTAATAGTTCATAATCTAGCAGATAGGAGATTGTTTGTAAATGCTATTGATTCGGAGAATCGCACGCGCAATCCCGAACTATGGTTGAAACCTTTGGCTGGCACTGCCCGGCTTGCGGGTAAAGTCACTGATAACGGCGGTACCCCTATTTATAACCTGACAATCACTGGGTTGCAAAAGTCCGTAGGGGCCATTACGCTACGCACGTACAGCGACCCAGCAATCAAATCCGATGATATTCTTGTTGAAAACTTCGCCACCACCGATATTACGCCAGGCACTTATTGTGTGCAAGCAAAAACTGGAACTATCGTTTATAAAGATTTCGGCTGCCGCAATTTCGCAGCTAACCAAACAACGTATATGGGATTGTATCCTGTCTACCTGCCTGAAGTTAAAGGACCTAACCCGGTCTCGTCGATCACGGTGCGCAATAACAGCGGTACGGATACGGCACAGGTCAATACAACTTATTTCTTGGCTAATGGCACTGTGGTCAATCAGCGTACAGATACGCTTTCCCCAAACGGCAGCCTGACGTTCGCTCCAACTGGGATCGTCCCTGATTCGGCCATCGTTGTTGGTAGCCAGGATGTGAGTGTTGCGGTTTCGAAGCAGCGCACCGCAAGTCCCTATTCTGGGGGTGCGTATGCAGGGATCCCAGCGGCAAAAACAAGCAGCACTTTTTATGTGCCATTAGTCGGGCGCTTACTCCCCGCTGCTGGGGGGCTGGTGAGCAACAGTGAGCTTGCGATTCAAAATGCGGGAACGGCACCCGTCGATGTTACACTTCAAATGATTGGCGCCGTTAACGTTTGGGGTAACTATACTAAACCGATTGTAACGATTCCAGCGAATGGATCTTTTACCTATGATCTTAGTCTAGAGAACGCAGCGAATTTACCCAATGGTTGGTATGGGTCGGCGGTTGTGAGTGCCAGTGGTAATGGTAAACTGGCCGTCACTTCGAACTTTCGCACGGGTAACAATATCGTGCAGACCTTCAATGCCTTTTCTGCCGAAAGCCTGAGCACCGTCTGGCGTGTCCCGCTCTTCACCGCGCGGCTGACTAATGGTCTCAGTACACCCATTTCATTGCAAAACCTAAGTGGGGCGGCGATTCCTGTCAATGGCATCACCCTCAACTGTACCGTTGATCCTGGCAGTTCAGGCACTAGCTTTATGAAACAGAATACAGCCGCGATTGCGGTGAATGGTGCTTATTACTTCAACCCTGTGACCGATATGAGCTTTCAAGGGAATTGGTATGGCTCCTGCACGGTTACCAGCGGCAACGCCAATGTCGTATCCTTTGTGCAGATGCGCTATGTCGGGGCAGGCAACACCGATAACGCGGCTGCCTATGAATCGATTCGTGGCAATGGCACGGATAAACGCGCGATCTTTCCGCTCTATCAGAAGGTACTAAATAATGGTTCTGCCACAGCGGTTACCATTCAAAATTTGAACCCTACAGCCTCAGCCAACGTCACTTTTGTTTACACGGGTGCCCCAGGAACGGCGGCTAATTGCTCGGCCACCATCGCGGCTACCATTCCTGCCAATGGCAGTCTAATCCATAATCATCGGATTACGAGCGGCGCCAATTCAGTATCGCAACTGGGGACAAATTGTGCTGGTTCACTGTTTGTCACTTCCGATCAAGCGATTGATGGTTTTATCCAGTTGACCAACATCAACAACCCCACCGGCGACACCTTCATGGCCCATAACGCGCTGACTTTGCCGTAAGTAAACGAGAAATCCTTGAGATAAGGAACAAGGGCTGGCAAGCGCAGGCTTGCCAGCCCTTGTTTTTCTAGCCTAGCCCCACTCAATGCTGGCTACTGGCGGCCAAGCGCCAGATGAAAAATCCTTTGACGCACTGCGCCATCTGTGTTAGGATTTTCGTAACTACCAAGCGGCCTCACCTGCGCCTAAGGGGATCCTGCTCCCGAGGGAGGGGATAATCACGGGGTGGATTTGCATCCAGGGCAAAAGAAAAATCTGCCTACGACCCTTTACGGTCCCCTCCTTGGGGAGGGTTAGGGTGGGGCTTGGTAGTTAGGATTTTCAAACGAATGAAAGCAAACATGCGCTTTAGCTTATATTTTCTATGCCTTTGATTAAACGCTACCCAAATCGTAAACTCTACGATACCGCAGCCAAGCGCTACGTGACGCTCGACCAGCTCACGGCGTTGATTCAGCAAGGTGCGGATGTGCAGGTTGTCGATCATGAAAGTGGCGAGGAACTGACCAGTTTGACGCTAACCCAGATCATCTTGGAGCAGGAAAAGAAGCGCGCCGGTTTTTTGCCGCTTACGTTGCTCACCGATCTGATCCGCAGCGGTGGCAGCACGTTGGAGCAGATGTTGCAAGCTGTTCAGGAGAATTTGGGCGGCGCGCTCAACGTCCGCGAAAATGGCGCAGAAACGGCGACCCAGGCGGAGAGCCAGATTGGGAAATTGCTCGAACAGGGCAAACTTTCCTTGGAACAGGCGCAGGCTCTGCTCAAGGTGGATGAGCGGGTTGCCAATGTGCTCCACCGGCTGAATGTGCCCACGCATGACGATGTGGTCGATTTACAGAGGCAGGTCGCGGCGCTCAATCAAAAATTGACCATCCTGCTTGCCGCGCAATCACAGCCGCCAGCGCCGGAGGTGGAAAAGGTTAACGGAACAGGGCTAGAGCAAGGACAGACCCGTCCAACAGGGGAGGATATTGATCCCGGCAGGCCGCCATCATAAATCCTTTCCCGATGCATTAACCTGCATAGAAAAAAACGTTTTTACTCTGTGGATCCTCCGTGCTCTCTGTGTAACATATTTTAATCATCCAAATCTTTTGATTGACGCATGCCCCTTATACGCTCACGTTTTCGCATTTTCCTCTATATGGCGCTCGGCCTTATCCTGCTTGCGCTGCTGGCTTTGCTGTTGATCTGGTATTTAGAACCAGATTGGTCACCCTTTTTGCCAGAAGAAGCCGTTGAAGAGACGTTGGTCCCCGGCGAAATTGCCCATCATCAACTTTCGCCCTATCTCGTGAAGCTGTCGATGAAGGATATCAACGCCGCGCCCTTGCCCACCGCGTACTCGACGCGCTGGCGCACAGGGGTTGGCATTCCCGATTTGGATCCGATGTGGTTTAAATGGCCAGCGTCGCGCCCTGGTTGGTATCTGAATTGGACAACCAATGTGGTTGTCAAAACGCGCTTTTTTGGCCTGTGGCGCACGGTCAGCATGAATTTGCCGGCGGTTGATTTGGGCATGGAATTTGTACCGATGGTGCGGGTCCACCGGGGTCGGTTGGTCCCGCGCGCCAGTGATCTGGGGCGTCTGGCCCAACAGAATCCTGGCCGCACCTGGTTGATTGGCAACGAGCCCGATGTCCGTTGGCAAGACAACACCGAGGCCGAGGATTATGCGGTTGCCTATTACAACGCCTACCGAGCGATCAAAGCCGCTGATCCGACGGCCCAGGTGGCGATCGGCGCGGTTAGCCAGGTGACGCCGTTGCGCCTTGCCTATCTGGACCGCATCTGGACCGCCTACCAGACGAATTATGGCACAGCAATGCCCGTGGATGTGTGGAACATGCACGCGTTCATCCTGCGCGAAAAACTGCATGACTGGGGCGTGGGCATGCCGCCCGGTTTTATCACCGAGACCGCGGGTGTGCTGTGGGACGTGGCCGATCACAATAACCTGAGCCTGGTCGAAGGCCAGGTGCGCCAGATGCGGCAGTGGATGGCGGCGCATGGTCAACAGCAGAAGCCGCTCTGGATCACCGAATATGGCATTCTCATGCCGGAAAGTTATGGGTTTGGGCCTGAAGTTGTGCGCGATTTTATGCTTAGTAGCTTCGATCTGTTCGATAAATTGCGCGATCCCCAGTTGGGCTATGGCGCTGATCAAAACCGGCTGGTCCAGCGCTGGGTCTGGTTTAGCAGCCGCTATGATCCCTATCCGGCCGGTAATTTGTTCAACATCAGCGGGCGGCCCAAATCTTTGCTGCAAGTGCTCGGCGCCTACTTGACTGAGAGTGGCCATTAGCGGACATTGCACGCCGTCATGTTACCAAGTATTCGTAGGTGATCGCTTGCAGCGTGACAAACTTAGTTTACCCCTGAAGTCCCCGTATATGGATGATTGTCACCCTAAAAGGGGTGACCTACAATATCGCTTGCGCCGCTTCTCTCATGCTGCAAAGTGTAATAATTGCGCCAGGTTGCCGCCTTTGACACGGTCGCGATCACTGGCGGATAAATGCGCTAGATGTGCGTCTACGATCGCCGGCGTCGCGCCACCCCAGACTAAACGATTTGCCCCGAACGCATCGACCACCCACCGTGTAAACGGGCGAGCGCTCAGGTAAAGTGGCCCATCCTTGGCAATATAGTCCACCCCAGAGAGCTTCATATAGACATTGTCCAATTGGGCCAGGGCCAATAGTTCGGCGTATTCCACGGCGTTGCCCATGGTTGGCTCACCCAAATGATCGATCAGCACCGGAAAGGTGGGATAGGCGCGGATGATCTCGCTGGCTTGCGTGGCATAGTTAGGGCCGATATGTAATTCAATCATCAGCCCCAATTGACCAGCCGTCTCCCACAGCGTGCGTAGATTAGCGGCTTGAAAACTGTCCAGATAGAACTCTTTACCGCGGTGGGCGTGCATCCGTAAGGCGACGATCCGGGGCTCTTGGCGTACCAGGTCGATTAATTTTTGTGGCGCGGCCAAGTCTTTGGGATAGAAGAGACAGGTCGCCCGCAAACGGTTTGGCTCACGTTGGAGGCAATCCAGCACCAAGCGATGATCGTCGCCATAGGGTTCTGGATGGACCAGAACGGCGCGATCAATGCCTTCGCTCGCCATGTGTTGTAAATAATCGCCCAGCGGATCATCGGCCAGATCGGCTGCGGCGGGCGTATAGGTAGCCTGCGCATGAAAGGGATAGCGCGCTTGATCGCGGCTGAACATATGCGTATTCCATTCGATAATCATTTTAAAGCCTCTTTTCCCTCTCTTGTGTCTTTATTCCAATGATTGATATAATGACCCCAGGGTTGTTAGGGTGCAAGCGCCCACGGCAACCCATCTGTGCCTCGATCATAACACAGCTAGCAACCAAAAGAGGAGACCTAGTCATATGCCTGTGATTTCTCACACCACGCTGCGCGACTTTGGCGCGGCGATCTTTCAAGGCGCGGGCGTGCCTGCCGACCAAGCGCACATTGCCGTCGATCATCTGGTTGAATCAAACTTGATGGGCCACGATTCACACGGGATCATGCGCCTGCCCGGTTATACGCGTTCGCTGGTCAAAGGTGACATCAAACCGGTGGGCAACCATAAGATCGTGCGCGAGACGCCGGCGTCGCTGACGATTGACGCCGAACGCAGCTTTGGCATCGTGATGACCTATCAGGCCATGCAGATGGCCGTGGAGCGCGCCCAAAAACATACCCTGGGCGCTGTCGCCGTGCATCGTTCGAGCCATATTGGGCGGCTAGGGGCGTTCCCACCGCTGGCCGCGCAACAGGACTGCATTGGCATTTTGATGTTGAACGGGGGTGGCCGTTTCACGGCACCTTTTGGTGGTACAGCCCGCCGGCTGCCGCCTAATCCAATTGCGATCAGTGTGCCTGGACCGAATGGTCCGGCGATGATGCTGGACATTACCACCAGTATGGCGGCGGGTGGCAAGGTGGAGGTCTACAAAGCCCGCAACCAACAGGTGCCGGAAGGCTGGCTGGTGGACATTGAAGGCAACCCCACGACCGATCCGAACCCATTCCTCACCGGTGAAGCGGCGATGTTACCTTTGGGTGGCGCTTCTGGGCATAAAGGTTATGGGCTTGGCATGATGATCGATGCGATTGCGGGTGGGCTTTCCTGGGCCGGTTGCAGCGCCGACCAGCCGACGCGCGGTGGCAGCGGGTATTTGGCATTGGCGATCAAGGTGGAAAGTTTTATCGATGTCGCTGAGTATAAAAATGAAAT
>JBBQBY010000360.1:0-7187 GCA_038318235.1 Caldilineales bacterium
ACCGACCTGCGAACTAATCGTGATAATGCTGCCTTCGGTTTTCTGCTCGATCATCTTGCGTGCCACGGCGGTGGCGATAAAGAAGGCCCCCTTGAAGTTGACATCAGAAATAAAATCAAACTCCGCTTCGCTGTAATCCAAAGCGGGCTTGGGTGTATTGACTCCGGCATTGTTGACCAACACATCGATCCGCCCAAAGGCTTCGTACACTTGGTCGACAAATTTGTTGATACTTTCCACGCTCACCAGGTCCAGCGGCCAGGCTTCGACGCGCCGCCCCATGGCCCGGCACTCGGCTACGACCGGCTCAGCCTCAGCGATATTGCGATTGCCCAACGCCAGATCGGCGCCCCATTCGGCGGCGGCCAGCGCAATCGCTTTGCCGATGCCTTTGCTGGCGCCGGTGACAATGATCACCTTACCGGTCAGATCAAAATTTACTCGTTTACCCATTGGTCTTTTCCTTTTTTCGTTTTTGTTTTTCGCTATAAATTTCGCGGCTAATTACAATATACAACCTGGCGCGCAGAATTTGTAATCTTTTACTTTTGCGTCTTCTCGACTTGTACAACCGTCTTGGTCTCTGCCGATTCATAGAGGGCGAAGACGGTGGCCATCGTCCCGAGGTTGTCACGCCCCGAAGTGATCGGCTCCTTATGGTCACGAATACATTCGAGAAAGTGACGAACTTCGGCATTGACCGAATCAGTATACGGGTATTGATGAATATCCAGCTTGGTCAAGCCACCACTGTATTCGGGGATCTCTGTACTGTAGATGTGCCAACCCATCACGTTGTGAATCACACCCTTGTCGCCATAGAAGATCGTCAATTCGCCGGTTGCGGTGGGAATCGGCACTTTGTAGGCGGCGAAGAGATAGAACGCTTCGCCGACGATGCCGTTTTCAAAGTTCATCAAAAAGGCCGAGATATCTTCATTGCCGCCCGGTTTGTAGCCCGCATTCAGACCAGTGTAGCCGTTGAACGCCGAAACTTCGGCAATCTCGCCGAAAAAGTGGCGCATCAAATCGATCTTATGCACCGCGGTTTGAGCGATCATGCCGCCGCCCGACTTGGCTTTGTCGAAGATCCAGCTATCGGGCGGATACATGTGCGTGACAAACTGATTACAGTCAAAGCGTAGCGCCACAATCTTGCCAATCGCATTGCGATCGAGCAACTCTTTGATCTTGATATGCTCAGGTTGCCAGCGCTGGTTTTGACCGATCATCAGCACCGTGTCTGCTTGCTCGGCGGCGGTGACGATCGCTTTACACTCTTCCATGTTCATCGCCATCGGCTTTTCGAGCAAAACATGCTTGCCAGCCGCCGCAGCCGCCAACGCGATCGGCGCATGTTGATCGGGCGGCATGCAGATGCTGACTGCGTCCACGTCGCTGCGTTCAAGCACAGCTTGCCAGCTCGTCGTCACATCCGCGCCAAAGTCCTTGGCCATATTCTGCGCCAGTTCAACACTATACTCATCACAACAGACCACAACCTGGGCGAGATCAGCTGCGGTTTTATAGCCTTGGGCATGCAACCGGGCAATCTTGCCACAGCCGAGAATGCCAATCCGCAAAGTCATTGAAGCTTTCCTCTCTACATTCTGTTCTAATCAACGGGTTGATGAAATTTGTGATAAGTGTAAAGGCGCACTGTTTGCTGCGCGCCTTTACACTTATCATACTTATAGAGCAAGCAAGTAAACTCTTGGACAATTGAGGCGCAGGCACGCCCGCGTGCCACCCAAGCCGCACGCGGCGTGCTCCCTTGTCCGACTTTTAAATGGTTTGTCTATTAGCTTTGTTACCTTATTTGTTATAACGCCACCAGATCAAAGAATCCTACTCCATCCAACTGCGCGCGCAGTGGCGCCAACTTTTCTGGGGCTAAGGGTAGATTGGGCAGGCGGGGATGACCACAATCGAAGTCTAGCCAGCGCATAATCTCTTTCAGCGCGCTCATAAAGCCGACATTCATCATGATCGCGGTCGTCTGATTCACCTGAAGTTGCAGTTCGATGCCACGGGCGAAGTTACTGGTCGCAACGGCCTGGCCGATTTCCCGATACGCGCCGGGGTGATAATTCAGCGAAGAACCAATGCTGCCACTGGCGCCGAACATGGCCGCAAAGACACATTGTTCATCCATGCCGGAGAAAACCGTCCACTGGCCTTCGCCCAGATCAATAATCCGGCGAAATTCAAACATATTCGGTCCGGTATATTTGCTGCCCGCGCAGGTTGGAATATCACTTAAGGCGCGCATCAACGCCACGGCGTCGGCGGGGCCACCAAAAATGTAAGTCAAGAGTGGCAACGTGGGCGCGGCCGCGGCAATGCCCGCATAATAACCGTGAATGCCCGCAACGCTGCTATAGAGCGGCGGGATGATACTGGCGACGCCATTCGCGCCCACTTGTTGGGCGTGCTGCGCCAATTCGGCGGCATCACCAGCGACCATCGTCCCCACATGGGCAATCACCGGCACTCGACCGCTTGTCTGTTCAATCACCGTTTCAAGCACCAGCTTGCGCTCGGCCACCGACATGTAAATGCCTTCGCCGGTGCTGCCACAGACATAAAAACCACCAATCTGCTTGCCGATCAAATAATCAGTTAATTTGCGCAGCACGGGTACATTAACCTGGTTGCGCTCCGTAAAAGGCGTCACCAATGCCGGCCATGCGCCAGAAAACTTATTCATTAAAGCTCCTAAAACTTTGGATGGATTGCACTGAACCATAAATTTCATACGACAAGTCGATTTACGCCATGATCCGCCGAGCGTACGCTAAATCACCGGGTTGGATGGAACCTGTTGCTTCCGCTATATAAAGTTGAATGTTAACCTAGATTTCTCAATTAGCAAAGCAGCTATTGCAGCATCAACAAAATCAGCTTGCTCGACAGATCCCCTAATTTACATTAAGTAAAAAGTAGGCTACTCTACGTAGGTGGTAAGAAAAAAGTACTATTCACAAAGCTTTCGGCTTGTGACACAATTGCACGTATCTTGGAGAACTGGGCCAGCCACTTGGTCAGCATATTGAACGCAACTGATCATTGTGAAATGCCTTGATTGGCGCAGACAGCCAGTGAATAATACACGCGCATTCTTACATCATGTGTACTTTGCTGGATATAGTAGACTACAATCTGTCATGCTGGAGGCAATGCTGCTACATTGTTTGCCGTGCGCAACCCGACAACCGCCACACATTTCTTTGTGTATCAACACGCCAGCTTGCTAGCGTGCAACTCAACCCAATTTATTCAGTAAGGAGAAAACTGTATGAAACGTTTATGGCTGGCTCTAGCCAGTGTCCTTATGGCGGCCGTGCTTATCGCGCCGGTTGCCGCTTTTGCCCAAGATGCAGACGCCGCGGGCACAGACGGCGATCCCGTGTATGAAGGCATGACATCGCTGACGATCATTGAGAGCATTAGCAAGGAACAACAAACCAACATTGATCTAGGGGCCAAAGGAGCCTCGCAAGGTGATATTCTGGCTTACACCGGTTCTCTGACCGACGAGAACGGCGAGAAATCTGGCATATCGAGCGGCTTCTGCATCACCACCGATGCGAAAGCCGGTCTCTACGAGTGTGTGTGGACCTACCATCTCGCCGATGGCACGATTACGGTCTCTGGCACCGAGCCAGACGCGGCAGCCAATGTCGATATTCACATGCCGGTCGTGGGCGGCACCGGTGCTTATGCCGGCGCGCGTGGCATCATCCACGAACAACACAACGAAGAGCAGACCATCTTCACGGCTACCGTCGAAATCGCCGACGACTCCCTGCTCACGGCTATGGAGCCCCTGACGGAAACCGAGGAGATGACCGGAACCGAAGACATGACTGAAACCGAGGGCATGACTGGAACCGAGGAGATGACCGGAACCGAAGACATGACTGGAACCGAAGACATGACCGGAACCGAAGACATGACCGGAACCGAGGAGATGACCGGAACCGAAGACATGACTGAAACCGAGGAGATGACCGGCACTGCCCCTTCACGCGAGGACAATCCAGATGCGTACTGGAATTCAATTGAACATTGGACAGACATAGCGAAAGCCGATGGCGCCGCCTGGAATGTACTTGGGTGGAATGAAACCAACTGGGAAAACACGGATCCCAGCACCATCCCTGCAACCGAGACGACTGCCTGGGCCGAATTGACGACAGAGGAACAAACCGCCGCCACGACGTTGGGGTATGACGAAGCTAGTTGGGCGACAGTGTTACCGCGCGTGCCCGAAGGCGATGTGGACAAGTTCTGGAATAGCATCACAATCTGGGGTGATCTCCGCTACAGCGAAAAGCGCCTGTGGAATGTGTTAGGCTGGAATGAAACCAACTGGGAAAACACGGATCCCAGCACGATCCCTGCAACTGATACGACAGCCTGGGCCGACTTGACACCAGAGGAACAAGCCGCCGCCACGACGTTGGGCTATGACGAAGCTAAATGGGCTGAAGTTCTACCGCGCGTGCCCGAAGGTGATGTCAATAAATTCTGGGACGGCATTGCAACTTGGGATGATCTCCGATATAGCGAAAAACGCCTGTGGAATATCCTGGGCTGGAATGCTGAAAATTGGACGGCCGATCCGCAGCCTGTCGCTAAACTTTGGGCTAAATTGACCGATGAAGAGCAAGCCGCCGCCGAGCAACTGGGCTATGATCAGAAGACGTGGGACACAGTGGCGCCGTAGTAAGGAAGGTTCGGTTACGCCGATAAAATCGACGATGATCTAACAAAGCACGGATGGGCGGCTGAGGTTTATAACCTTGGCCGCCCATTTTTGCGTTTTCGAGGCTACCGTACTTTGTTCTTCATCATTGTAGGAAATCAGAGTTCGCTCGTATCTTTTGCGATAACAGAACGTCATTAGTGGAAGAAGCTAGCCTCATCCACTGCTATAAGCGCTTGGCTTGCACCCTTACACCATTACCGCGCACGTTGTGGACGCCGATTTACACACGCTATGCATTACCTATTTGAATTCACTGGCCTCGGCGCTCGAGGCGACGACGTCGTTAACGGACAAACGTTGACCCTTCAGGCGTGGACATCCTCACGCTTGTCACGTTCTATGCGTGATCTACGACTGCCATAAAATGGATACTTTGGACTGTCTTTAGGGAAGTAGCATGAAAAATCAGCAGCAAAAACGTATCGTACGCCGATGGGCGAGCATTGGGCTAATCCTAACTGCGCTCAGCCTGCTCATTTGGGCAAGCACCGGCAGCAAACAGTTGCAAGCGCAAGTGCCACAACCAGCGCAGCCGTTAGCGGATACACCAACGGCAACCGACACATCAACGGCAACCGATACATCAGTTGCAACCGATATACCAACTGCAACCGATATGTCAACGGCAACCGATATATCAACGGCAACTGATACAATGTCGGTAACGAATACGTCAACAGCCACAGGTACATCAACGGCAACTAAAACGCCAACGGCCACGGGTACACCAACGGCAACTAAGACACCAACAACAATCAAGACAGCAACGACAACAAGTACACCAACAGCAACGACAACAAGTACACCAACAGCAACGGAGACATCAACAACAACAAGTACACCAACAGTAACGAGTACACCAACGGCAACCGAGACATCAACAATAACAGAGACAACATCGATGACCACCACAAGCTCAGGCACGCTCTATTTGCCGCTATTGCTCAATGAGCTTAAGTTGCAGGTCTATCGCATTGGTTTTGGGGTGACGAGCGGGCCGATCACACGCTACCCAGATATTCAGACCCTCCACGCAGGCTGGTACACAGATTGGGGCGTTGCGCTGGATCCAGCGCGCCCGGACGGCATCGAATATATGCAGATGGTGCGAATTCACCAAAAGCTGGCCTGCGGCGAATGGCGTCATCCAGATCGCACGGCTTGCCCCTACACCCGTCCCCTAGATTATGTATTTGCGCCGGATACGCCCACCATTCAAGCGGTAGCGCAAGCCAACCCTGGTGCATTATGGGCGATTGGGAACGAGATGGATGCCGTGGATTTCGACGGGTGTGTTGAATATGATGTCAATAATCAATGTCTACGCACCATCCCCCTAGGTCAAGATGAAATGACGCCAGACACCTATGCCCAGGCCTATCACGACTTGTACACCGTGATCAAGCAGGCTGATCCCAGCGCGCGGATCGCGATTGGCGGGTTGATCCAGGCAACGCCCCAGAGTCTCGATTGGTTGACTACGGCCTGGAATAGTTATCGCAAACGTTACAAAAAGGATATGCCTGTGGATGTCTGGAATATCCATAACTTTATTTTGACGGAAGAACCGGACGAAGCCAGGGCACAAATGGTAAGCGATTTATCAGCTGCGCCCAACTCGGATCCAGGGCCCACCGATCATTGGATCCACATCGATCATAGAATTTTCGACAAGCAAATTCGTGCCATGCGCCAGTGGATGAAAGCGCGCGGCCAGCAACGTAAGCCGTTGATCATCTCTGAATATGGCGTGCTCGATTGGCAATGCATGAAAAAGAATGACGATGGTGTCTGTATTCAGGATCTGAACAACGAACAAGTGGTGCAAGGTTTCATGCTATGGACATTTGACTACTTTTTGAACACGAAAGATTGCGACCTGGGGTATGTGGACGATGAGTGCCGCTTGGTGCAACGCTGGCTCTGGTTTTCCCTGGACCATGTCAGCTCGCTGCCCGACGGGCGATTGTCCTACGGTGCGAATCCCTATGGCAGCTTCTATAATAGCACGACGCTGGAAATGCGCGCCACGGCGGTCAAGTTTCGCCAATATGTGGAAGATCATTATGTTGAACTCTCTCAGTGGCCCAAAAAGTAATTAGGCGTTGGTGGGATAAACGATCATTGCCCTTTACTGGTATTGGATACGGGCAATCAAGTTGAGAATAGTGATTGACGCATGTTACGCGGTCATGGTTGGTAGGGGCGTGATTGAGTGGGTTGTTTAATTTGTACTGAGTGGAGTCGCAAGGTTTCTGATCTTCCGAGCAGGGCGCCCCTTGAACTTCGATTTTTATTCTGACATGCGTATAATTAGCTTTTCGTGCGGCGTCAGGCAATTAAGGAAAGTATATTATGCCCATATTCACACAGCAGCAGAAATCAACGCGGCAGACGAAATCTGCCACGGCTA
>JBBQBY010000361.1:0-7186 GCA_038318235.1 Caldilineales bacterium
GTCGGATGTGCGCCCGCGAATTGCAAGGCCGCCGCGTTGAGCGGTACATTATATTTGTCACAGATCGCTTTGATGGCGCGCGCTTTTTCCATGATCGGTTGGGGTGCAACCGCATAGTTATATTTGGCATCTGGCTGCGGGCCTGTCGCCAAGATGCCACTGTTATAGACGCCGCCCAGGAAGATGCCAACGCCTTTCTGCCGACACAGTTCTAGAAAGTCAAGCGAAGTCTGCTCTAACAAGGTGTAGCGTCCAGCCAACAAGAAAACATCCGGATCGGCGTGCCGCACAAAACGTTCCAGCATTTGCCATTGATTCATGCCCGAGCCGATTGCCTTGATCACGCCTTGGCTGCGCAATTCGGCCAGGGCTGGGAAGGCGCGGTCAATCGCGTCTTTTTCATGATCAACATCGCCGGAATCAGGATCATGAATGAGCGCAATATCGATACGATCCATGTGTAAGCGTTTCAGGCTATCTTCGATGCTGCGCAACACCCCATCGCGTGAATAATCGTAGGTATAGCCTTTGCGATCTTCGTTCAAAATTCGTCCTACCTTGGTCGAGATCACAAAATTGTCGCGCGGCACGCCATTCAGGGCTTTACCTACCCGCTCTTCACTGGTGCCAAGCCCATAGAGCGGCGCCGTGTCAAAGAGCGTAAGACCATTCTGTAACGCCGACTGAATCGTCGCCAACGCATCAATTTCGGCCACCGGACCGTATAGACTGGCGATGGGGGCCGTACCTAGACCAAAATTGGTCACTTGGAGAGAATTTTTACCTGCTAATGGGACAGTCTTAATTGCGCTCATGGTTCCTCTGTGAAAACCGTCGAATGAATTCGGCGGCTGGTATAGAAAACCCGTTGAAACGGGTTAGTCAGCGCCTACGAATGTGTTTTAATACATTTTTTATATCAGGCGGCGAATTCATTCGCGGCTAAGCGTTCAACTGCTGCAGGTCGATCAACCCGGCATCGATCAAGTGACGAAACTGCGCCAGATCGCTACGAATTGTTTCTGTGATCGGTGTATAAGGCATGCCACCTAGAATTGTGCGCAAGCCGCCGTCATCCAGATCAAAGGGGAAGGGCAGTGGCTTCTGTTGGGCATAGGTGATCTGCGCAGCGGGGACTTCGGCTTTCAATAACTTAACAAAATCGGCGACTTCAACCACATCATTGCGCAGATTGCACATGGCCGCGCCTTGATATTGCGCACGAGCGACGCCAATGAACATTTTGGCGACATCGTTGGCATGTTGCAGCCCAACCGGCCCATCAAAACGAATATGGTAGGGTCGCTTGGCCGCCGCCGCCAGGATCGCCTTGGCAATATCCGAGGTCATGCCTTGATCGCGCCCGACGCCATAGACGATGTAGGGACGCAAGCCAACGCTACCCACTTGCCAATCTTGCCAATAGATGCGCGCCGTGCCTTCATTGGCGACTTTATAGACGCCATATAAACTTTGCGGCAGCAACGGTACATCGTCACCCACCTTGCCTTCGGGGTATTCCTCGGCTGGCCCAAGCACAGCCAATGAACTGGCATAGGCCAGGCCCTTAATCCCGGCGTGGCGAGCCGCTTCAAAGATATTGACCGTGCCCACCACATTGACCTGCGCGCCCAGGGTTGGGTTCGCACGACAGAAGGGCACCTGTAATCCGGCCAAATGGATAATATGCGTAATCCCGTTTTCTTCCACCAAGCTGCGCACCGCTTTGAGATCGGTGACATCAAGTTTGGCGAATTTGACTTGCGCCAGTTGCGCTTCGGACAGCACCTGACGCGGACGTACCGGATCCGTCGCCAAATCAGTGGCCACGACGCGCACGCCTTCGTCCACCAGGTTGCGCAATACCCAGGCGCCAATACAACCCATGGAGCCGGTGATCATGAATGTTTCGTTGGTCATGTTGAATTCCTCTGATAGCGGTAGCAGGTAGACGGTAGCAGGTAGACAGAGAATGCAACGATTATTATCTACCTGCTACCGCCTACCTGCCTTTTACTTCTCTTCTACGCACGGATTCGTCAACTCGCCCAGGCCATCCACAGAGACCGTGACCACATCGCCATCCTTCAAGCGGAGCGGTGGGGTGCGCGAGAAGCCAACGCCGTTCGGTGTACCAGTCGTGATCACATCGCCGGGCAACAAGGTAAAGGCGCGGCTCAGGTAAGCGATCAGGAACGGCACCTTGTAGAGCAATTCTCGTGTATTCGAACTCTGCATCGTCTCGCCGTTAACGACCGTGCGAATGTTCAAGTTATGCGGATCGGCAATCTCGTCTTTGGTCACCAGATACGGCCCAAGCGGGCAGAAAGTATCCAGTGACTTGCCACGAATCCACTGGTCGCCCTTTTCCGTTTGCAGATCGCGCGCGCTGACATCGTTACAATTGGTGTAACCGGCCACATAATCTTGCCAGTTCTCTTCTGCGACGCGAAAGGCTTTTTTGCCGATCACCACAGCAAATTCGCATTCCCAGTCCACCTTGCTCGTGTCCTCAGGATTCCAACGAATGGCATCGCCCTGGCCAATCAAGGCAGTGCTCCACTTGGTAAACATGATTGGGATCGCCGGCGTTTTGCTGTTCGTCTCGCGAATGTGGTCAATATAGTTGAGACCAATCGCAATGATCTTGGATGGGTTGAGAATGGGCGCCATCAGCTTGACCGCGGCAAGGGCCACGCCATGTTCGCTGGCCGCTTTCTTGGTAGCCAACTTGCGCGCCAGTTTGATGCCATCATCGCCCAGTTCCAGGAAACTGCGCATGTCATCGGGCAATTTGCCGCCCGAGAGTTCGGCAAGATTAACAACTTGATCGCCAACGACTGCGCCCAAATGAGCACGGCCACCACGCGGTTTAAACGTAACGAGTTTCATGAATACTCCTAAATCTTTTGTGATGTTTTATAAAACACTTTTTTGTAAGTGCAGTCCCATACGTATCCATCCTTTGTCGGCCCGGGTTACGCATGGAGTCTGCTTTTATGTGATCTATTTCTTCACCGCACCCAGCATGATACCACTGATCAACGGTCGCTGAAAAGTAGCCAACAAAGATAAGCAAAGAAAATAATGAATAATTGTGATGTTGGGGATCTGGTTAGCTCAGACTTGCGGCTTGGCTTAATGGCACTTGGTGCGATCAAAATTGGGGGTTGAAATCTCGACAATTCGTTTCATACCGTCTTCTACACTCTCTTCGCCCCTCAAAATCGGCACCATTTCTGTCCCGAGCACATCGTTGATGGCGTTCCAACCGGCAGGGCGATAGAATTCCGTAGATAGTTCCTTTTCCTGCCCAGCCCAGAATTCATCGAAGGCCCAATCGCCAAAGAGAAAGGAACGGTTATCCAGGAAATCCTTGGATTCAAGATACGGGTGATAGGCCGGAATGATCCCCCACTTACCACAAAGGGCTGTGCCTTCGACTGAACCCAAGGCATACTTCATAAAGCGGCGGGCATTGGCGCGGTTCTGACCACTTTTCGGGTTAACCAAGTGCGAACTTACCCAACTGCCTGTGCGATATTTGATCCCATTACCCGTGGGGAATTTAGCAATCCGCCATTGGCCGACGCCACCACTGTCGCCGCTCTCTTTTAGTTGTGCTTCCCAGAAACCACGTGCCCAGGCCGCGCTAAAGTCGCCGATCAGTTCACCATCGCGCAAGGCGGCCCAATACCCTAAACTCCAAATATCTACGGCAAGACCCCCAGCATCCCACAGTTGTTTCACAATTTGCATGGCATAAATGCCTTTGTCGTCACCCACCGTAATCGTCTGCCCATCTTGGCTCACGGCTGTCCCGCCAAGTTGATGCAAAATGAGCATAAAGAGGGGGCTCCACCCATCGACAGGAAAAGCAAAGGCATACATATCTTTGGTTTTTAGATCGGCGGCGATGGTGCAGAAATCTTGCCAGGTATAGTGTTCAAAGTCGATATTGCCATAGCCGGCCGCTTGCAGTTTGTCGGCGCGATAATACCAGCCGCACACCCCCAGATCACCCGGCCATCCCACATACTGATTGGTCTTGGTAATCAATGCTTCGGTGACTTTGAGCGGATGGTACTGGCCGATTTCTGGGATAAATACATCGCTCAGATCACCAAGCAGATCCTTACAGCCCCAGGTTTGCACATCTAAGGCTTCGGCCCAAAAGAGATCCGGGCCACCGGTGCCTGCCGCCATCGCTGCCTGAATTTTATCATATAGATCTTCTGGATGCGGCGAAACCCATTTCATCTGCGGGTTTTGCTCGATAAAACCCTCGGCGGCCAGATCAATCGGATGTTGATCATGCCCCCAAAAGATGATTTCGTTCTGTTCGGCGATTGGGGTCTGCTCACCATTGGCCTGAGAAGACGAAGCGGATCCCGAAGAGCAAGCAGCGAAGAAAGTCGCACTGGCCGCGATACCACCGAGTTGTCGGAGAAACTGGCGACGGCTCAACGTGCCCGGCTTGGCCTGGCCAAAATTATTTTTTATAAGAATCTGCCTTTGTAAATTGAAATGCAAGCTTACTGTGCTCGTGCAAATAAGCATTAAAAATCACTACGAATCAAATGGCAAGGGTCACTCGAAGGCCGTAAAAGCGTTGAGCGCCGCGCCGGGGCCGATCTTAGCATAGCGCGCGGTGACTGTCAACTGCTGGGAAATAATCCATATGCAGGGCTATAAATGGCTGAGATAGTACTTGGGTATCAGTTGATCGCCGAAAAGTTTTATATCAACCGGATGTCAGGGGGTTGACCATCTTTCAGGCAGCGGCGCAACGACCACCTGTATGTTCCTGATCTTCATCGCCGCTGCCTGGAAGATTTTGGCGAGGTTACCCCTGAGATCCAGTTGAGCCAAAGTTTTATGTCAGATCCATGAAAAGAAAACGTAAAAAGATGTGAAGAATGATTATCAGATGTATCTATTGATGAACCGCGGCTTAGACCCCGATCTATCGACAAAATTTCACCCAGAATGTAAAGTGAAAGATGAGTTGATAAGATGATTATGTACCCAGATTACCATGATAACTGGGTGTGACTAGGCGTATGAGCAATGCGCTTTAAAAAGGAGAGAATAACAGTACGATTACAAAACTTTATAAGGCAATCTCGACGCTGACGCTGACGAGCATGCTGCTGGGCACATTAGCCATAATGCCCGCGGCGGCACAGTCAACATCGGCTAGCGATCAGGCGCAGGCGAGCCAAGACACGTGTGCTTCATTTACTTATTTTTTAAATAGGCCGAGCTGTATTTTCACTTCTCATCAACAACTAATCAGGCCACTTGTAACAGAATTCGCTCGAAGAGGACGCTACACCATGATGATCAAGCAAGTCTATAAATTGATGACAATCAGTCTGCTGCTAACAATGGTAGCGGTCATGCCACTGTCAGCCCAATCCACCCCAACCGCCACTGGGCAAACCAGCCCCTGCCTCACAGCGGAACAGAACGCCAGCCCCAATGCAACCCCGGCAGCCAACCAAACCGCCGCGATTAGCACCGGTCCCGACAATGCCGGCGCCCCACTCGATTGTTGGTTGGCGCTAGACGCACACCAATCGCACTGGTACAAATTTCGCTACGGCTATAACGCCCGCACCGATAACCCACCCCACCAAGCCTATGTTGAGTTGATGATGAATTCAGCCAGTTGCATCAGTTTTGAACTGTGGACGCCCGAACGGCTCAAAGCCAAGCAAGATGATCCTTCCCTGGGGCCTGTCGGCACCGGATCACCCAAGTTTATGCCCGTTGACCCGAAGAGTAGCAGCGACAAAAATCTAAATCAGTCGACCCTGCTCTGGTCGGGCAGCCAGGCGGGTTCATCGACCTTCTATGTGATCGTTAAAAATCGTACGGATACCGCCTGCACCTATCACCTTGCCATTACGGGCAAATCGGTTTTTTACCCAAAAAACAGCAAGTAAAAACGGTGACACGGAGCAATAACATGTAGATTGTTATTGCGCCAACGCCGCCGGCTGTTGCAAAAGCGCAAAGATGCCATTGCTGATCAAGTCGACCACGGTTTCATGCCCGGCCACAATCAATAAGCTCATCATGCTAAACAGCTCTTCTTCGCTTAGCTTATCGCCCTGTTCCTCGGCATGGAGCAACAATGTGATCAAATCTTCTTTAGGATTCTGACGACGTTCGACAAAGATCTGCCGGAAATAAGCCGTAAAATCTTCCATCAGGCGCTTCGTCTTCAAATATTTTTGGGTTTGACGATGAATGTTGACCGAAGGGATAACGAACACATCTGACCATTGGCGAAAGCGATGCTGATCGCGGGCCGGGACACCAAGCAGCTCGGCAATTACATGAATCGGCAAAGGATACGCATATTCGTTAATCAAATCCATGGCGCCACGGGTCTGCACTTTGTCCAGCAGTTGGTCGGCACGCGCTTGGATGCGCCCAGCCATTTGATTGATCTCGTTGGCTGTAAAAGCTTTGTTGACCAAGGTACGCAACCGCGTATGATCGGGCGGGTCAAGGTTGAGCATGTGGTTGCTCAACCGACCAATCAATTCGGGCACGGGCGGCGTTGCCGCCCGCTCGTCCGCCGTCATTGTGTTTTGCACGTTCTTCACAAAACGTGTAGAATCGCGCAAAATCGCCGCTACATCGGCATAACGCGTCACAAACCAGATCGATTTGTGATTGGCCGCCTCACGCTGGCAAAGTGGCTGCGCCTGACGCAACGCGGCATAGGTGGGATAGGGATTGGCCTTAAATTCGGGGCCAAAGAGATCGAACTGTTGATTGTCCACAGTTTAGCTGTTCAGCCCTTGAAGCCCAGCGCCTTTAGGCTTGGGTAGCTCACCCTATCAATGGCGATCAAACGATGCAACAATCCACTAAATTTAGCCGATGAAAGGAAACGATACTGTGAAGAAGACAACCCAAATCGATCACACGCGCCATGACGAACGTGTCATCAATGGCCCCAGCGGCGGACTACCCGTGCGCACCAACTTGCGCGCTGGCCTGGGATGAGCTGGATGACCAAGCGCTTACCCTTTGGAACCAGCTCAAAGATGCCAGCGCCAGCGCCACCCAAACGATCAGCAACAGTCTGCAAGGCAAATCATAACATGCTGCCACTTGTACCTATCACACTGGCAGGCGGGGCATTGGCCGTTGGTGTGGTTGCCGC
>JBBQBY010000362.1:0-7163 GCA_038318235.1 Caldilineales bacterium
CCGGTGATATCTGGCTCGAAAACACAAACCTGCTCGACTTGCCGGAAGCGAAGATGAAGGAACTGCGCCTGGCGCAGATCGCACTCGTTGCCCAGGGTTCGATGAATTCGCTCAACCCGGTGATGCGCATCCGCGACCAAATCGCGGTCGGTCTGGCGGACCACGGTGTGAAGCTTACACAAAGCGAGTTAGAGGAGCGGGTGACGAGTTTACTGGCCAAGGTGGGCCTCGCACCGCAAGTGGCAAATATGTTCCCGCATGAGCTTAGCGGCGGTATGAAACAGCGCGTTGTGATCGCCATTGCGATCAGCCTGAGCCCCAAGGTGATCATTGCCGATGAACCGACGAGCGCGCTTGATGTCGTCGTGCAGCGCCAGATTATGGAGACCTTCAAAAACGTCCAGACCGAAATCGGCGCTTCGGTGATCCTGGTCGGCCACGACATGGGGTTGATGGCCCAGTTCGCCCAGCGTCTTGGTGTAATGTACGCCGGTCGGCTGATGGAAGTCGCGCCGGTGCGTGAGCTTTTCCGCCAGCCGCGCCACCCCTACACCCAACTGCTGATCTCAAGCCTGCCTTCAGTTGAGACCAAAGGCCACTTTACCGGCATCCCCGGTTTGCCACCTTCCCTGCTCGACGTGCCAACCGGCTGCGTCTTTCATCCCCGCTGTCCCCTGGCCGCCGATCGCTGTCGCACCGAGGTGCCCAAACTGCGCGAGTTGCAGACCGATGTCTTGGCTGCCTGTCATTTCGCGACTTGAGCACCGAATGAATTCGGTGTCTGTTACACAAAACCCGCTGAAGCGGATTGGCCTGACCGTGAGTTTTAAGCACCTGCTGCTTTTTAGGCGGGTTTTTAAGGAAGCGTTAATATGACTGCATTACTAGAAGCCCGCCACGTCACCAAGCGTTTTGGCGGCGGCCTGTTTGATCGAACCAGAACCGTGGCACTCGATGATTTCTCGATGACGATCGGGGGCGACGCACCGTCGATCACGGCGATCGTCGGCGAGAGCGGCAGCGGCAAGACCACGCTTGCCCGCCTGTTGCTGGGCGTTACCTCGCCTACCGAAGGCAGTGTTCTGTATAAAGGCAAGGATCTGCGCGCGCTTTCGGGCGACGAGTCTAAGGGGTTTCTGAACGACGTTCAGGTGATCTTCCAGGATCCGTTCGAGGTCTACAACCCATTCTACCGGGTTGACCATGTGCTCACCACCCCGATCGACTACATGCACCTGGCCAAGTCGAGCACCGAGAAGTGGCGCTTGATCGAGCAGGCGCTTGAGACGGTGGGCCTGCGCCCCGAGGAGACGCTAGGTCGCTATCCGCATCAACTCAGCGGCGGCCAGCGCCAGCGCGTGATGGTGGCGCGCGCCCTGATCCTCAAGCCACGGATCATCCTCGCCGACGAGCCCGTCTCCATGATCGATGCATCCCTGCGCGCGACGGTGCTCGGCAGCCTCCAGCGGATCAAGGAAGAGTTCGGCATCTCGATCATCTACATCACGCATGACTTGACCACCGCCTACCAGATCGGCGACAACATCATCGTGCTCTACCGTGGCTCGGTGGCCGAGGCGGGCAGCGTGGATCTGGTCGTCCGTCAGCCTAATCATCCGTATACGCGCCTGCTCGTAGGCTCGATTCCCGTACCAGACCCCGACCATCCCTGGGCGGCGGAGGCGGCCCCGGCCTTGCCCAACCAGAAACGTGAGCATGCGTCTTGCAAGTTTGCCGACCGTTGTCCTTCGGCGATGGCAAAGTGTTTGCAGCAGACGCCCCAACTCTACCAAACCGATACGCAGCGCGCCGCCGCCTGTTTCCTCTATGAACAAGCGCCAGTTTTGAACACAGAGCATATGGACCGTGTATTCCAAACTAATATCCCTGTGGCTAGTCCAATGGGGTAAGCGTAGTTCGGTTTGGTGTTGAAACAGGTGTGTTTGTGCCGGCGATCTTGTAATAATACGCGGACGCAGCGATTATGCGTCTAGACCGAATCCATATATTGGCCTTTCTTCACAAGAGATAAAGGTGGATATACGGATTCGGTCTAGTTATAATATTGGGGGTGGTCTGCTCATTGTCGTCTTTACCCGTCTCGCCGCTGCGTTGACAACGGTGCGCCAGGAGAATCGGCGATTCGTGATCGAATCAAGCCGAACTGAGTTGCGTAACGGGGCTTGAAAAGGCATAATCACAGCATTGCCAATCTCTAATCTCAAGCCGACAGGAGCTAACCCATGCCACAACCAATCCTCGCCGCCCAACTTTACACGGTGCGCGACTTCACCAAAACCGCCAGCGACCTAGCCGCAACCCTACGCAAGATCGCCCAGATCGGCTATACGGCTGTCCAAGTCTCGGCGATTGGGCCGATTCCCCATGCCGAAGTCAAGACCCTCGTCGATGATCTGGGGTTGACGATCTGCAACACACATATTGGTTATGACGCGCTTTGGCACGATCTCGACCCAGTGATCGAGCAGCACAAACTCTGGCATTGCCGCCATGTGGCGATTGGCAGCATGCCTGCACCCTATCGCACCGGTGGCGAAGCGGCCTATCAACGTTTTGCCAACGAGGCAAGCGCGGTTGGTGAAAAGTTGGCCGCGGCGGGGTTGACCTTTAGCTATCATAATCACAGCTTCGAGTTTGTGCGTTTCCCACAGCCCACGGCCGAGAATCCGCACGCCAGTCGCAGCGGTCTCGACATCATCTATGCCGAAAGCGATCGGCGCTATCTTCAGGCCGAGATCGACACGTACTGGGTGCAACATGGCGGCGGCGACCCAGCGGCCTGGATCGCCAAAATGCAGGATCGGATGCCGGTAATTCATCTGAAAGACATGGTGATCAGCGGCGGTGAGCAACTGATGGCGGAAGTAGGCGAAGGCAATCTCAACTGGCCTGCCATTTTGCACGCTTGTCAAGCCGCCAATGTCGAATGGTATGCCGTGGAACAGGACATCTGCCAGCGCGATCCGTTTGAAAGTTTGGCGATCAGCTATCGCAATTTAAAGGCGATGGGGCTGGCGTGAGGCGCGTAAAAATTCTGAATTACATTCTGGATTGAACCAGACCTTGTTGGGTTGGTCGAGGATGTGAACCAGGCGCCAGGGTTGAACTCTTTGTCGTAAAAAATAGCAATCATCATCGCTATTGCGCTGACCATCAATCCAGCCATAACAGAGCGCGACATCGAGTGCTTGATCGTGGGTGATCGAAGTTATACCCGACGCTTTTTTGGCCATTTTTATCCACACCCCAGCAAGCTGGTGGTGCTCAGCCAGCCATTGTGCCCACGCCGAGACTGATGCAAAGGGCAGGATCTGCAATTCTTTTGTTGTCGCCATAAATTCCTTTACGCGGTTTGCGAACCGAGTACGGCCACATAATGCGGGTTGTACATGATGCCCAGGACGTTGCCGAACGGGTCAATGACCGAGGCCGTAATAAAACCAGACTCGCCGCGTTTCGTGATTGGGTCATACGCTTGCGCGCCCATGGCCTTGAGTCGCGCAAACGTCGCCTCGATATCATCCACATGCCATAAGAGCACCGCACCCCCCGGCCCTGGCTGCGTGCCTTTCGGGGCGTATTTACGGTCAATAATGCCGAGCTCAGCTTGGTAATCGCCAATGCGGAACTCAATGTAGGCCGGATTCTGTTCGTCCGGACGCTGGAAATAGGGTTCAAGGCCGAGCAGTTCGGTGTACCAATCTCTGGCCGCTTTAACGTCATCTGCCCAATAATTAACCGTTGCCATGCCGCGTAAGGTTGGTCTGTTGCTCATCATAAGCTCCTTTGGATCAATGATTGTTTAGCGCTATAATACCACGCAACATGAGCAATGTATTACAAAAATCCGCAGAAAGTTACGAGCCACGCGGCCGCTTAGACCCAGTTGGTTTTGAGCGTCATGTGCGTTTCCATACCTATTTGCCGCCCGCTGACCTGGCACCGTTCATCGAACACTTTTGGACAATTCACTGGGACAAAGTGGACAATCCGTATCACTCCGAAGAAGTGATGCATCGGCCATATGTTGATCTCTTTGTTTCTATGGAACAGTCCGGCATTCAGGGCACCTTTCGGGGTAAACGAACCTATGTTGCCGCGGGTAGCGGGCGAATCGTCGGTATCCGCTTCCGGCCAGGGGCGTTTCATGCGTTCTGGGGTGGAGCACTGGAAGACTTACAAGACAAAATTATTGACTTAGAGCAGGTATTTCCTCAAATCGACCGTCGTTACAGCGAACAGTTGTTAACCCTGGACGACCAAGCGGCTATTGATGATCTCCTAAAACTGCTTCGCGCGCAACACCCCCAACCGGATGCCAATATCGAGCATGTAAATGCGATCATTACAGCCATCGAAACCGATGATAGCCTCCAGACCGTTACAGCCGTGGCAAAAGCGTTTAGCAGAAGCGAACGCTGGCTGCAGCAGCTCTTTCAGGACTATGTCGGCATTGGGCTCAAATGGCTGATCCAGCGTCACCGGCTGCTGGCGGCGGCCCAACAGATCCGCGCGAGCGACGAGCCAAATTGGGCAACGCTTGCCTATGACCTTGGCTACAGCAGTCAACAACATTTCATTACAGATTTTAAGCAAGTATTGGGTAAAACACCGCTGCAATATAAAAAAGAACTTACTGCACTTTAAACTAAATTATCGGGTATTTTGTAGGTCCGGTTTTTAACCCGACAAGCACGTTGACCTAGTCCTTGGATAGAGCACCGATCCGGCTTGGCGCGGTTTGTCACGCGCCAAGCGATGACCTACGAAACACCAAAAAACTTAATTTACACGGTGCTTATTCTCTTTTAGCCGCGGTGCTCCCTGCACGCACCGACCCGCGTGCCACTTTGACCACAAGCGCCCTTAACGAGCATCAAGGAGATCATGAAAAAATTCATCGGTTTGCAGTTGGCTGGCGGCGTGCTATTGGGTGCGCTGCTCTTGCTCGCGATCTTTCATCTGCTTGTCTTACTTGGGCTGGCGCCGGCGACCATTGTCTGGGGAGGGCGAGTTGATCCAGCGACCAACGTCGTCGTCTTGGAAACGGTCGCCTTGACCATCACCCTGCTCTTTGCGTTGATCATTGCCCTAAAAATCGGCTATATCCGCATCCCCAAAATTAAGCGTGGGGTCACGATTGGCATGTGGCTGCTATTTCTGTTTTTTGTGGTGAACACCCTCGGTAATCTTGCCTCAAGCGTGACAATTGAGAAGCTGGTCTTCACGCCCATCACGATTATATTGGCCATATTGGCGTATCGGGTAGCGATTGAACCCTGATGTACGGCGTGTGTGCAAAATTTCAGTGTGCTGCTGAATATGGCTCTTACTGTTATAACAGCCAGTTGCATTCACCTCAGCCCCTTGCACCACCAACCATAGCGCTTATATTGCCGGCGGATCACCTTGCATTCTCCGCAAAGTGTGCCAGCGCAAACGCGACAGCTTGGTTGGCGGTCATGGCGTAGCCTGTGGCATAGGCTGTGGCGTAGGCAGATTCATCGAACTGGGCGCGGGCAGTGGCGATGAGATGTTGCTGGCGCGGTTGCTCGCTAGCGAGTAAGTACACGCCAATCACTTGGCGCAAGCTCGCCGCCGCGCCGAGTAGCCGGATTGCTCTTTCCGCATCACCCTGTGCGTTAGCGAGATCGGCCAGATTTTCCAACTCGTTGGCAAGCTCTAATCGATCCGCCAGTTGGTGGACGATCTGCAAGCTTTGGCAATAACATCGATGGGCGCGCCCAAAATCAACCTGTGCTAAGGCCAGGTTGCCTTGCTGGGTGAGCACGCTCGCGATGAGCAGCGGATAATCAAGTTCCTGAGCCAGCGCAAAACTCTGGTCAAGATAGCGGGCCGCCTGGGCAAATTCGCCTTGATGGAGCGCGATTCTGCCCAGTTGATTGAGTGCATCTACTGCACCCACTTTGTCGCCTAGCTCCTGCGCAAGCAGCAAAAGTTCTTCGCAATACAAGATCGCTTGCGGATATTTGCCTTCTTGTAAGGCAAGCAAGGCTAGCCCCGGCAGGGCGAACTCAATCCACATTTTATCACCCACCTCGCGATGACCGGCCAAGCCTTGCTCAAGCAGTACCTTGGCTTGCCTATAGTCGGCTTGATTGATGGCAAGATGACCCAATACGATATGGAGGGTGGCAATGCCCCATTTATCTTCCAGTTCATGAAACAGAGTGAAGCTTTGTTGATAAAAAAAATGCGCCTGTGCATAGCGACCTTGCGCACGGTGGATCCCGCCAAGTTGTTGAGACATACAGGCGACGCCATGTCGGTCATTGTCTGATTGATACAGGGCTAAACTTTGTTCAACCAATATTTGCGCCTGGGCATGACTCCCCAACGTTTGCTCCAATTCTCCGGCTACGCTGAGCGCATTTGCGCGTATAGCCAGAGGTACATCTACGCCAGCAGCGAGCGACTTTTCCAGCCATCGCTTTCCTTCAAGCGCATGTCCACGAAAATCCCAAAGCACTCGCAATGCCCCGCATAGTCGCAACGCAGTCATACTATCGCCTGTTGCGAGCGCCCAGGTAAGGACAGCGCGCAGGTTGTTATGTTCAGTTTCCAAGCGTTCTAGCCAAGCAGCCACCTTTGAACCGCGTAACTCAGGTTCCACCATCTCTACCCATTGCAAGTAATAAGCGGCATGTTGGCGTTGCATCAAGTCGGCTTCCTGGTTGATCGTCAATTGTTCACGTGCGTATTCACGCAGCGTTTCCAATAGCAGAAAGCGCCGTTCCGCCGCCCCAAGTGTGGAGGCGGCGACTGGTCGAGCCGCCGCCTGCACCAGGTTTTTGTTGAGCAACGCTTGCAAGGCCGCCGCGTCAAAGCCAAAGTGAGTCACGGCCGCTAGGTCAAAGCCATCGACAAAAACGCCTAATGTCCGAAACAGATGCCGTTCGCGTTCGTCCAGCAGAGCGTAGCTGTACTGAATCGCGTTGTGCAACGTGCGATGACGCTCTGGCAGGTCGTGTGCGCCATCCGCGAGTAAATCGAGCCGCCGCTCCTGCAAGCGGGTCAGCATGGTTTGCGGCGAAAACAGATCAATGCGCGCCGCAATTAGTTCAATTGCCAATGGCAGACAGTCGAGTCGGCGACAGATCGCCGAAATTGTCGCAACCATC
>JBBQBY010000363.1:0-7162 GCA_038318235.1 Caldilineales bacterium
AACCACAGTGGCAACCGGCGCGGCCGTTTGTACAAACCTCGCATAGCACCATGAGCATTGATTGGGGTGACCTCAGCAACGATGGCAATCTAGCCCTCTTCACCACCGACATGAATCCCTATGATATTTCGCCGCATAATCTGGCGCGCTGGCTGCCGATGATGAACAGAATGGAAAAGCTCGAAAATCATGAGGCGGACAACCAGCAGATCATGGCGAATGTCTTACAACTGCGCGACAACAACCGCTGGACGAATGAGGCCGCCCAATATGGGATCGATGCGACCGGCTGGAGTTGGGCCAGCAAATTTGGCGATCTCGACAACGATGGCTTTCTCGACCTCTATATTGTCAACGGCATGATCGCCCAAAATTTGTTTGGTCAACTGCCAGGTGGCGAATTAGTCGAAGAGAATCAGGCTTTCCACAACGATGACGAAGGGATATTTGCGCCGGTGCCCGAATGGAACCTCGGTTCGACATCCAGCGGGCGCGGCATGGTGATGGCCGATCTAAATGGCGACGGCCATTTGGATATCGTGGTCAATAATTTGCGTAATTCGGCCCAGCTCTTTGAGAATCGTTTATGCGGCGGCTCTAGCCTAGAAGTCGACTTGCACTGGCCAGACTCGCCCAATCGACAAGCGATTGGCGCACAACTGGCCCTCCAGACCAACCACGGCACTTATCGCCGCGATATACGCGCATCTGGCGGCTATTTATCCGGTGATCCGACGCGCATTCACTTTGGCTTCCCCAAAGATACGACATTGCAAACGTTAGCGATTGTCTGGCCCGATGGGGCAGTTTCTCAAATCCCTACGGTAACGGCTCAAACTCAGTTGGAGGTGACAAGATGAATCAAACACTCCCGCTCTCTGCCTTTTCGACGTCACTAGAGACGCGCCTGCCACTACTCCAATTATTACGCCCAGGCAAGTATATGCCTGCGGTCATGCGTTCACTTACACTGGGCATCGTGGCAGGCTGGATTGGCATGCAAGTTTGGTCTCTCCCGCTGTGGGCGGCGGCTTTTATTGTGCTAGCGGCACTCCTCCCCGTCGGCATTCTCAAATGGCGTCAAGACGGCTTGCGTTATGGCACCGTGATCATGATCTTGAGCATCTTGCTCACGGCGCAGGGCGCGCACTCAATTGAACATTTGTTGCAATGGACGCAGTATCATATCTTGAACTGGACGGCCCGCCAATCGACTGGCCTACTCTCCCCCGCCAACGGCGAATGGGTACATTTTATCTGGAATTGGTTGGTGCTCCTGATCATAATTACGTTGATCAAGGGTGGCATGCGCAATTTCTGGGCCTATTTGCTGCTGACAGTGGCCGTCGCGCATACGTTTGAGCATACCTACATGATGGTGCGCTATCTCAAGGTGCTACACGAGTTACGTGAATTGGGTGTGACGACCACGGCCCAAGGCTTACCCGGTATTTTGGGCCGCGATGGCTGGCTGGCACGCAGTCCGTTCACGCGTGGAACGATCCTATGTAGCGTGCCAGGGCTGACGACAGCGGTGCGCTTGGATATCCACTTTTGGTGGAATATCCTTGAAATGAGCTTGCTCGCCGTGGCTGGCCATGTTTTTCTGCGCCACAGTAATTTTCGCGACCAGTCAACCATTTGACGCAGGACAGTCGCGCCTAGCCACAAAGACGGTTTGCTTCGGTAACGTTCCCGAAGCCTTGACAAAAGCGCCAATTCAGCAGTAAGATAACGCCAGCAACTTTATGACAATCTAGTTACAACAGAACTCTTCCCATAAGGTATAGTTCTCGTAAGGCATAGTCAGTTGGCAACGTGAGCTCCCTGTTCCCCTGCCGAGGCTATCACTTATCCCGCGTGAACGATTTGCCATAGCGACCAGGCCCTGGAGTACGCCGCAACGGTTTGTCTACACTAGATCGCTCCGCTACTTTGCCAAAGCACAATCATTTCAACAACTAAATCGATGTAAGCGCTTGTTCTTCCCAGACCGTTTATCCAATTAGACCAAAGGAGTCAAAAGTAATGTTGAATCAAAACAAAAAAGCCCTAAGCCGACGTGGGTTTCTAAAGCTCTCGTCGATGGTGGCCGCCGGTGCCGCATTGGCCGCCTGTGCGCCCGCGGCCCCCGCGGCCAATGCCCCAGCGGCTAGTGGCGGCGCGGCGGCTGGTGCAGCCGCCGAAGCTGCGGTCGTTGCCTACTGGTATAACTGGAGCAATCTGGACCCAGCCTTGGTCAAGCTCATTGAGACCGATGAATGGAAAGAGATCATGGGCGACATTAAACTGGAATACAAAGGCTCGGTCAACGACGAAGCGCTTCTGACCTCGATTGCCGGTGGTGCGCCGCCCGACTGCCACTCTAATCATGCTTATTTTGACCTGTTCACGCGTGGTGCAGTCCTCCCAGTTCAAGACATGATCTCGGCTAGCAAATATGTCAAGAAAGAGAATATGTTGGATTGGGTGTGGGACTATTGTACCTACGAAGGCGCGATGGTCGGCGTACCTGGTATTGAGAGCTATGTGCAATGGGGCTTGAACTACAATACCGATGCCGCGACAAAAGCCGGGCTTGACCCGAAGGCACCACCGGTCACCTGGGCAGAGACACTGGATTGGCACAAGAAGTTGACCAAGAAAGATGATGCCGGCAACTTATTGCAGATGGGTCTAGACCCCGGCGATGCGATGGGCGGGGATGTGGACTATGGGCCAGCCTCGTACGGCGTCACCTGGTTTGACGAAAAGAGCAAAGAATTCCACTTGGATGACGAGCGCGTGGCGGCTTATCTGAACACTGCGGGTGAGTTCATCAGATTCGCCGGGCCAGATCAATTTGCCGGTATGCGCCAGGTGCAGGGCAATGGCGGCTGGGGTGCCGCCTTTGAAGCAGGCGTACAGACCATGATCATTGAAGGCTACTGGCATCCCGGCGAGACGATGATCCACAAGCCAGAAGTGGGTAAATTTAACCAATCAAGTTGGGGGCCGCAATCGGACGACCGCAAAGATGTGAAGATGCAGGCGGTGAATGCCCACTTTGTCCAGATCCTCAAAGATGGCAAGAACCCGACCGGTTCCTTCAAGTTGGGCGAAGTCTTTAACACCGTCAAAGCCTGCGATATCGTCTTCAAGGAAGTCGGCTGGATCCATCCACTCAAGGCGTTTATTCCGACGGTGGATGCCAATGCCTATCCTGGTCTGAAATTCTACGTGGATTCGGAAAAATCAGCGACCGAATGGCATCTATTGCGCCGCTGCCCAATTCACTGGTTCGTCAAGACCCAGTTGGATGAGTTGCGCGATAAAGTGGCGCGCGATCAGATGAAACCCGCAGAAGCTGCGGCTGAATTGCAGAAGCGCGCCGTCGAAGAATTTGCGAATCAAGGCTTGAAGAAGTAGCGTTTTATTTACGATTGACGATTTACGATTTACGAGATGATTAGAAGTTAGCTTGATGGCTCGGTCGTCGGAGTTGCGATAACCATGGGTTAGGTAACGCGATTATTTCGTAAATCGTCAATCCAAAATCGTAAATCTACAGGAGGTACACATGGCAGTGGCAGCGGCCCCAGTAAACCGGACGAAGTCGCGCGGTATGTCCACACAAGAGAAGCGCAACCAACGGTTAGGCTTGCTCTTCATTTCACCTTGGTTGATTGGCTTTATCGGCTTATCACTGATCCCGTTAGCGATGTCACTTTATTACAGTCTGACGCGCTATGATCTGATTAGACCCCCCCAATTTATTGGCCTAGCCAATTATGTACGCCTTTTCACCAATGACCCCGATTTTGGCATCGTGATCGGCAACACGTTTTATTATGTGCTGATTGGCGTGCCGATTGGCACAGGGGTGGCGTTTCTGATCGCCAATTTGCTCAACACGGACATCAAAGGTCGTGCGATCTTTCGTTCGATCATCTATATCCCGACCATTGTACCGGCAGTCTGTACGGCTATGGTCTGGCTCTTCTTGCTGAACACCCAATACGGCGCGGTGAATGGGTTACTCAAGTATTTTGAGAAACCGACGATTCCTTTTCTATCCAGTCCCGGTCTCTCGAAACCCACCCTGGTGATGATTTACGTATGGGCGCAGGGTTCAGCGGTCGTGATCTATTTGGCGGCCTTACAGGATGTGCCCCGCTCGCTTTATGAAGCCGCTACCGTCGATGGGGCCAATGCTTGGCACAAATTTTGGCATATCACAATTCCCCTCTGTACGCCGGTCATTCTGTTTAATTCGATCCTCGGCTTTATTGGCGCCTTCCAAGAATTTACGCTACCCTGGTTGCTCACGCAGGGCGGCCCAATGAAATCAACCGAGCTCTACGTGATGAGTCTCTATCGCAACGCATTTGTCCAGCTCAGTATGGGGAAAGCTTCAGCAATGGCTTGGATTCTGCTGGTGATTATTGTCACTTTCACCGCCATTCTTTTCAGTACGTCGGGACGTTGGGTCTTCTACGGGGGTGAAAAATGACCACAGTCAGCCAGACGGTTAGCCAAGCCACAAGCGGTCCACAGGATAGCCTAGAATTGACGTCGGCCAACGCCCGCCGCCGCGCCACAATGGTGCGCATCGGTCAGATTGCCAAGTATGGCCTGCTACTCTTTTTAGCGTTTACCTGGCTCTTTCCACTCTACTGGATGGTGATCACGGCGTTGAAGAATGACTCACAGGTGCGCACTGTGCCCCCGGTGCTCTTTCCCAGCCCGCTCTTGTGGAGCAACTTTGCTGGTGGCTGGGCAACCTACAACTTTAACCTGGCCGCGTTTAATTCGATCTTCCGCTTTGCCTTGCCCGTGGTGATCTTTACCCTAATCTCCTCGTTGCTCGTCGCCTATGGTTTTGCCAAGATCAAGTGGCGGGGGCGGGGCTTCTTTTTTGGCCTATGTATTGCCACCATGATGTTGCCCTGGCAGGTGACGATGGTGCCGCTCTTTATTATTTTCAAAAATCTGGGCTGGCTTAACACCTATCTACCATTGGTTGTACCATCGCTTTTTGGCCACCCCTACTTCATTTTTATGCTGCGCCAGTTCTTTCTCACGATTCCCGAAGAATTATCAGAAGCAGCCCGCATGGAAGGGGCTAATGAATTCAGCATTCTGTGGCAGATCATTTTGCCACTGACCAAGCCTGCGATTGCGGTGGTGGTGCTTTTTCGCTTTTTGTGGACCTGGAACGAGTTTCTCAGCCCGTTGATCTATCTCAAAGATGAAGCCCAATATCCGCTGGCATTGATGATCTATCGGTTGCAACAGACGGCCACCAACATGGGGAATACGGCATTGGCCTATCCCTACCTGATGGCGGTCAGCACGATTGTAGCGTTGCCGGTGATCATCATCTTTATTTTTGCCCAGCGCACCTTTATCGAAGGCATTTCGGTAACAGGGCTAAAGGGTTAAGCAGAATAACGGTTTATTTATTCCGCTCAATTTACCCTACGCATCCCCTGCCAGCGTTAAAATAACTCCTTTTTACAGCGATTGACAAAATATTCACTGCGCAGTATGATCATTTCTATCACTTCATTTTATTGATTCTCCGCGCTTGGTTTTCAATAGCTATTTTATCTTCCGCTTTATATTTGATGGGTTGTGCGCCTTAAATGCCTGTGACAGTACCACATATGTCTTTATGCTGTTTGTTTTTTAGTCAAATTTCATCAGGTTTCCACAAAAGGAGAGAACGAAATGTCCAGCGAACGCAAACATGCCATAAGTCGGCGTGAGTTCTTACGCAATTCTTCCCTGTTCGCCGCCAGCGCGATGCTACTGGCCGCCTGTCCTGCGCCGGGCCAATCTGGCGCGGTGCCCGCGGCTGGGGGGGCAAGCGCACCAGCCGCTGCTCCAGTTACAGTAGAGTGGTGGCACGGCTGGGGCGGCGGGGCCATAGACGCATTTCAAAAAGTGGCTGATGCGTTTAATGCACAGAACCCAGGGATCACGGTGAAGCGCACGCAGGTAGACAGCATCTCGGACAAACTATTGACCGCAATCGCCGGCGGCACGCCGCCAGATCTCGAAACCGGCAATATCTCCTACAGCGAGTTCTATTCGCGTGATTCGATGCAACCGCTTGACGACCGCATTGATGCCTCTAAAGTGATTGACAAGAAAGATATCTTTGACTCATCCTGGACCTATGCCAGTTGGCAAGGCAAAACCTATGGCGTGCCCAGCGCAGAGAGCTTTCTGCGCTATGCGCTATGCGCGAATGTCGAATTACTCCAGAAAAAAGGGCTTGATCCAAACAACATGCCCCAGACCTTTGACGAAGCCTTTGAATGGCATAAAACCCTGACAGAATTCGACAAGGTTGGCAATGTCACCGTCTTAGGCTTTGACCCGATGGATGCGATGGCTGGCTCGTGGGGTGGTGGTGACCCATTCTATTGGGGTGCCGCGTATGACAAAAAGGCGTTCGACGAAGAAAGTAAGACCTATCATGTGAATGAGGATTGGTTTATCGAAGCGCTGACCACGATTAAGAAATTTGATGACCTCGTTGGGATCGAGAAGATCGACAGTTATCGTAAAAACTTTGGTGGTTGGACCTCAAGTCCGACAGCTAGCTTTCCTGGCGGCGTGCAAGCGATGATTATTAATGGCTATTGGGGACCGGGCGAACTGGCGCATGCGGCGCCTGACAAAAAATTTATGAACACTTGGATGCTTGTTCCTACGAGTCGCAAAGGCAAGAAGGTTCAGTCTACCGGCGGCCACAATTCGCAGATTCCGAAGGGTGCGGCAAACGCGGATCAGGCCTTCCAGTTTATCGAATTTCTGATTGGTGACAAGGCATCAGACATTATTTATGCTGGTACTGGGTGGGTTGGCGCACGCAAGTCGTACCTCTCCAAGGTGGACGCCAGCAAGTATCCTGGCCTTGATTTTTACATTAAATCTGCCACCGAGGCGGAAGAGATGCACGGGATGCCGGTAGACCCGATTGAAGGTTTTACGAGCAATCAATGGAACGACACGGTCAACGCTGTGACGCATGGCACGAAAACTCCTCAGCAAGCGGCGCAAGACATGCAGGACGCATTAACCAAAGAATATCAGACGCGTTTTAGTAAGTAAGGCCAAGGATTAAGGGTCCAGAGATCGGCCTATCTCTGGACCCTTAATCCCGTATCCC
>JBBQBY010000364.1:0-7157 GCA_038318235.1 Caldilineales bacterium
TATTCCCGATCCGTCAGCGCCAGGTTTTGTTGGATTTGAGGAATAACTGATGCCAATTCATGCCTATCCGGTTCCCCCGCGCAATCGTCAAGGGACGCGCACGGGTTTTACAACCGGGAGTTGCGCGGCGGCTGCGGCCAAAGCCGCCACGCTGGCGCTGTTGCAAGGTGCGCCTGTAGCCAGCGTGACGATCACGTTGCCAATTGGCGGCACGGCCAGCTTTATCCCCGTGGAATGGCAATTGACCGCCGAAGAGGCCACCTGTTGCATTGTCAAAGATGCCGGCGACGATCCAGATGTTACGCACGGCGCGCTGATCGCCGCAACTGTACGCCGCAGTAGTGTAGCTGGCGTGCAGTTGCATGGCGGCGTCGGTGTGGGTGTTGTCACGTTGCCTGGCTTGGGGTTAACGGTTGGCGAACCAGCCATCAACCCCGTGCCGCGCCAACAGATCACGGAAAACGTGCTGGCCGCGTTGGCAACTGTAGCTCAGCCACCACCCGGTGTTGATGTGACTATCGAAGTGCCGGAAGGCGAAGCGCTGGCCAAACAGACGCTCAACGCGCGTCTGGGCATTATCGGTGGCATCAGCATTTTGGGCACGACCGGCATCGTCTATCCCTATTCCACCGCCGCCTGGCGCGCCAGCGTGATCCAGGCAGTAGAAATGGGCTCGTCCAATTCGGTGCAAAAAGTGGTGTTGGCAACCGGCGGGCGTTCGGAACGCTTCGCGATGAAGATCTTCCCCGAATTGCCCAAAGTGGCGTTTGTCGAAGTCAGCGTTTTCACCGGCGACGGTCTAAAAACCTGCCTACGCGCTGGCGTCGAAAGCGTGGTCTTTGTGGCGATGATTGGCAAATTGGTCAAGACCGCGCAAGGCCATTTTGTGACGCACGTGGCTGGCAACCAAGTGGACATGCTCTTTCTGGCCGAAATCGCGACGACGCTGGGCGCGGCCCCAGTGGTGGTGGAAGAGATTCGCCATGCCAACACCGCGCGCCATTTTATGGAAATCTGTCTGGCCAACGGCTTGGCCGAGGCCTTTCAACGCTTGACGGAAATTGCGCTCGACAACTGTTTTGCCTTTGTGCAAGGCCGCATGGATGTCGAAGTGATCCTGGTCGATTTTGACGGTGCCATCATGGCGCGGGCGACCAGAACGCACAACGCCGAACCGCAGGTGGAAGCGCACGATCCTTTCGTCCAGCGGATTGCCCGTTCCGACGCCGAATTACAAGACACACCGGAGCGGATTGAAGATGAATAAACCAGTCAAACTAGCCGTTGTCGGCGTGGGACCCGGCGACCCTGAATTACTGACCATCAAAGGATTACGGCGGATCCAGGCGGCGCAAATTATATTCGTGCCGCGCAGCCGTGACAGTCAGCACAGTATCGCCCAGCAGATCGCCGATGATTACCTTGACCTGGCGCGGCAACGCATCGTCGAACTGCCGTTGGTCATGGCCACTGATCCGGCGCACATGGTTGACGCCTGGGAAGCGGCAGCCGCGGTGATGGCGCAAGCGCTGCCTGCAACGGGTGAAGCCGTTTATCTCGTGCTCGGTGATCCTTCGTTGTATGGCACGTTCACCTATTTGGCCGCCTCGTTGCAGGCGCAACGACCGGATTTGCTGATTGAAATCGTGCCGGGCGTGAACTCATATAGCGCTGCCGCCGCCGCCGCCGGCATCCCTTTGGCGATTGGCAACGAGCGTGTTGCGATCTTGCCTGCCCTGTACGAAGATGATCCCACCTCGGTCATCGCACTGCTCAAGCAGTTTGATACTTTGGTACTGTTAAAAGCCGGTTCAGTGTTGCCGCGTTTGAAAGCTGCGCTCAACGACGCCGGTCGGGCGGGTCAGGTCGTGGTGGCCGAACGGGTTGGGTTTGCTGATCAGCAGCTGTGGCATGATTTGGCGACGTTGCCGGACGCGGCGTTGACCTATTTTTCGTTGGCGATTATTAAGGCGGCCTCACCCCCCAGCCCCCTCTCCTGAACTCTTTCCTTCGCTTCAGGAGAGGGGCCGGGGGTGAGGCCGCATCAGAAAGAAGGATTAAATTAATGAATGCATCACCACTTGTTTATTTTATCGGCGCCGGGCCGGGCGCGCCCGATCTGATCACGCTGCGTGGTCAGCAGTTGATCGCCCGCGCCGACTTAATTCTCTACGCCGATTCGCTGGTGATGGCTGAGATCGCGCAGTGGGCTAAACCCGGCGCACAAGTTGTTCCCACCGCCGACCTGCATCTTGACCAGATCATGGCGCTGATGGTTGAGGCCGCGCAACAGGGCAAATTAGTCGCCCGCGTCCACAGCGGCGATCCAGCGCTGTATGGCGCGATCCATGAACAGATGGTGCGTCTGCGCGAGCATGACCTTGCCTACGCCATTGTGCCGGGCGTCTCGGCAGTCTTTGCAGCGGCGGCGGCGCTTGGCGTAGAACTCACGATCCCAGAATTGACTCAAACCGTGATCTGCACGCGCATCAGTGGTCGGGCGTCGAGTGTGCCTAAACGTGAGGAATTGGCGGGTTTGGCCGCACATGGCGCGAGCTTGGCACTCTTTCTGAGCATTACCAAAGCGCGCCAGGTGCAGGAGACCTTGCTCACCGGCTATGCGCCCGACACGCCCGTGGCGATTTTGCATCGCATTAGCTGGCCGGACGAGCAGATCGTGCAATGCACCTTGGACAAACTGGCCGAGACTGTGCGCAACGCCGGCTTTACACGCCAAGCCTTGATCTTGATCAGCCCGGCATTGGCGGCGGGCGACGTGCGCTCGAAACTCTATACGGCCAATTATCGCCACCGCTTCCGCACCCAGGAGCATACGCCACAAGTGAACGCGATGCCAGCGCCCGCCGTTGTCCCACTTGCCGCGCCAAGTACAGACATTACCGTATTGGCTGTCACCTCGGCAGGGGCGGCGTTGGCACGGCGCATCGCCGTAGCCATGGGTGGACAGGCCATGTTGCCCACACGTTTTGCAGAAGTGGGTGAAACAGAGTATGCCGGTTCGGTGCTCGATGCCGCTCGCCAAGCGTGGTTACAGAGCAAGGCCTTGATTTTTGTCGCACCGGTGGCGATTGCCGTGCGCGCGATTGGCCCGCTGGCGCAGGATAAGGCGAGTGATCCGGCGGTGCTAGCGCTCGATGAGCAGGGACAATTTGTCGTCAGCATGCTCAGCGGTCATTGGGGTGGGGCAAATGCATTGGCGCGCCAGGTGGCGCAGATCACGGGCGGCCAGGCAGTGATTACGACAGCCAGCGAGGTGCAGGGCAAAGTGCCGCTCGATCTGCTGGCGCAGGCGGCCGGTTGGTCAGTTGAATCCGGCAGCGCGTTGACCCGCGTCATGGCGGCTGTCGTGAACGATGAAACGGTGCAAGTTTATGCTTCCCCCGGACTCGACGACGCGCCATTGCGCCAGGCTGCAACAACCTGGCAGTGGGTGGCGCAACGCGAAGTGCTCGGCACAGAGCCGGCGATTGTCCTGAGTGACCGCTTGGAAACAATCGATTTGGCCCAGACTGTGCTCTTTCGCCCACACACGCTCGTGGTGGGCATTGGCTGCCAGCGCGGGGTGAGTGGCAAGCAGATTGAACAGGCCGTGCAGACAACGTTGTACGACGCTGGACTGGCTTTTGGATCACTCGCCGCGGTTGCCACCGTGCGGCTTAAAGCGGAAGAACCGGGCTTGCTTGCCTTTGTCGAGGCGCATCTTTTGCCCCTGCGCATCTATGAAGAGGCGGAAATCCAGGCGTTGGCGCAATGGGTGACGCTTAGCCCATCGGCGGCGCAGGTGAAATTAGGGTTGCCCGGTGTCTCTGAACCTTGCGCTATGCTTGCCGCTGGGGTTGAGGAATTGTTGGTGCAGAAGCGGGCGTTTGAAGGCGTCACTGTGGCCGTGGCGCGCCTGAAAACCGTTTGAACCATATCCGCCCTGCCGTAAACGGCCAGGGCTATAGAGCAACGTCCGGTGAACCGGCCTTTAGCCCTGTTAACGGGGCGTTGTTCTGTAGCCCTGGCGCTTTAGCCCAGGGCGATGACCGATAAAGGTGAATCCATGAATCAACAAGGTCAGCTTTCCATTGTGAGCCTGGGACCGGGCGATCTGGACTATCTCGCACCCGCGGCGCGGGCAGCGCTCCAAGCGGCCGATGTGATCGTCGGCTATCGCTTCTACGTCACCCTGATCCGCGATCTGTTGGCGCCGCATCAGCAGATTGTTGACAGCGAACTGGGCGAAGAGATGGCGCGCGCCAATCTTGCGCTTGATCTGGCTGTGCAAGGTCAGCGCGTGGCCTTGGTCTCCAGCGGCGATGCCGGGGTCTACGCCATGGCCGGGCCGGTCTTTGAGGCGTTGGCGGCGCGCGGTTGGACGACAGGCTGCGCACCCAAGGTTGAGGTGATCCCTGGCATCAGCGCGTTACAAGCGGCGGCGGCGCGCCTGGGCGCGCTGATTGCCCACGATTTTTGCACGATCAGTTTGAGCGATTTGCACACGGAATGGTCGATCATTGCCCGGCGCGTTGAGGCGGCAGCAATCGGCGATTTTGTGATCGGTTTCTATAATCCACGCAGCGCCGGTCGTCACTGGCAACTCGAAGAGACGCGGCGCATCTTGTTAATTCACCGTAGCGCGGCCACGCCGGTTGCCATCGCGCGCCACGTTATGCGTCCCGCCGAGCAGATTACGTTGACGACCTTGGGCGAATTGGCGGTCGAACAGGTGGACATGATGACGCTGGTGATTGTCGGCAACAGCCAGACCGTGCGCTTGGGTGAACATTTGGCGACACCGCGCGGCTATACGGCGCGAGAGGCACAAGCATAACCATGAAAACAATTGTGATCGGCGCGCCGCACAGCGGTTGCGGCAAGACAACACTGACAGTGGGGCTGATTGCGGCCTTGCGCGCCCGCGGCCAACATGTGCAGCCATTTAAGGTCGGGCCGGACTACATCGATCCCAGTTATCATACGCTGGCCGCCGGGCGCACTTGCCGTAATTTAGATTCATGGATGCTACCCGGCACGGCTTACCAAGATCTCTTTGTGCGCGCCACGCGTGATGCCAGTTGCGCTGTGATCGAAGGTGTGATGGGGCTGTATGACGGTGCGCGCTATGACAGCGAGGAAGGCAGCACGGCCGAAATTGCCAAACAATTGGGCGCAGCCGTCGTCGTCGTGTTAGATGCGGCCAAGGTGGCGCGCACGATTGGCGCGGTCGCCCTGGGTATGCAACAGTTTGACCCAGCGGTCAACATCATCGGCTATATTGCCAACAATGTGGCCAGCGCCGGCCACGGCCAGGGCGTCGCGACGGCAATTACCCTGGCCACCGGCAAACCCTGCTTCGGCTGGATCCAACGCAATCCCGCCTTGCAATTGCCCGAACGTCACTTGGGCTTGGTGCCAACGGCGGAAAGCGGCGATTGGGCGGCGTTTGTGCAACTAGCGGGCGACATTGTGGCGCAGCAGATTGATCTGGACGCGCTGTGGCAAGCGATTGACGAGACGCCCGCGGCTACCCGCGGCGCGCCCAAAGTAAGTGTCCACCCACCCCCTCCTAACCTCCCCCAAACAGGGGAGGAACCATCACGGGACAGCAGAAGTAATTTACCTTATCCGATAATAGCTCCCTCCCACGTTTGGGGAGGGATGGGGAGGGGTGAGATTGCGCGCGTACGACCACGGCTTGCGGTGGCCGAAGACGCGGCGTTTTCGTTTCTCTATCCCGAAAATTTGGAATTATTACGCGAGGCTGGCGCCGAGATCGTGCCCTTTAGCCCGTTGCGCGATGCGGTGTTACCGCCCGGCACCCAAGGCATTTATCTGTGTGGCGGCTTCCCCGAACTGTACGCCACTCAACTAGCGGCGAATCAACCCATGCATGCCGCATTGCGCCAAGCACAAGCGCAACAATTGCCCATTTACGCCGAATGTGGCGGGCTGATGTTTCTCACCGAAGCGATTGTGGATGCGCAGGGCGAGCGGCAATTAATGGCTGGCCTCCTCCCCGGCGTGTCGGCGATGACGGCGCGGCTGACGCTTGGTTATCGCGTGGTGCGAGCGATCACTGACAACTGGCTGTGGCGTGCCGGTGAAGAGATGCGCGGGCATGAATTTCACTATTCCATATGGGCAGCGCGGCCAGCAACTGCGCCGTATCTCTATGAATTTCAGCCACATACGCCGCGCCATGCCACCCAGTTGGAAGGGATCAGTTTGGGCAGCGTCGTTGCCTCGTACACCCATCTGCACTTTCTCGCTAACCCAATTTTGGCCGAACGTTTTGTGCAGGCCGCCCTCCAAGTTGGGCTAGAGAATGCCGTCAGATGAGTGTTGCGCTGGCTTGGCTGATTGACCAATGGTTGGGCGAGCCGCCTGTGCGCTTGCATCCGGTGGTCTGGATGGGCAGTTATCTGCGCGCCATGCGCAAGCGCCTGCCGCCGACATTGTTTGCCGGCGCATGGGCGTGGCTATTGGGCGCGCTGCTGGTGCTGATCAGCGCGCTCTTGCTGCGTTGGTTAATCGTAACCCTAATTAGCCAGTTGCCACTCCCTCTCAATCTCCAATCCCTAATCTCCAGTCTCTTGATCGCAATCCTGCTCAAGCCGCTCTTCGCCTGGCGCGCCTTACGCGCGGCTGGACAAACCGTGCTCGATGCGCCCGATCTGCCGGAAGCGCGGCGCATGTTGAGTTGGCACTTGGTCAGTCGCGACACCGCGGCCCTGAGCGCGGGCGAAGTGTATGGGGCGACGATTGAGTCGGTCACCGAAAATTTGTCGGATTCGCTCGTTGCGCCGCTCTTTTATTTTGTGATCGGTGGGCTGCCGCTGGCCGCGCTTTATCGCTATGCCAATACCGCCGATGCGCTGTGGGGCTATCGCACGCTGGAATTAGAGCGCTTTGGCAAAGTCGCCGCACGGGTGGACGATCTGCTCAACTTGATCCCGGCGCGCTTGACGGTGCTGCTGCTTGTGTTGGCTTGTTTACCCTTGCGCATGGATTGGCGACGGGCTGCGCACATCTGGCGGCGCGATGGATTAAGTACGCCATCACCCAATGCAGGACAGCCAATGAGTGTGGCCGCCGGCGCGCTGGGGGTGCGGCTGGGCAAGCGTGGCGTGTATGATCTGGGGGCGGAATTT
>JBBQBY010000365.1:0-7084 GCA_038318235.1 Caldilineales bacterium
TTGCAACCCTTGCGCTAACGCCGCCTTTTGAATTTGTCATCGCCGACGCCAGCAATTTGTCGCTGCAAAAGCCTTATAGTGAGTTGATTGGCCGTGAAGAGATCATTGGCCAATTGTTGAGCAAATTGTAACTATTCAGGCAGGACAATTGCAATGAAACCACAATATGCAGTGGAGACAATCTTGAGAACCCCAATTAGTAGATTCTTCCACCGTTGAAATGGCTAGATCGCAACCAGTATGCGAAGTTAAAATCGGCTGCCAACCACTATATGTTGTGGTTTTTCAGAACTTTGATCCGCTATTTCGTGCCTGAATAGTTACGAAAAAACAAATAATAGGCGACCCCACCCTAGCCCTCCCCGGCAGGGAGGGGACAGATTGGTGGATGGTCGAAGCAACTGGTTCTGTCCCTCATCAGTTCCCTCCCTTACCAGGGGAGGGCTAGGGTGGGGTCGCCCTGCTCACGCTATTTCGAACTGATATGCAGATCCGCCACATGCGCCTGATTGTCAACTGTTTTGCCCGCTTCGTCCACCACCGGCAACCGTGCTTGGGTCTGCTCCAGATACATACCGGCATACAATGGATAGACACCAGCCGGTGCATCGTCTGCCACAGGGATATCATAAATATCGGTGAGCAACTTACCGGGCGACCAGGTGGTCGTTGGCTCGCGATCACAGACAGAATAACCATCCTTCTGCGCCACCATTGTACCGTTGCCGTAATAGGATTGGTTGAAGACCTTGTAATCTTTGTCCATCACCTGCTGCGCCCGCCAGTAGAGCGTTAGCCGAAACGTATCACCCGGCTTCAGCGGCGTTGGTGCGGCGATGTCATAGCCTTCCAGCCAGAGCTTATGATCAAAATTGATATGCAGTGGATGAGCAATTTTGTCCTCGATCACCGGATATTCCAACGGTAAATTGGGCCGCGCCATACTCGCAAAGGTTGCCGTATAATCAGCCAACCTAAAAATCTGCAACGGTGCCTTCTGCTCGGTGCGCTTGTAGATCAATAAACGTGGGGCATCCTGCACTTCTACTACTCCCCATTGGCGAAAACCTTGGGCTTTGACCCGATCCGCGATCTGTTGGCTGTCCTCGGCCCACGGTTCCAGGCTGTTGATCGCAAAATACCAATCAGCCGTGGCCGCACAGCGATGTTGGCCGCGCGTATACCAATCCGGGATCCAGACATAACGTTGATTCGTCTCATAATCCCCCTGTAGTACGCCTTTGGCATAGAGTGCGCCGATCACTTTCCAACCATTGGCCAACGGAAAGCCATAGAGCGAATCAACCTGCTTGGCGTCATACGGTGTCCAGTAGCCAGCTGGACGATTCGTTGACCAGGTGCGTAACACCTCCACCTGGTCGTAGACAAAATACCAATAGGCATATAAGCCAAAGACGAACGCAACCGCGACGGCGGCAAAACCACCGACAGCACTAGCCGTCGGCTGACCAAACTGTTGGCGCAACCGTTGCCAGCCTTGCTCGATCACACTCCCCACCAGCAATGCCCACGGCGCAAAGAAAATGTAAACATGCGTGCGCGGCGTCGCCGTAAAGAAAAAAGCCAGCAACATTGCCGCGCCAAACCAGAGCCACAAGAGCCGAGTTTCAAACGTAAGCCGTGGCGCCAACCAAGCCAGCAACATTGCCAGCGCAAAGGGTACAATGATCAAGTCAGTTGCGCCAATTTTCAGCCAGTCAGCGCGCCAGAATGTGGCCCCCATCAAGAGCGCGGCCAGCAGGCCCAACACACTACCCACTGCGTGATTCCAGCCCCGACGGTAGGCCAGAATGAGCGCCAGTGTCACCAGACCAATCATCAGAAGCTCGGCGTAAATGGAATTATAAACGATGCTGCGCCGAAAGAAGTCAGCCAGACTGTTATGGAAAACGGGCGATCCGCCTTCATCCGCAGTGCCGTCACTATCAAAACGCCCGCTGAAATAGCTGGTGGTGGCGGCAAAATGCGGATGCCGAATAAATGGTACATAGAAGCTCGCCAACAAGGCTGCACCGACGAGCAAGGCTGGCAATAAGGCGCGGCCCAGTGTCACCCAGCGCGGACGTTGTTGCCAGATGAATACCCCTAGCAAAAAAGCCGCCGGGAGCATAGCGATGGCGGCGTCGTAGTGAGCAAGCAGGCCAGTGGCGAGCAAAATCGCGGCCAGGGTGAAATAATTCGCCAACGCTTTGGGCTGGCGTACCAGACGATAGAGGATCAGTACGGTTAATACCGAAGTCAGCAAGACGATGCTCTGATACTGAACAAAACGCGCAAACGCGATCAGATAGCCGTCAAAACTCAACAAAAAGGCCGCTGCCCAACCCGCCAACGGACCAATCAAACGCCAACCAAGCAGAAAGACGGCAAAGAGCGCCGCCAAGTTGGCAATGGCAAATGGCAAACGCGCGCTGGTTTCATCCAAATGGCCGGTCAATGAGAAGATCAAGGCCGGCACAAGGATTTCGGCTGGCCCTTTTTTGTGCAAAAAGAGCACATCTTCATAGCCCTGAATCACGCCCGCAGCGCGCAACACAGCGCGCGACTCATCCCCATGAAATTCGGCATAACCCAGATTGGTGAAGCGGAAGAAACCGCCCAGCAGCAGCAGGACGGCGAGGCCAACGATCAGCCATTTTGAAAATGCGGGACGCGCATTCCCACGCTCCACGCCCAGCGTATCCGCAAAGCCTGATGTTTGCGGAACAGCTTGCGCCCGGCGCCACCAAGTGACAGCTAACAGAATTAGCAACACCAGATCGAAGGCCAGATAAGTCTGCCAGCGCGCAACCCCACCAGGCAGATAACTAATACCCAGCATCAAGATGACGATCACGCCATAGCCACCAGCTATGGCGTAAAGCAGCCGTTCGCCAAGCGCAGGCGGCGCTTCACTTTGTCCCACCAATAAGCCGACCAGCAACCAGCCCGGCAATAGACCGGTCAACAGCAAGGCTGCGCTGGTCTGCACCACCAGCGGCAAAGGCAGAAGTAAGACGACATGGGCCACCACAGCCAACACGATTATGACGAGTAGTTCAAGCGAATTTGCGCGTTTCATCTGTTATTTTGCGCCAATCGACAAATCGAGCACATGCGCCTGTTGATCAACCGGCTTACCCACCGCATCCAACACCGGCAAACGGGCTTGGTTTTCCTCCAGATAAAGCCCTGTGTAAAGCGGATAGACGCCCACTGGCGCATCAGTAGCGACCGGAATGTCATAGACATCGGTGATTAATTCACCAGGATACCAGGTCGAAGTCAACTGGCGATCACAGACGGGATAACTATCTTTCTGCGCCACCATCGTGCCGTTGCCATAAAAAGATTGGTTGAAGACCTTGTAAGATTGATCGAGTGGCCGCTGCGCCCGCCAATATAAGGTGAGGCGAAACGTATCACCTGGCTTGAGCGGGGCTGGTGTGGCTAGATCATACCCTTCCAGCCAGATTTTCTGGTCGAAATTAATGTGCAATGGATGGCCGATCTTATCCTCGATCACTGGATAACTCACCGGCAGATCAGGCCGGGTGCTCGCATCAAATGCCGCGGTATAATCCTCCAGCCGGATCGTCTGCTGCTTAATTTTTTCGCTGGTGCGTTGATAAATAACCAACTTGGATGCGCCATTGACTTTGACCGAGCCCCACTTTTTATAACCATCTTCTACCAGCGCGTCTTTGATCTGTTCGCTGCTGGTCGACCACGGTTCCAAATTGTCAATCGCAAAATACCAATTGGCGGTCGAGGCACAGCGGTATTGGCCACGCACATACCAATCAGGGATCAGATCATCACGCTGATTGGTTTCATAATCGCCCTGGATCTTGCCCTGGGCATAGAGCATGCCAATCGCTTTCCAACCATTCGCCAATGGGAACCCATAGACCCGGTCAATCTGGGTGGCGTCAAAATTCGCGGGCGTCCAATAGCCAGCGGGTCGGTTCGTTGCCCAGGTGCGCAACACTTCCACCTTATGCTCGACAAAATATTGATCGGCGTACAGACCAAAGATCACAGTTACCGCCACGCCAGCCAAACTTCCCGCCAAAACAGCCGCGGGTCTCCCGATGCGTTGCTGTAAGTTATGCCAACCTTGCGCCACCAGTGCGCCCACCAATAAAGCCCACGGCGCAAAAAAGAGATAGACATGGGTGCCAGGGAAGGCAGTGCCAAACAGCGCCAGCAACAGGGGTGCGCCGAACCAGAGCCACAACAAGCGCACTTCCAGGGTGAGCCGCGGCGCTAACCAGACAAATGTCAGCGCGAGCGCAAAAGGTACAAACGTGAAATCCGTTGCGCCGATCTTCCATCCACCGCCACGCCAGCCAAGGAGCGCTACCCAGAGCACCAGGAACAATGTCAACCCGGCGCCCACTGTGCGATTCCAACCACATCGATAAGCGAACGCCAACGCCACCAGCGCCAAGCCAATCAGCAGTATAACAGCATAGGTTGAATTATAGACGATGCTGCGCTGCCAGAAATCAACCAGGTTATTGTACGGAAAATGGCGATCCGCAGCGCCAATTCGTTGATCAATGAGATAACGATAGGTCGCTTGAAAATGGGGGGCGAGCACAAAAGGAACGTAAAAAACGGCGAGTAACACACTCCCCACCAGCGCAGCCGGGATCGCCGCCCTCCCCAACACACGCCAACGCACGCGTTGCTGCCAGCCCAGCGCGCCCACCAGAAAAACCACGGGGATGATCGTCAACGCTGCGTCATAATGGGCGAGCAAGCCAGTCGCCCATAAGATGGCGGCAAGGATGCCATAACCGCGCAGCGCCTTGGGCTGCTGCACGAGCCGATAGATGATCAGGATGACCAAGATCGCCGTGAGAAAAACCACACTTTGATATTGGACAAAGCGCGCAAACCCGATCAGGTAGCCATCGAAGGCCAACAAAAAAGCGGCAATCCATCCTGCCAACGGATTGAACAGACGCCACCCGAGCATAAAAACCGCCAACAAGCCGGTTAAACTGGCGATGGCAAAGGGCAAGCGAGCACTAGCTTCGTCTAGATGGCCAGTCAGCGAATAGATCACAGCAGGCAGCAGAATTTCCACTGGGCCTTTGCGGTGGATAAAGAGCACATCCTCATGGCCTTGCAGCACCGCCGCCGCTCGTAACACCGTGCGCGCCTCATCAGTAAGAAATTCGGCGTAGCCTAGATTAGTGAAGCGGAAGAAAGCGCCGACGCCGAGTAATATAACCAGACCAATGATCAGCCACTTTCTGTTTACTGGTGTGGAAAGGGCAATGCGCAGTATGGAAGCTTGACCTCTAGACTGCACCCTCTGTTGCCAGATTAAACCAGCCAAAATCGCCAGCACCGCATCAAAAGCCAGCAACGTTTGCCACCGAACCACCGGGCCGGGCCAATAGCTGACGCCCAGCATGCCGAGCACCATGATCGCATACCCCGCGCCAATCGCATAAAGTAATTGTTCACCCCAAGCAGGGGGCGCTTCACTTTGCCCTACCAGCCATTCCACCAGCAACCAGCCTGGCAACAGGCCAGTCAGGATCAGCACCACAATTGTTTGCGCCACCAGTGGCAGATGGAGAAAGAGAGCGAGCTGCGCAACAATGGCGCAGAGTAGGAGGATGAAGGGGGATTTGAGCGTTAAATTTGGCATCGACAAAAGGATTTGCAGAGTGGACTATAGATAAATCCCACCCGCGCCCTAAAGGGCTCCGTTCCCCAGATAAGCGAGGGATTGACGTGAGAAGGGCGCAGCCGCTTGGTCTGGTTCGTGACGGCTATCTTCCGGTAGGGGTGCGGCGTCTATGGTTAAATCACTTCGCGCACGATATAGATCGGCTTGTTCTGGCTTTCATGATAGGTGCGAATGACCATTTCTGCCACCAAACCCATGGTGATCAATTGCACGCCAATCACCACCAGGAGAATCGCCAACAACAAAAGCGGACGCCCTCCAATATCCTGGTGGAAAAATAGTTTAACGATCGTCAGATAAAGCAAGGTGAGAAAACCGCCGCCTGCGGATAACAGGCCGGCGGTGCCAAAGACATGGATTGGCCGCGTCGAATAGCTGCCCAAGAACCAGATCGTGATCAAGTCGAGCATCACCCGGATCGTGCGGCTGATGCCATACTTCGACGTACCAAACTGGCGCGCATGATGGTTGACCGGCACTTCGGTGACGGTGCCGCCCACCTGGCTCATCAACGCCGGGATAAAGCGGTGCATTTCGCCATACAAGCGCACATGTTGCAACACATCACGCCGGTAGGCTTTGAGCGAGCAGCCGTAATCATGCAAGCGCACGTCGGTTACATTTGAGATCAGGCGATTGGCCAGCATGGAAGGCAGCTTGCGATCCAGCCAGCGATCCTGGCGATCTTTGCGCCAGCCACTGACAATGTCGTAGCCTTCGTCGATCTTAGCCATCAGCTTGGGTACATCTTGCGGGTCATTTTGCAGATCGGCGTCCATCGTAATCACAATTTCGCCGCGCGCCTGGTCAAAGCCCGCCGAGAATGCCGCGGTCTGGCCAAAATTACGCCGCAACCGGATCACCGTCATATGTTGATCTTGCAACGCCCACTCGCGCAACAAAACGAAACTTTTGTCTTTCGAGCCATCATCGACGATGATGATCTCGTAGGAATAGCCGCAACTTTCCAACGCTTGGTGGAGCGCTGTACGCAAATGGGGAATGCTCTCTTCTTCATTATACAGCGGGATCACGACCGAAATGCGCGGCGCAGCACTATCCTGGTCCAGGGTATGCGTGGCGCTGGACGGGCGCTCGTGAAGCGTTAGGGTAGAATTTATCATGCGTTTCCCTGATTAAATGCGAATTAGGCTCTGAATTGATGGGCCACAAAGGTCCACTGACCGCTACGTAAACCAAGACAGTGTACAATGGTCAGTTTGATTCGACAAAACTGGATGTGCAACTAAAGCTCGCTAAGCGATGGGCGGAAAAGGATTCGGCGCAGAGTAAAACGGGTTAATGAACATTAAAAATTTATTTCGGTCATGTGGCGTGCGCATGCTTAGCTGCGTCCCTTACGAGCAAAAG
>JBBQBY010000366.1:0-7081 GCA_038318235.1 Caldilineales bacterium
GACGCCTTAGTCCAGGCCTGTCGTGCAGAGACAACGCGTACGAACACGCAACTTTACCGTTGGCATCCACTGCTGACCAGTGACGGCGAATTCATGCCGCACCCAGAATGGCAGACGATTGGATTACAGGGTGAACGAGTGCCGGGCTTTCAGGATATGCCCGAATTCACCTTTGTCTGCCCCAACCGCCCGCTTGTACGCGAAGCCGTGCTAGAGCATCTGCATAACATCGTTCGGCGCGATATCATTCAGCGCAACTTATATGATGGATTCTTTTTAGATCGTATTCGTTTTCCTTCGCCTGCAGCTGAACCGGACCGCTGGCTGGCCTGTTTTTGTGCCGATTGCCAACGCGCGGCCCTTGCTGTCGAATTAGATCTAGCGGCTGTCCAACATAGCCTCCAACAATGGTTGAAGACGCCACAGCGGCTTGCGGCTTTTGTCCAGATTTTGCTGGGCGTTGAACCAGCGCAGGTAGATGACGCGGCAGCATTGCTGTTCAAGGCTTTTTTAGATTTCCGGAAACGCAGTATAACCAACTTTGTCCAGGCTGCGGCGGATCTGATCCATGCAGAAAATTTAGCGGTGGGATTGGATTGTTTCTCGCCAACCTTGACACATATGGTAGGGCAAGATCTGACGGCGCTGGATCCGTGTGCTGAGTGGACGAAAGTCATGACCTATGTCCATACGCTTGGCCCAGCGGGTTTACCTTTTGAATTATTGGGATTGGCCGATTGGTTGGTAGACAAAAAGCAAGTGCGCGAGCCAGAAGCGCTGGCCTGGCTGTCGGCAGCAACCGGTTTTGCCTTGCCCAGTAGCCGCGCGAGCTTACGCCAAAATGGATTGGCACCCACCGCGCTGGTTACAGAAATGGCCCGCGCGCGGATGATGGGTGTCAAACAATTATTAGCGGGCGTCGAGTTGGTCGAGATTGCCGAGGTGGCAAACTTGACCAACGCCCAGATCGAAGCAGATCACCGCGCATTGCGCCAGGCGGATGTCGATGGTCTGGTGCTGTCGTGGGATTTGTGGCATATGCCGCTCGATCGCTTATCACTTGTTCATTCAATATGGGAGTAAATGATGCTCAACCCCAAAATGTTCCGACCGGATCTATGGCTCACCGAACTTGACCTGCCAGAATTCTCCGTACGTGGTGCGGTGATCATCGGCCAACAGCGCGCCGTAGTGTGGGACACACTTTCGCATCCCAGAGATATGGCACAGGTGCGCCCACTACTCGACAACAAAGGATTAATCATCGTTTATAGCCACGCCGATTGGGACCATGTCTGGGGCACGGTTGGCTTAGATTACAGCGGACAATCGATTATTGCGCAAACTGAATGTCTGGCACGTTTTTCAACCGACGCGCCTGTAACACTCCACAAAAAGCAGACCGCCGAACCAGGTGCATGGGATGAGGTGGTGCTCGTTGCGCCAACGAGCACATTTCAGGATGAATACTCCATAGATTTAGGCGACGTTACCCTAACCTTGCATCACTTGCCCGGCCACACCGAAGATTGTATTGTCGGTTTTATCCCAGAATGGGGCGTTTTGTTGGCTGGCGACACGGTTGAAACACCGTTTCCCGTGATCCCGCTCGATAGTCCGCTTGATCAGTGGATTATAGCGTTGGAAAAATGGGCGCAAGATGAGCAGGTGCAAACGGTTATTCCGGCGCATGGGATCATTGGTGGGCGAGAGTTGATCGAGCGTAATCTTGAGTATTTGCAGGCGATCCGTGATCATCGGGCGATCCAGGTGCCGGATGATTTGGATGATTTTTATCGCGAGACGCATGCGACAAATCTGACGTGGCGCGGGCCAGAGCATTAGAACCGCGGAACTACAGGAATACGCGGATTGATCGCAACTTCTGCCATGAACGATGTAACCGCCAAAACATACATAACCGCAGAGAACACAGAGGGCGCAGAGAGGATTTTCTCTGCGGTTATGTATGTTTTTGATTGGTCTCTGTTCTGCGCGTGACTATAAGGACTAAATAATTGACTTTACAGCGGGGTTACATGAGGACTAACTGGATTTCTGGCACAATTTCAAAATGTAGCTTATGATGCGCGTCACGCAGCGCTGCCTCGACAACGGCTGGCGTTGCGCCGCGCGCAAAGATAAAGCCGAGATAACTCTCGCCTTCTGGTAAGGGTGTAATCGAATAATTTACCTTTGCCGTGATCTCAACCCCTTCAACTAGCGGCACCGCTTGCGCCGCGGCTAGGCCATCAATGCGCTGTAACACACCCGCTTCCGGGATCGGGATCATCATCACGCCGCTGGCGGTCTGCTCGCGTTGCATAGTGAGCAGCGGTAAACCGCAAGCCTGACGTAAAATCAACTCTTCCAGCGATGTATCCAGATCAAAGCGCAATGTCTGCGAGCAGAGCCCACCAATCGACCGCCCAGCCACTTCCAACATCCACGGCCCGCGCTCATTAACGCGCAACTCGGCATGCACAGGCCCCCCTTGCAGCCCCAACGATTGGGCCGCCCGCGCCGCACAATCAGCAATCGCCGCCTGGGTTTCAACGGGCAAGCGCGACGGTGTGACATAAATCGTCTCTTCAAAGAAAGGGCCATCCAGCGGATCCGGCTTGTCGAAGAGCGCCAGCACCGTCAATTGCCCATTGTCCAACATCCCTTCCAACGCCACTTCAAAACCCGGAATAAAATCTTCCACAAGATACGGTTTAGGCGCGTCATTCGCTTGTTCATGGGCGAGCATTTGTGTCAAGCGCTGCACAGCGGCCACAAATTCCACCTTGTTATCAGCGCGGATGACACCCCGGCTGCCGTTCAAATTTAGCGGCTTGACCACACACGGATAGCTCACCTGGGTGGCGATGAGCGCCGGATCGTCCGCCGTCGAATAACGGCGAAAGACGGGACAAGGGACGCCAGCCGCGGCCATCAATGTGCGCATACGATATTTATCACGCGCCGCCTCGGCTGCCACCGTTGAATTATGCGGCAAACCCAGACGCGCACTCGCACGCGCCGCCAGCAGTGTGCCACTGTCATCAATCCCCAAAATCGCGTCAATCGGAGTCTTTACCGCATAATCAGCAATCGTCTGCACCGCCGCTTCCGGCTGGTTAAAATCGACGCCCAGCGGATAGTGCCAGAACTCGGCCAGTTCGTGCGCCATATCGATCACCTGGATCACCTCGATGCCGAGCCGTTGCGCGGCCCGCATAAAGGCGTCCCCGCGATAGCTGCGGGCGGTGATCAGGAGCATGATGCGATGGGGGTGATTTTGATTTTTGCTCATAGAGATAAATTCATAGCAATGACGATTTTCATACAACGACGAATGGTTGATCAATTTCCGTCATAGCGCACAGATCCATGCTTCGGCCCTAGCTGTTTTTCCAATAGGGGTAGTATACGGCATTCACTATAACCGGTCAATCACAAAACCCCGTTACGGTATAACCATCGTTCCAGACTCTTTGCATGGATGTCGTGGGCAGATAACGATCATCGACCGGTTGTTGACGACGTAGTCTATCGTTTGTATGGGTTGGGTAAAACAGAGGTAACGGTGGCAGAAAGAAAAATATAAGATTCGTTGAATTTATGGTACACTGAGCCTCATCGTGCCTTCCTATACTCATTAAAAACAGTCAGATAGGGTAATCTTACAAACTGGGGACAAATAGAGTGACACTCATCTTTGAATGGGACACAAGCAAAGCCAAAAAGAATCTACGAAAACATAAAGTTAGTTTTGAGGAAGCCAAAACCGTTTTTAGCGACCCTTTCACGATAACGTATCCGGATCCTGAACATTCAGACACAGACGAACGTTATATCACGATTGGCATTTCTGGAATAGCAAGGCTTTTGCTCGTTGTCCATACTGACCGTGAAGAAGAAACAATTCGTATTATTAGTAGTCGCAAAGCGACATTGGCAGAACGGAGGTTCTATGAACAGGGAGAAAATTAAACAATCTGATAACCGCGAGGACGATATGCTAGCTGAATACGATTTTACCGGCATGAAAGGTGTACGTGGCAAATATTATAAAGCCTATAGACAGGGACACACTGTCAAGATTCACCAGGAAGATGGAACCGTTACGACACAGTATTTCGCCCTAGAAGAGGGTGCCGTGCTGCTAGAGCCGGATGTGCGCGAGTATTTTCCCGATTCTGACGCAGTTAACAACGCTTTGCGCGGTCTTATCACGCTAATTCCAAAAAATCGCAAAACTGTAAAACGGCGCAAAGTAAAAATTTAGCGTAATTAAAACACCACATCCCCAAACGTATCAACCACTGGCACTGTCACCCTGCCTGTCGTCAAGACATCTAACAGTGCCAACGTCAACCGTTTTGTCTCTAACTGCGCCTGTGGATTCTCTAACACTGGCCCTACGCACGCCGGACAACCACGTTGGCACCCACAATCTTTGATCAAAGTCTGCGCGGCCACCAAAAGCTCATCGTGCAATTCAAACAGGCGTGCGCTAAACCCCAACCCAGCCGTCATCCGTTCATACACATAAATCGTGGGCAGGCTATGCGTTTCCGCCAGTGGGTTTGGTTCACCGATGCCTTTGGCGCGCACCACGCTCACCCCAATGTCACCTGGGTCACACATTAGATGCAGCGGTGCCAGATTATTAAGCACATAGGCCAGCCCGTCTAACCCGCTGCGCACGCGCACCGCCGTCTCTAAACGTTGGTGACAGGTGCGACAGACCAAGACCAAATTGCTCAATTGGTTGGCTAATTGGTCATGTTCGTTGATGCCCCGCACATAACCAAAGGTGCGAAATGGGATCAGGTGATGAACATCATGTTGGCGGGCCGGCGGTTCGGGCGCACCACAGCGCTTACAACGATAGTGATCGCGCGCGCGTACACGGGTGCGCTGCTCCTGCCAGTTTGGCCCATAATCGTTGGGCGAATCATACCATTGTCCCGCCTGCTCTAGCTGAGTTTGCGTGTCGGGTAGAATATGAAACCAATAGCCGCTCGTCTCAATCGTTTGCGGCGGATAGGCCAGTGGCAACACACCCAGATTTTCATGTGTGAAACGCTTAATACGCCGAAAGCCAATCACCTGCGAACTGACGCGTAAATCGCCATGCGTCACCTGTGCGCCGGTGGCTAGGCGCTGTTCATGTTCCGCCAGGATGTCGATCGAAGTTTCGGCGGCGACTTCGGTGTAATAATCAACTTCAACCGGCGTCACCTGCGCCAGGTGGCTGCTCAAATCTAACTGATCCACGCGATAGCTCTGGCCTTCGTGCAGGTAAATAGCGCCATCGTGGACCAACATCGGCGCGCTGGCATAATCGATCTCGCCAATCACTCGATTGGTTCCTCCACTCGCCTGCGCGCTGGCCTGAATGATCACTGTGTCACTGCCCGTCGTGCGCAAACTGACCCGGCGCGCTGGATAGCCTTCCCCCTGCCAAAAGTAGCGTGCGCCCTGTTGTTGTAGGTCACCTTGTTCGGTCAAGAGTTGCAACACATCCGCCGTAAACGGACACGCGCCCAATGTTTCATCCGCTTGAAACGGTAATTCAAAAACGGCGCAGCGCACATGATCAACGAGCAACATTAAATTATCGGGGTTGATCAGCGCGTGTTCGGGCGAACGTTCAAAAATAAATTCGGGATGCTGGATAATATATTGATCCAACGCACCGCCGGTAGCCACAAAAAGGGCAAGCGCCGCCTCGCGCGTCCGGCCGGCGCGACCGATCTGTTGCCAGGTGCTGGCAATGCTCCCCGGATAGCCACAAAGCACCACCGCTTGCAACTGACCAATATCGATGCCCAATTCCAATGCATTCGTCGCGACGACACCCAGCACCTCGCCACTGCGCAAACCAGCTTCAATCGCACGCCGCTCTGTGGGCAAATATCCACCGCGATAACCTCTGATTGTGGAGTGCAGAGTGCGGAGTGCGGAATGCGCATCATCCATCGCCCAATCTCCTTGTCGCCTTGTCGCCTTGTCTCCCAATCTCCTTCGCTCCTGCCCCACTCGTTCGCGCAAATAAGTCAGCAAAACTTCGGTTGTCAACCGGGAACGGCCAAAGACCAGCGTCTGGACGCCACCTAGAACACAGCGGGCCGCCAGTTCTTGGGTTTCCAATGTCGCGGCGCGGCGCAGACCGCGTTCGGCGTCGTACAGCGGCGGATTGTAGAGAATAATGTGCTTTTCGCCGCGCGGTGCGCCGTTTTCGGTCACGACGGTGACCGGTTGTTCGATCAAGCGTTCGGCCAGTTGACCGGGGTTGGCAATCGTGGCGCTTGTGCAGATAAATTGTGGATGGCTGCCATAAAAGACACAGAGACGTTGCAGACGACGCAGCACATTGGCGACATGGCTGCCAAAAACACCTCGATAGGTGTGCATCTCATCGACCACCACATAACGCAGCCCAGCCAAAAAATCCGCCCACGCCGTGTGATAGGGCAAGATGCCCGCATGCAGCATATCAGGATTGGAGAGGATCAAGCGCGCATTTTTGCGAACGCGTGTACGCTCAGCCGAGGGTGTGTCGCCGTCGTAGGTGGAGAATTGGAGATTGGAGGTTGGAGATTGGAGATTATTTTGGATCGATCCAATCTCTAATCCCCAATCTCTAATCTCATCCAGTTGGTCGTGCGCGAGGGCTTTGGTTGGAAAAAGATAGAGTGCGCGCGCCGTTGGATCGGTGAGCAGGCTCTGCAACACCGGTAGATTATAACAGAGCGTTTTGCCGCTGGCGGTGGGGGTGACAACGGCCAAGTTATGACCGTTTAGCGCCAATGCGACTGCCTGGGCCTGGTGACTGTAAAGCTGCCCCATGCCGCGCCTTTGCAACGCGGTGCGCAAGGCTGGATGCAGTGCGTCAGGCAAGGGTGCGTAACGAGCAGATTGGGCTGGTAAGGTGCGCCAGGTCATCACATTGGCCATGAATTGTGGGTCACGGCGTAAAGCGGTTAGAACGTCAGGTAGGGTCATGATTTAAGGTGATAAACGCTCGATGATCCAACTATTATCTGGTTGCCGTGTGTAACGCTGACGGTCATGCAGGCGATGCTGA
>JBBQBY010000367.1:0-7081 GCA_038318235.1 Caldilineales bacterium
ATGCCAACAGCGATGTTGATTTGGCGTTGTTTGTCGCCATCTTGGGCCAGGACGTAGTAGACCTGATCTTTTTGGCGTAAGGCGGAACGCGGAATGATCAAAGCGTTTTGCTTACTTTGCAAGGCTGCACTAACGGCAACCGACGTATTCTCGTTGAAACGGGCATTATCCTTTGGGTTGATCAAGCCGACTTCCACCAGGGATCCAGGGCTGGTGCCAAAAGGCCGGGGTAAGGCCTGAATCGTACCTTTGACCGTTGCACCGGCCAGGCTTGCCGTGCTAATTTCGACCGGCATGCCCTCGCGCAGAGGTTCCAATTGGGCACGCGGCAAGTTAAGCTCGATCTGGAAGCTCGTTGCGTCGACCACGCGGGCCACAGCAGTATAGGCCGATGCGGCAATTTGTTCGTCAGCTTTGGGCAAGTTGATAAATCGCACCTCGCCATCAAACGGCGCCTTGATCTGGCCATCCAAGATTGTTTGCTTGATCTTGTCCACCGCCAGCTGTGCCCGTTTCAAATTGAGCGCAAGCGTCGGATCAACCTTGGCTTCAATGTTATCTAAGGCCAGTTGAGCCAAGGTCAATTGATTCTGAGCAATCGAAGCTATCGTCGCCGTTGTTGAGGTGGTGTCGCTGATCGGATTGCTATCTTTTACAGTCGGCATGTGTAACTTGGCGATCGCCAGATTCAGTTCGGCCTGACGGCGACGATAGATCAAATCTTTTTCGGCCTGGTCCAGATCTTGGTGGGCAATATCTACGCCAATTTGCGCTGATTCTAGGTCAATCTCAAGCGTTTCCTCATCCAGGATCGCGATCACATCGCCGGCCTTTACCTTGTCGCCATCTTTTACATAGACTTTTGCCACGCGGCCACCACGCCGAAAAAAGAGATCCGCCTGGTGCGCCGCAACCACACGCCCTGTATAAGTGGCGTGCTCAATCACGGCCCCAGTTTGCACAAGCACGGTGGTTTGATTTACGGCGACGGGTGTCCCTTGCAACTGCGGTATATTTGTAAAGGCAAGTGGGGTAGGCGTGGCGCGGCGGCCCAGACGGCAGCCAGAGAAGAGCAGCGCGCAGCTGCACAACAGGAACACGATCCAGAAGGTTTGATTACTTTGCTTGCTCATTAGTGATTTTTTCCATTCAAAATCTTTCAACTTCATCATCTACCATTATTTCCTCGTTGCTTTGCGGTGGTAAAGCAAGCAAGGCCACGAGTGCGAACAACAACCAGGGGATAAAAGCCACTTTGGTGCCCCAGGTGATGGCATCGACCAGACCATGCGTCACCAGGCTGGCGAGCGCGCCCAACGCGCCAGCGGCTAATGTCCAGCGTAAAGCCGCGCGCTGTCTGCGCTGTCTGCGCAATTGATGGCGCACGCGAGCACTACGGTCCGCACTGTCCTCCGGCTGATCCACCTTACCACCATTGCGCAAAATGTTCAGCAAAACGCGCACAGCGCTCACCAGCAGCCAGCCATAGGCCAGCAAGCCAGGCAGCCCCAAATCTACCCCCACTTGTAAAAACAGATTGTGGGCATGTGGAATGTTGGCACCATTGCCATTGCCATAAGGATAAAGTTCTGGAATCACCAGGTCAAACGTACCAATCCCGATCCCAGTCAAAGGAAAATCGCGCAACGCATACAGCGCGCGCTGCCAGACTTCGACTCGTCCCGAAAGTGAGGTGATCGAGCCAGTAGTGCCAAGCGGTTGATCAAAGAGCACAACCCCATTCCAAGCCAAGACAAGCACAACAGCGAGCGCCGGGACAACCATCGCCAGCCAAGCTTTGGGCCACCGGAACAGAACAACAACGATCAAACCTATCGCCAAAGCAAAATAAGCGCCTCGACTTTGCGTCAAAATCAAGGTACACATCATCGACAGTGCACCAATCCCTAGCAAAAGTGGCAGCCAGCGGCGGGCGGCGGGCGGGATCCAATCCCAGCGCAAGGCCAGAGCCGCCAACAGGGGAATCGGCAACAATAACGCGCCGGCTAACACGTTTGAGTTGATTGTCTCGCCCAACCCAAACAGATCAACGGGTTGCGAGTGTTGGATGTCGTCAGAAAATACAAAAAGCTTGCCAGGAATATTGGCAAGCAAGGCAGGGCCAGTCGCCGTTAGCGCCAGCCCGATCAAGCCCAGACCAACCACCACCAGCCAAGGATACCGTTGCGTCAATGACCAATTGAGCAGCGCGCCATAGAGCGCGATACCCAGGAACAGATAGCCGAGCGCATCCCAGGAACGTTCGGGGTAGCGCGACGCCCAGAGCGCGACTGGTGACCAAAGGAGTATTAGCGCAATCGGCCAGTTCAAAGGTGTAAAAGGGACCAAACGCCGGGTGGCCAACAAACGTAGTGGCAAAAAGAGTAAGAGTGTGGCCAACAGCCACGGTTGCACCCAGGGATCCCAGAAAAAATCGCGCACCAAAAGCGAAGGCATCAGGCTGGCCACCCAAAATGGTTCGAGCCAAAGCACCCCTAACACAAAGCGATACAGACCTTGCTTAAATCCTTTAGATTTTTGTGGTTTAGATTTCTGTGATTTAGATTTTTGTGGGGTGGAAATAACCATAAGTTAAATTATGCACTCTTAAAATTACGTTTAGGTAAACTTGCAAGTATAATACTCCTACTCGCGTGTTAGATAATTGTAAACTATTATTAGTTCAAAAAACCTTACAGAATGATTGCAGTATAGGGCTAGACAAGGGAAATTTACAATTTCACCAAAGCGATTAATTGATAATTTCTAGCCGCTTGATAAAATCAGGGGCCTGCCCACTACGCTGATTGAGTCAGGCCATACTTATAGAAAAACCCTTTAGAGACCGTCTGAAAAGGTCGGATTGGTCGTGCCGCTAGGATCCTGTAGGTGCGGTTTGTAACCGCACGGTCTTGTTGTATCACGACTGTGCGGTTACAAACCGCACCTACAGGGACTTTTCAGACCGTTTCTTAGAAATAGGACAATTGAGGAGCAGGCACGCCTCGTGCCGGCCCAGTCGCACGGGGCGTGCTCCCTCCTCAATTGTCCGGAGATTATTTGATTTCTCTATTAGCTAAATTCAGCTGTCGTACACAAGAAAGCTTACCTGATTCGGCTTAAAATCCTCGGGTAAAGAGCAGGCATTTTTACTGCCTTGTTGAGCATCGAAGCATTATGGCCAATAAATGTAAGCTATTTGTAAGCAAACTAAAACCCATCCTAGGGATATACTACATTCAATCTAACAAGGATTTAAACAAAATTTACCTTGCCTTAAGCTGGGCATGATCAACATATTGGAAATTACACATTGGAACCTACTGTGCAAAATCAAAATAATCCACCCCAGCAGCAATTTTTCTCGGAACTTGATCTTAAAGTATATATACGGATCATCTGGCATTGGTGTTGGCTGATTGTGCTCTGTACAGTAGTAGCCGGTGCCAGTGCTTATATCGTCAGTATCTTTTCTGTGCCGGTCTATCAAGCTTCGACCACGTTGTTGGTCAACCAAGCCCGCGACCAAAACTCTCAGAGCATGACGGACCTGATGACCAGTGAACGCATTGCGCAAACCTATGCACAATTGCTAAAACGGCAGACCCTATTGGATCAGGTGGCCAAGCAGCTAAAAGTGGAGCCCACAGTTTTTGCCCAGGCGTTGACAAGCATTAATGTGACGCCCGTACGCGATACCCAATTGCTCAAGATTGATGTCGAAGGCACATCACCCCAGTTGGTGGCGGCCGTGGCTTATACCTTGCCGCTGGTCTTCATCGGTGAGATCAACCTGGTGCAAAGCGAACGCTTTGCCGGCTCTAAGACGGATCTGCAGAATCGCCTCCAAGACGTCGATAATCAGATCCAGCAGACCCAAATTGCGATTGATAAGATTGGCAATTCGCACACCGCCGAAGAGGGTACAGAATTGGGCCGGCTGCGCGATCAGCTCTCGCGTAACCAAGCGCGTTATGCCAGTCTCGCCCAAAACTTAGAAACGCTCAACCTGAACCAGGTGCAATCCGGCGATCGCATTGCCGTGGTAGAACCACCGAAAATCCCCGACACGCCGATCCGGCCACGCGTCTTGGTCAACACCTTGCTGGCGGCGGTGGTAGGCGCCATGTTAGCGCTGGGGATTGTCTTTCTGATCGAATATCTCGATGATCGGATCAAAACACCGCAAGATCTCTATAATGTGATTGACATCCCATTGTTGGGCACGATTGCGCGAATTACACTGAAACGCAACAAACGCCCCCAAACGGAACAACTCACAAAACTCGAGCATAGTTTGATTGCCATATTAGAACCGCGGCATCCCACCACCGAAGCCTACCGCAGTTTGCGCACGAATCTCCAATTTTCGAGTATTGATAGCCAATTAAATTCGCTGCTCATCACCAGCGCCTCACCGAGTGAAGGGAAAACCACGACCGCAGCCAACCTGGCCATCGTGATCGCACAATCGGGGCGTTCGGTGCTTTTGGTGGATGCCGATTTGCGCAAACCACGCCTGCACATTTGCTTCAACTTGTCGCAAAGCCCAGGCTTGACCGAAGCCTTGATCGGTAATGATGGCGCGCCTTCAAACTATATCCGGGCAACGCCTGTGCCCAATTTGAGCGTATTAACCAGCGGCAAAATTCCGCCCAATCCGGCTGAGTTACTTGGTTCGCAACGGATGCAACAATTAATTGAACAGCTACACACCTATGCTGATCTGATCATCTTTGATGCACCACCAGTGTTGGCGGTTACTGATGCACTGGTATTGGCCAGGGAGGTCAAAGGCGTGATCCTGGTCATCGATTCAGAAAAAACTCGACGGGCGGGCTTAGCCCGGGCGATGGAAGCGATCTTACGCTCCCAGACCCGTTTGCTGGGCGCCGTCCTGAATCGCCTGGTCAATTCGCCGCGCGGGTATTATTATGATACCTACAGTGATTATTATAACGACAAGGTTGAAACCCTTGACGAGACGCAGGCCACAGCCAGTAAAGCGGCAAAGACACCGGGACCCACAAACCAAAACAATCAAAAATTTTTGGACAAAGATCGTATCGGGCAGCCGACTGCTAACGGTGTCTATCAAATTCAACATGAAAAGTCGGATTTGTGAGAAAACCTATGCCAGCGATTCTCTTCGTCTGTACCGGCAACCAGTGTCGATCGCCCATTGCCGAAGCACTCTTCACGCGTCAGATTCAGCAATATCCAGCCAGTGGTGAATGGCGGATCGAATCTGCTGGCACCTGGGCCTATAAGGGAAAAGCCGCCCACCCGCAGATGTGCCTGGTGGCAAAAGAGGTGGGGTTAAATCTGAGCCAACATCGCGCTCAGCGGATCGAAGATGTACCCGCCCTCACCGCCTTCGACTTAATCCTGACCATGGAGCGCAGCCACAAAGAGAGTTTGCAAGTTGAATTCCCCCAGCTGAGCCAACGGCTGCACTTGCTCAGCGACATGGCGGGTGTCGCGTATGACATTTCAGATCCGATTGGTGGCTCGCTCGATACCTTTCGCTATACTTTGCGCGAATTAGATGTGCTGATTCGGAAGGGTATGCCACGCATTCTCGAACTCGTTGCAGCAAGGCTTGGCGTTACCTTGACTTCATCATGAATGATAAGCGCACGCAATGGCGGTGGGCGCGGCGGATCATCGTCGGCTTGGCGGGTCTCTTATTGCTCATCGTCGTTTTCAAAGCAATCCAACTGGGCCGCTCGGTGCAAATTGCCTATGATGACGGCATGAGCTTTGCCCAGATTGTCAGGGGTGGCAATCTGAATGCGACTCGGTTTGCGATGGCGCAAGCCTTTTTGCAGGATGCTAACCAAGCGTTAGGTGACGCCAACCAACAGCTAGGTTTCTTTAAGCCGCTGTTGGGGCAGCTCGCTCGCTTGCCGCTTTATGGGCCGACCTTCGCCGCACTCCCACCTTTGTTCAACGTCGGGCATGAATTAACCAAGCTGACCGTCCAAGGGCTCGCGGTAGCCGAACCATTGTTGATAGCACCCACCGGCGCCGACCAGACTCCGCCACTGACGCGGCTGGCTGGGGTTATTCGTACATCACAGCCGCAACTTACGGCGCTAGCCCAACAGGCCGCGGTGCAGCAACAGGCGTTGGCCGCGATCTCGCCGGACAATCTGCTAACTGTGCTCGCCGAACCGGTGGCGGATTTACAGGCAGGGGTCAGCTTATTGGCTTCTGGCTTACAGTTAAGTGACGCCTTACCCGAATTACTGGGCACAGAAAAAGCGCAAACCTATTTGATTCTGGTGCAAAACAACCATGAGTTGCGTGGTACCGGTGGCTTTGTAACTTCGATTGGCACAATGACGCTACAACAGGGCAAAGTGAGCGATTTTAACTTTGCCGACAGTTATGCCGTTGACCAGATAGAAGGGCCTTTACCTAGTGCACCGGACCCGATGCAGCGCTATATGAACATTGACGTGCTGCTGTTGCGCGATGTCAACTGGTCACCCGATCTGCCAACTACAGCGCAAATTGCGCAGTCGCTCTATGCTCAAACGACCGGGCAAGTCGTCGATGGGGTGATTACCGTTGATCTGCACGCCGTCGAACTGCTGGTGGGCGCGCTTGAATTCTTATCAGTGCCTGGCAGTCCGGTACCGATTACCGGAGCAAACGTGATAGACCAGATCAAGCAGATGTGGGCCGCGCCCTTACAAAGCGCCGACACCGATGATACCAATCAAACGGCGGCAACCGATCAAGTGGACGCGGCCAAACCTGCGGATTGGTGGAAAAACCGCAAAGACTTTGTCCCCCAGATTGCAACCCAGGCGTTTGCCCGTTTACAAGCGGGCGATTTCGATTATACCAACATGGCACGCGCCTTGCACAGTGCGCTGGATCAACGTTCGATCCAAATTTGGAGCGCCAAGCCCGCGATTGCGGCCAAGCTAGCGACATTGCAGTGGGATGGGGGACTCCACCCGTTGCCCCAGACGGATTTTCTGGCGCTCGTGGACACCAATATGGGGTACAACAAGGTGGATGCGATCATGCAACGCAGCCTGACTTATCAAGTTGAATGGCCGGCCGG
>JBBQBY010000368.1:0-7044 GCA_038318235.1 Caldilineales bacterium
TAAAAATTGAAAATATCTGGTTGTTGGCAGTAGGTCTTTGCCAACGTAAAATTTTCAGAGCGTAGAACGAAAGTTCTGCTAACAGGCACGGGGTGGTAAATCCGTTCCGTGTGGGCGTCCTGTCAACACGCCTATTGTAGCAACCTTCGCCGATAGACGGCCGTTAGTTACAAGCCCAAGGCTTTAGTCTTGGGTTGTTGACGGTGAAGACGATGGCAATCGAGCCGATCAGGGCCACCACCTGGCTGAGCAACGTCGTAATGTTGCTCGTCAACATCGTGCGCATGTGCGTCACATCACTGGAAAGTCGCGAGACCAGATCACCCAGCGTCGGAAGGCGTAAAAATCGAGCGAAAGCTCTTGCAGGTGACCATAAAGCGACGTCCGTAAGTCCAGCACAATCCGCTCGCCGATGAAGGCTAGCAGATAGGATTGGAGAAAGTTAAAGGCGGCTTGGCACAGAAAGACGCCGATCAGTACGCCGGCCAGCATATTGAGCGAACTTAACTCATGCGACCGCGTGACGCTATCGAGCAGGCGGACGATCAGGGCGGGGAAGGCCAGAATCGCCAACGTCATGCGCCCCCAATACGGTTTTAAATAGCCGAACAAACGCCCCCATTTGACGGCGGTCAGCGAGAAGCGCGGATTGTCCTCGTCGGTTGCGCCAAAGCGTTCCGACCGATTGTCCTGTACACGTTCTGTCATGTGAAGATTTCCTCTGTATGAATGGTGCGCTCAGCTCACGGATTGGGCGTTCGACAGGAATCCACAAAAATATTGCTTTTTCCTTGCCATAGGGCAGACGAGTCAGTAACACCGGAACCATCTCTGCTTGTGCCGGGCGATAGATGTCGGTTGCCAACCGCACACCATCGCGCATAGGAAGCATAATATCCTTCGTAATGTTGATTGAGGCGCCGTCGTTGATTGGGGTATGGTGGTCGCTCACTGGGTCACTCTCCTTTGTGCAAGAATCAATCGATGACTTGAATAGCATACAGTAATTGTATAAACTCAATGTAAACGGCTACGGGTCAAAGCGTTTGTTTTTCTGGTACAAGCATTTCGGGAAAGGGCCGGGCTCACGTCTGGTATACTCAGTTGATCTGGCCCTTTCCCGGAATGCGGCTGGCTACTTATTTCTGCGGAATAGCCTTGGTGGCTTTGTGCCTTGGTATGCGCTGTTTTATCGCGAGGACGGCGGGGGCTGCTCTTAAGCGGATTTGGCAAGGGAGATGGTGTAGAGATATAAAGCAACTGCAAAAGCTTATTAACCGCAGAGAACACAAAGAGGTTTTTCTCTGCGTTCTCTGCGGTTAAATGTCTTGATTTTTCATCCTATCTACTCGGCAGCCAACTGCAAATCGGGTTCGGGCACGTTGACGGATGATTCACCTTTGGGCATAAACAAGGCGACCGCACCGCTGGCGATCACGGCTGCGGCGGCTATATTCAGCAACATGGTCGTGCTCAGGATGGTGGCCAGCGAAGAAAAGAACAGACTGGCTAGTAAACCACTGACGGCGAAGATCGTCTTTAGATAACTTGATTTTAATTGCCTGGTCAGCATACAGCCCCTGTATAAACTCCATATAAACGAACCATTATCTATTTGCTTGCGTCATGCAAATAAATTATAATTCGTCTATGCAACCGGATCATGAAGATGTTGAAAAAATGGTACAGGCGATATTCACTCTGACAAGCGGGCTTGAACGCGCCCGGCGGCGCATCCCTGCCGCCAGCACCGTGGCCGTGCTCCAGATCATCGCCGCCCATGAGAAAATTCGCCCGACCGCGATTGCGACCAAGCTTGGCGTGCATCAATCGACGATCACGCGCCATGTGCGCTCACTGGAAGAAGCTGGCCAGGTCGCCGTGATTGGCGATGTCAATGACCGCCGCTCCTGCACGATTACGCTGACTGAGGCGGGACGTGCCGAGGTAGACCGGCTCACACAGATTGGTCTAGAGCGTTTTGCCATGTTCGTTGCAGATTGGGAGGCAGACGAAGTGCGCACCTTGACGCGCCTGCTCGTCAAGTTTGAGGAGTCGAAGGCTAAAGTAGGCAACCAAACGCTGCGCCCCGCTGGACGGCGTTGGCAAGCAAAAAAGGAACTATGATGACAAACGTTACATCACAACCTGATACGATTCATGCTGTTTCCACGTCCCGCTGGCGCGCCCTCGCGCCAGTGGTTGTGTTGGTTTTTCTCGCCCCCGTGCTAGCCGAATTGGTGATGGGTGTCATCAGTATTTCAAAGCTTTGGCTCTTGGTGCCCGAAACGGGCGTCTATGGTTTGCGGCCTTGTTGATCCGCGAGGTGGTGCGGCGCCAAAAGCGCGGTTGGGGTTCGATCCTGGTGCTGGGGATCGCCTACGCCCTGGCCGAGGAATGTATTATTCTGCAAACTTCGCTCACGCCGCAGTTCTTCCCGCCGGCGCATACAGGTAATTTTGGCTGGGCGTTCGGGGTGCATTGGATCTATTTGGTCGCGATGTTATGGTACGAGAGCGTCTAGGCGATTGTGCTGCCGATCTACCTCACCGAGATCCTCTTTCCGGCCCAGCGCGATCGGCCTTGGTTGGACCGCCGCGGCTTGAACGTCGCTGCCGTAATCTTTGTGCTCTCATCGATTGGTGTCTGGCAGCTTTGGAGCCATGTGGGCGTGCAGAAATATGGCCCTAGCACGTATCGTGTGCCCCTTGTCTACATCGGCATTGCGCTGATCCTGATTGTAGAGCTGGTGCTCGCTACTGTGTTGCGTCGCCCGAGTGTGCCACCTGGGACAAAGAGCACGCGGCGTGCCTGGGCACCCTGGCTAGTGGGCTTCCTGGCCTTCGGTCACTGGCTGGCCTGGTTTGTGCTGATCATCCTGGGCTATCTGCCGGCGACGATGCTGCCTGGTGTCTCACCGCTGTTGCCGATTGGGATTGGTCTGGATTGGGCTGGGGTTGCTGTTCGTCCGCTATTTATCAATGGCCCAAGGCTGGCAAAACCGGCAACGGCTGGCGCTGATCTTCGGGGCAAGTCTCGCCAGTATGGTGGGTGGCATTGTCGTCGTGCTGGCCGCGTCGCGCATCGACCAGATTGGCAAACTCATTTTTGACCTGATTGCCATCATCCTCTTTATCTACCTGGGATGGCGATTGCGCCAACGGCCATCTGCGCTACCGCATTAGGCGCGCAGGCAGGCAAAGCAGGGTAACAGTGTAGTAAGTACAATTACAAAAGTTTTGATGGAGTAGTTTCACCTGTAGAAACGGTTTGAAACCATAATAATTTCTGTAATTGTACTTATAGACAAAGCAAATCAAAGGCATACAAAAGGTAGGTGCGGTTTTTAACCGCACAGCTTGGGTAAACCAGCCAAGTGCGGTTAAAAACCGCACCTACGATTGTCTGGCATTTAAATGGTTTGTCTATTAGTATAGGTTAAGAAGTAATAATGAAGAAGTAATTTGTAAGTAGTAAGTGACGTGACCGCCGGGCTAAGCGAAGCGAATTACAAATTACTACTTATCTGTTCAATATTACTTCTTTGCCTAGCTATCAGTAATTGTTTCGCTATCAGAAAATTAACGCTTACCGTCGAATCACTGGCAGATAAATGGAACTCTCGCTGGTTTGACCGCTAGGTGTCACGGTGATGGTCACTGTGGCGGTGGCCGTGCCGCCCTTGCCATCGCTGACAATATAGGTGAAGCTGTCGGTCCCCGTAAAGCCAGCATTCGGCGTGTAGACGATCTTACCGTTATTCACAGCCGCTGTACCGTGGCTGGGCGGCCCATCAATCGTGATCATCAAGGCGTCCCCATTCGGGTCAGCATCGTTGACTAAAACGTCGATGGTCACGGCGTTGCCGGATGGGGTCGTGGCGGTGTCATTGGCTGCAGTCGGTGCTTGGTTGAAACCACCTGGCCCGTTAACCGTGAGGGTGACCGAACCAGCTGCTGTGCCACCCTTGCCATCGCTGACAAAGTAGCTAAAGCTATCATTGCCCACAAAGTTGGCGTTGGGGGTGTAGGTCACGCTTTGACCGTCGGTGGTCGCCGCACCAAATTGCGGCTTGCTGACCGAAGTAATGGTCAGTGCGTCGCCATTGGCGTCGGTGTCATTGGCGAGCACGTTGATCGTGACGGCTGCGCCTTGCCCCGTGATCGCCGTGTCGGCTAGGGGTTCAGGCGCTTTGTTACTGATATCCGGTGCATTGTTGTCAAAGACTGGCCGTTGCAGCGTAAACGTGCCAATCACCGTGACTGGCTGGCGAGCGGCACCCCAGAGGGTTTCGCGATATTCGCCGATCAACTGACTGCCGTCGTTCTGGCTGACGGCGCCGGTGAGGCGAAACTGCCGCTGGATCAATTGCCCGCTGAGATTTGTGGCAACTCGCTCTGAGAGTAGCGTCACGTTTGTCCCGTCAAAGCTGCCGTTGACGTAAGGGCCAATCTGGAGGGAGGCGGCGCCATTGGGGAGGGTATGTTCGACAGTGAAGATCAACGTTTTGTCGAGGCTGACATAGCCGCTGAGTGCATTGCCAGTCTGGTTGATCGGCAGCGCCAAGTCAATGCTGCCCAGATCGGGCGGTGCGGGTGTGCCGGACGCAGGGGGTGGCGGCGTCGCCAGCGTATCGCTATAGACGCCAGCTAAGGTAAACTGCAACTTCACCACCCCGCTATAGCTACCCGCAATTTGCGCTGCGTTACTCTGGGCCGGGGCGACCTGGGCTGTTTGCGCCTGGGTCGCCACTTGATTGAGGGCTGACTGCAAACCATTGACACGGAAGAGCGTCATCCCCACACCGCTGATCCCCAAGACCAGCAACAGCCCCAGCGTGGTGACGAGCCATTTGTTTTTCATAGAATTCTCCTTATTGATCATCTACGATTTTTGATTGACGATTGACGAGATAGCGTGTCCTAGATGTCACTTCGTCAATCAAAAATCGTAAATCCTTTAGTAGTCCACGCGTACACACTGGGACGGCTGCGGCGGGGTGTTGGACGCCCGCGTGCCATAGGTTGTGCTGATCTTGAGTTCGATGTCGCTCAACTGTTGTAGATTCAAGTCGGGCAGGATGCCATCCGGCGAAGCGGCATTGATCACCACCTGCCAACCATTGCTTGCCAGCGGACGACCCAGGAAAGCGGGCGTGCTGTAGCCAGGTGTCGTGTTGCCGTGCTTGCTGTTAATGTCGCCGTTGAAGGCACCGGCCACCACGTCAGTCGGCTGGTTGCTGGGAAAGTCTAGTCCTAACAACGCCGCCGGTGGGATCAGTCGGTAGTCCAACAGACAGCCAGCAAACGAGGTCAACCCGACCTGACCGGTTTGGCTGACCCGCACCTGGCGGAAACCCAAGCTGCCCGGTTGGGCCGTGACCAGATTCAAGCCAAAGCCGTTGCTAGTCGGTTTGGGCTGACCAATGCCGGCGACTTTGTGCAACCAGTAGAAGTCATAGCCTTGCTGCACCACTTGGCCAATCAGCCCATTGGTCGCTGCCGATGTGGTGAAGGTGAAGACCAGCGTCGGTTTGCCGTCGCTGCCCGGCTCGGTGTTCTGCGCCGCCCATTGGCGGAAGCGCCGCGTACGTTCCGCTTCGAGATTAGCGTCGGCGATGCCTTGACCCTTGAGATACTTGTCCGTCAGACCGAGCAGATGCTGCGCCACCGAAAGGGTCAAATCACGCTGGTTGCTGTCAGCGTCCTTGACCGCGCCAGGCAGGTTGGTGATGGTTGCATCCAGATTTTGGAGGAAGACCAGAACGTCATTGGCCGTGCGCGCCTTGTAGATGTCCGAGATGCGGAAGTTGTTGGCGCTCAGGCGGGCCGTATACTCATATTCGGCGCGGCGGGCGGCTAGATAAGCCTGGCGGGCGGCAGACTCAAGTGCTTGCGCCAGCTCCAATCGGCGTGAATCGCGCACCATACGGTGGCTGGGGTCGTTGGCGGGCAGCGCGGTGGTGTAGGCATGTTCGCGCTTGGATTCGAAGACATCGTGTCCCGTCTGGCCAACCACGCCGTTGAACTGAGTCAACAGCGAGTTGTATTGCTGGATGGCACTGTCGATCTCCGCCGTAGCTTCAGCCAGGTCATAAAAGAGGTTGCGAATCACTGCATCCGAATTGGCATCTTCGATAGTCATATCATGAGCGGCCTGAACCATGATTTGGCCTGGTCGCAGCGCAGCCTCGATCAAAGCTCCGGGGTCAAAGCTAAGTTCATAAGAACCTCCATCCCAACCCACTTGCATGAAATGGCCGGCTGCGATGGCCGCCTCGAAGCCCGAATTGGCCTGTGCGCCGGTAAAAATCTCGCTTTTTACTTTGGTATTGCGCATGGTTTCGGTATCGGCCCGTTTGATCAGGTTATCGCGCTTCAACATCGCTGCTTCCACGCCTAGCCAAGCGGTGCGCAAATCCTGGCGCGCCGTGCGCATATCGCTAACCAGGATCAGACAGTTGCTGCAATCCACGGCAATTCGCAGACCATCGGTGGTGCGCGCCATGCAAGCGTCAAAGGTATTGGCGGTGGGGTCACATTCTTGGGTATGTTCGATCATGGCGTCAATACAGGCATACCAGGCGGCGTCCGGGTCTGGCTCGTTGAGAAAGCCTTGCAGGTCACAGCCGACCTCGATCTGGATTTCGTTGTCCACCTTGTTGTTGATGGCCAGCACGGTTTTGACCAGCTCTCCCTGGTTGAGGTCAAAGATACGCTCGGCGTTTTCGGTCTGCTGCTGGATCTGCAAAGCCAAGTCGGCAGCCTCTTTGGCCTGCTCCCACAACCCCTTATCGGTGCTGCCAAAACTGGTGTGATAGGGCCGCGCTGGGGTGAAGCGCACATCCAAGCCAAAGATGTTGCGTCCGCCGCGCAGCTCACGCGCCTTTTCACGTGTATCGATCAGGTTGAGCGCCATCTCCGCCACCAATGCGCCATCGGGACGGGTGCCTGCCGCCGAGCAGCCGCCGCTCGACGCACCGACGGCTGCCGTACCTGCCAGGCTCACCATTTTGAGATAGCCAGCGGTGGCTGCCGTGCGATA
>JBBQBY010000369.1:0-7015 GCA_038318235.1 Caldilineales bacterium
GCGCCGCAGCTCGCGCAGATGCTCAAGGCAACCGATGCGCAAATCGCCGACGTAACGCGCGCCGCCGCGCTCGCCAAATCTGATTTGGTCACCTCGATGGTGGTGGAAATGACCAGCCTCCAGGGGATCATCGGCGAAATCTATGCGCTAAAAAGTGGCGAAACACCCGCGGTTGCACAGGCGATCCGCGAACATTATTTGCCCCGCGCCGCCGGGGATGCCAATCCGGCCACGTTACCCGGCTTAGCCCTGAGTCTGGCCGACAAGTTAGACAGCCTGATCGGTCTCTTTGCTGTCGGCGCCATCCCGACCGGCAGCGCTGATCCCTTTGGTCTGCGGCGGGCGGCGCTAGGGGTAGTCAACAATTTGATCGCAACTGGCACTGATTTTAGTCTAAAAGCGGGATTGGCCGCGGCCGCGGCCTTGCAACCAGTGGCCGTCGCGCCCGAGGCCCTAGCCGAGGCGACAACCTTTGTTGAACGCCGTTTGCAGGGTCTCTTGCTAGAGATGAATATTGCCTACGATGTGGTGGAAGCGGTATTAGCCGTGCAGGGTGACAATCCAATCGCCGCCCGTCGTGCCAGCATCGCCGTGAGTGAGATGTTGCGCCAACCGTGGTGGAGCGATGTCTTTACGGCGTATGCCCGTTGCGCCCGCATCACACGCAATCTGGCGCAGACGCTAGCGCTCAATCCAGCCGCTTATGGGGAGACCGTTGAGTCAAATTTACACGAAGCGACGCAAGCAGCGCAAGCGGCGTTAAAGGCCAGCCCCGAACCGGCCACGCTCTTGGGCGAACAGTTGCATGCCTTGCAAGGGCCGATCAACGCCTTTTTTGAGAAGGTGCTCGTCAACGCCGAAGATGAAACCGTGCGCCAAGCACGTTTGGCGTTGGTACAACAGATCGCCGCCCTGCCAGCCGCCGTGGCCGATTTGAGCAAATTACAAGGATTTTAAACGCGACCCTCCCCTTCAGGAAGTGAGCCGATTGGTGGACGGACGAAGTATCTCGTTCTGTTTTGTGACAGGCTCCCTCTCAGTAGGAGAGGGCAGGGGGAGAGGTCTGGTCTGCGCTAGATTTTAGCCGTACAAACGCAGACCTCTCCCTAACCCTCCCCTGCTGAGAGGGGACTGTTTGGTGGACGGAACAGGTCATTCATTCTATCCACCAATCGGCTCCCTCTCAGCAGGGACGGGGCGGCATTAAGCGTGGTCGCATTCCAAATCAAGGCAAGCTGGCGATCTGGCCGGTTTCATCCGACAATAGACCACCATGCGCCGATAACAGATAGCTGACCGGCACGTTGCTGTTGTTGAAGACAATGATCGTATATTTGCCATGCCCAGAGGCGTTAAAGACGGCGCTCAATTTACCCAGATCCTCACCAAATTGTACGGGCATTCCCATCGCCATGCTCAAATCTTGGGGGCGCGCACCAGCAATCACGCGGCGCAGGCCATCTTCGGTTAACACCCAAAAATTGACGTTCTCGCGCACCGTCTGATTGTCTTTCGGGTCAATCGCCAACGACAGCCCGATCGTACCATCGAGGCGTGCCGGGACTAAACCAATATAACGGTATTGATACGCGGTATTGAGGGCACCCGCCAATTTCTCCACCCCAAAAGCGCTCGTTGTCGTCAGACTAACAGCCGTCGTGGCAACAGGCGTTGGGGTTACTGTGGCGGCAGCGAGCACCGGGGTTGGTGTCACTTTAGGGGCCAAGGCAGCCACCTCAACGGCCGCGATCTTAGCTTCGTTGGTCTGGCCGTATTGATCGATCAGCGAACCGCCCTCAATCGAAAGGGCATAGGTGGCCGGGATTTCGGCATTGTTGTATACAATGACGGTGTAGGGTCCATGGCCAGAAGCGCCAAAGCTAGCTTGCAATTCGTTGCGATTGGGGCTAAACGGCACCGGAAAACCAGTCGCGAGGTTGAGATCGGCGGGTGTTTCCCCATTGGCCGTTCGGCGCAACCCATCATCATCCAAGACCCAGAAATTGACGCTCCCGGCAAGCGTTGGCTGATCTTGCGGGTCATACGTAAAGCGGAAAGCCACTTGTCCATCGCGCACGCTGGGCAGCATGCTCAAATAATTGCGATCTGGGCGGCGCGTCAGCGATCCACTGACCCGCAGCGCGCTGACGACGGTAAACACACTGCTCGTCGGGGTGGCGACTGGTGTGGCCGCCTCGGTGGCGGTGGGCGGAACCGCGGTCGCCGCAGAACTGGTCTGGCCGCTCGCATCGGTTAAGAGGCCGCCGCGCGCCGACAAGGTATATTGCACAGCAAGCGGGGCATTGTTATACACGATCACCGTATACTTACCCCGGCCAGAATCACGAAAAGCGCCACTCATTTTATTGCCGATCGGATCATATTGTAACGGGCTGCCACTCGCCACATTATTGAGCGTTTTAAGATCAGCGCCATGCAGATATTCGCGCAGGCCGTCTTCGTCTAAAACCAGAAAATTGACAAAACCCTTTAAGCTCGGTTCATTCTGGGGATCATAGGCCAGGGTTAAGCCAATCATGGCGTCGCGTTCGGTAGTCTCCAACTCAAAATAGTGAGCGCTATACTGATGCGGCAATTGCCCAGACAAGGTTGTGGCGCTGATGGCATTGGGGCGTGACAACGGCGCGGCTAAAAGTGGTTGGGCTTGGGGGGCCAACGCCGCGCCAATACCGAATAGAAGACAGAGTATGCCGGACACATTGAGCCTGATTTTGGTCAACGTAGGAACATGAACACGCATGGGTTTATCCTCTTCTGTTATAATGAGTAATCGTGATTTGACTGATCTGATCCAGCCTTTTACTATTGTAAACTAAATTTAGCAAAATGTAATCAGACGTTTAGCTGATCTATCATCCTATTATCCTTAATTCGTTCCTTAGATTGTTTGTCTGATCAAATTGACAACTACATTTATAAACAAACCTGGTGCTCAGGCCACAGTGCCATCGCCTTCCCATATTCAAATCTACGCGCTGGGCACGTTGCAGGTGGTGCGTGGCACCAAAGCCGTCACCGAGAGCGATTGGCATACGCGCCAAGCACGCCAATTGCTCAAAATTTTGATCACCGAACGGCCCCGCCCAGTCTCCACAGATCGCCTGATCGAGATTCTCTGGCCAGATAGTACGCCAAGTGCGGCCGCCACAACCTTACGCAGCGCGATCAATGCCTTGCGCAACGTGCTAGAGCCAACCCGCCGCAACCGCGCCCCTTCGGAATATATTGTCACCGAGACGCCGGGCTATGCCTTTTACGAACATCCAGCGATCTGGTTGGATGTCAGTGAATTTGAGCAGAAGCTTAACCAAGCTGGGCATACAGCGGACGAAGTGACGCGTCGCCCGCTGCTTGAGGCCGCGATTGATCTCTACAAAGACGATTACCTGATCAGCGACCCCTATGCTGATTGGGCGCAAAACGAACGCGAACGGCTGCGCGAGCGCTATTTTACGGCGCTACTGGAACTTGGCGAGTTACAAGCCGGCTTGCAGCAGTACGCCGCGGCCATTACAACCTGTCGCCGCATCCTGGCCCGCGACGAAGTGCGCGAAAACGCCTACCAGGCGTTGATGCGCTATCAGGCCGAATCTGGTGATAGTGCGGCGGCTTTGCTCACTTATGAACGCTGCCGCACAATTTTGACGGAAGAATTGGGCGCTGACCCCAGCCCGTTGACCCAACTGTGGCATCAACGGATTCTCAACGGGGAGATCGAGCCGCACCCAACCGACAATCTACGCCAGGCGCCCAACCGGCTGGCCCCGCAAGCTACCGCTGAGCGCGCCGCGCCCACGCCGCTGCCTGCCGTACATTTGCCTCAGCAAACTTTACTGCCGTTGTTGGATGAGCAATTTATTGATCTCTTTGTCGGGCGCGAGTTGGAAAGCGGGCAACTTTCGGCGCGGCTTCAGGATGCTCTGGCGGGCAAAGGTAATTTGGTCTTATTAGAAGGGGAGGCCGGTGTTGGCAAGACCCGGCTGGCTTATTATAGTTTGCAACAGGCCGTGGACGCAGGGGCCACCGTGATCAGCGCCACCTGTCAGCTATTGGAGCGTCAATTGCCTTTTGCGCCGCTGGCCGATGGGATTGGGCGTTATCTGCAAGCCCTACCCGACCCAGTGTTACACCTTTTGCCAACCGCCAGCCTGGCCCAACTTACCCAGATCATCCCTAGCCTCCAAGATCGCTTGCCCGACTTGCCCGCATGGCCAAACGAGACAATGATACGCTCGGATCTGCGCTCAGACGAGCATCGCCAGCGCTTGATCGATGGGATTGTCGCTTTTTTGACAACGTTGGCGCGCGCCCGTCCGCTTGTCTTTTTTCTCGATGATCTGCACTGGGCCGACGCCGATACGCTGGCGGTGCTCAGTCGGCTGTCACAACGCTTGAACGACTTACCCTTGTTCTGTTTGCTGGCCTATCGCAGCGAAGATCTGGCCGAAAATGACGCGTTGACCACGTTGTTGCATGCGCTGAAACGCTTGCGCCAGCACCAAATTATTGGGTTGGCCCGCCTCAATCAGACCCAAGTGCAAATTTTCGTCCAGGCGCTGACCGGCCGCCCAGCAGCGGACAGTGCGGAGCTAGCCTTGCAACTCTATCAAGCGACCCAAGGCAATGCGCTCTTTATAACCGAGGCGCTGCGCGATTGGCAGGAACGCCAGGCATCATCGACCGATCCAAATGCGCTTGGTGAGCCACAACCGTGGAAACTCCATCGTAACCGGCGCGTGCAGGAGATCATCGTCGAACGCATGGAACGCTTGCCGGAAATGGCCAAAAATGTCCTCCAGCTAAGCGCGGTGATCAATCGTGACTTTAGCCTGGAACTCCTGGAAAGCGCCGCACCGGCTGATCCGATGGTTGGTTTAGAGATTTTGTTAAAACGCAAATTCTTGCTAGAACGCCCAGATGAGCGGCTGGATTTTAGCCATCAGGTGGTGCGCGAGGTGGCCTATGCCAGCATGCCAACCTTGCAACGTCGCCGTTTGCATCTGCGGGTGGCCGAGGCGCTGGTGCGTCTACAACGCAGCCAGATGTTGCCTGGCGAAACGGCCTTTCATTATGGCCAGGCGGGGACTGGGGCGCAACAAGCCTTTGCCCATTACAGCGTTTTGGCCGGCGAGAAACTGTTGCGTACCTTTGGCTTTCGCCAAGCCGTGGAGGCATTCGACCAGGCGCTCACCGTGTTGCAACAGACGCCGGATCGCGAAAGCGCCGGACCGCCCGAATTGATTCGGCGGGCGCTGCAGGGGCGCGGCCTGGCCTACGAAAGCCTTTTCGACCCCGATGGCGTCACAGAGACCTATCGCCGCTTGCAAAGTTGGGCGCGCCAACAAGGAGATCGGGCGCTGTTGCTCAGGGCGCACAGCCGGCTTACGTCGATGTTGGGCTTGCTGGGCCAACAACGCGAAAGCAATGAACTGTTGCGCGAGTTGATTGAGACATTGACGCCCAGCGCTGGCCTCGATTCGCGCGCGATCATCGATCTGTTTGAGCGCCGCCGCCTGATCTACAGCCTGGACGCGCCGGACGATGACGGCGCATGGGCGAGCTATACACCACCGCCCGCCGTCATCGATCAGCCCGTGCAAGATATTTTGCAGCAGCTTGATCCAGTCTATGCCGTGTTACCGCTCTTGAATTATGGCTGGATTTTGCTGATCCAGGGCCAATTAGGCCCCGCCATCCAGTGTCTAGAGGCCGTCGTTGACCTGGCGCGTGAGACCGGCCAATGGCTGATCGCCAGCACAGCTTATCATCAACTGGCCGTCGCCGCGCGCATTTTGGGACACCTGGCACAAAGTCAACAATTAAACGAACAGAGTGTGGCGATCAACCGTGAAATTCAAGGCGCGGTGGCGGAATTGGGCAGTATGTGGCCGCGCCTTGCCAGCGCTTTCCTTTCGTTGCGCCTCAATCGTGTGGACGAGGCCGAACGGCGTTTGCGCCGCGTGATGAATCTGCTCGACCAACGCGCCGTCTTCCGCAATCATCGCAATAGCACACAGATTGGCTTGGGGTTGGTGGCCTTGGCGCGCGGTGAACTTGACCAAGCGCAACAGCTGCTCACGACCGCGCTGGCTGATCCGGGCAATCTTTATCCCTACACCCATGTGCGGGCGCTGCTTGGTCTGGCGCAGTTAGCACACTTGGCGGGCGATACCAGCCAGTGTGCAGCTTTGTTACGCCAAGCCTTGCGCTTTGCTGGACGGCGCAGTTTGCTGGAAGAGTATGTGGAGACTGTATTGCAGATTGCCAGTTTGCAGCCAACCGATGCGCCGGTGGCACGGTTGGTGGACGAGACGAGGGCGTATGTGAAGGCGCTGGGGCTGGATTCGCTAGGCGCGTTGCTGGCCGAGGCAGCAGAAGCCATTCGGGCACTCAAGCAATGATGAAAAAGCGAGAAGTAATCTTATTGATTGGGTAGAGGAGCATAGAGATTGATATAAGCAATACCCCGGTTATATACTTTGGTGAAAACGCAGGTGAGTCCAGTTCCATTAAACGTAAAGGTGACAGCATCTTGGGCTGCATTAGACCAGCTGATCGTGCTGTTATAGGCCGTAGGGCACATTGGGCTAACGACGGTAAATTTAGACCAGTGGCCCAAGCCCGAAGCAAAGCTTTAATCGCCCCACCAAGTTTCCCCGAAGTTTCTGCCCCTGAGTAGAAGATAGCACCTCAGCAATGCCAAACTTGGTATTCCTGGCAGCCCCTTAAAATCTGTCAATCCTCGCTCTATTATGGTATACTTGCCGCAAGAATAAGCGCTATTTTTTGCTCACAAGTAACCTGAACAATGGACACTCTACGCGGCGTTGTTGAACGCATCACCTATCATAATGAAGAAAACGGCTACACGGTGGCCAAATTGACGCCGGAAAGCAGCGGGCGTTCGAGCTTTGGCCAGAGCCGCGAGATCCCGATTGTGGGCAACATGGCGGGTGTCAACGTGGGCGAAAGCGTGGAGTTGACCGGGCGCTGG
>JBBQBY010000370.1:0-7007 GCA_038318235.1 Caldilineales bacterium
CATCTATCCGCCAGTGATCCCGGTGCGTATGGCACGATCAATGCCACCCTGGAACATCTGGTGCGCTCGGAACAGGACTATCTTTGGCATCTCACCAAGGAATTTGTGGGTGGGCGTTGGCCGCGCGACAAAACACCAACGTTGGCCGAGATGCTCACGTTGATTCAGTTGACAGGCCAAGCGTTAATTGATTTTGCGGCCCAGGTACAACCCGGTGATAGGGCTGTCGTCCACTGGGGCAACCAAGATTGGTCGATTCCGGTGGGCACAATCCTGACCCAGGTGGTCAATCACGCCACCGAGCACCGCACGAATGTCACGACGATTCTCAATCGCGACGGGATTGAAACGCCAGCGCTGGATGGTTGGGCTTATTATATGACGGTTGAACCCCAAGCTATTGGTGGGTGAAATTCGCGCGGCAAAAAAGTATAAAGCGGATCGGTTGCACACCCCGCGCAGGTCGTGCAACGGGTCTAAAATTCTCAGCATCCGCCAGCAGCCAGGCTTGTGGGTCGATCACACATGGGCATACGCGCAATGACATTGCAACCGCTGTTTGAACAAGCCATCCCAATCACGCTGACGAATCTTCATCGCGAATACCCGAATGGCCTGCTGCATCAACTGAATTCGGCTGCGGACATACAAGCCCCGCGCGGATTGCATCCAGTCTTCTTCGGCTGTTACGACTGGCATTCTGCCGTCCATTGTCACTGGCAATTAGTGCGCGCCATCCGTTGCTTTCCCACTGCGGCCTTTGTGCCTGCCGTCAACGCGGCCTTGGCGCGCTCCTTTATAGCGGAGAACATCGCCGGGGAATTGACGTATCTACAAGCGCGGCCCGGTTTCGAACTGCCCTATGGCATGGCTTGGCTGTTGCAGTTGATGGCCGAGTTGCGCGAAATGGCCACGCCGCTGAGCACGCAATGGCAACAGTTATTACAGCCGCTTGAACAATGGGCAATCGAGCGGCTGTGCGCCTATCTGCAACGGCTGCCCTATCCAATCCGCTCGGGGATGCATAACCAAACGGCCTTTAAGGCGCGCGTCTACCGCACGCAGGGCTGGATTGCGCCGGTGGTGTTGGTCGATGGACGGATTGTCGGGGTCTGGTCGCATGAAAACAACGTACACAGGTGGTAGTCAAATTAGGAATGTTCGCGGCACAGTCTCCTGCGGTACAACAGGGGATTGCCGCCGAAGTGCAGCGATTGGGTGAGTTTCTGGGGGTAGAAGCGCAGTGGGTTGACACGCCGCCACCTGCGCCCTCCCTTAGGTAGGGAGGGAACTGATTGGTGGATAGAACGAGATACTTCGGCTGTCCCTGATCGGTCCCCTCCCCGTTTTGGGGAGGGTTAGGGTGGGGTTGCATCTGGGGTCGCACTAGCATGACAAGTTTTGACAGATAGATTTATCCAGATTATGATTCTAGCCACGTTCCCTACGTGGCGGGTTCTGAGCCAATCTTAATCTTCCATTCATGTGCCGTTGTGTTGCAAAGGCGCATGATTAGACAGGTATTAAGGGCTCCCGCCTTACCATCCCACTGGATAAGCCTTTAGGCATATACTGATTGTCGCCTATCGCTTATACAATTTAAATCCATAACCAAGGAGATTTAGCATGAACAATGTGAAAGGCAGTAAATTTTCGCGTCGTCAGTTTCTCCAGTATACAGGTCTAGCCACCAGCGCCGTGCTGTTGGCTGCCTGTCCTGCCCCGGCAGCGCCGGGCGCAGCGTCCACCAGTGGTGGCGCGGCTGCGCCAGCCGCCGCGGCCAAGGAGTTGGAAGCCTGGTCACAGATGACAGGTCTAGCCCAGGAATCGACCAAGGGCATTCTTGACAACTACAACAAGCAAAACAAGAAGGGTCTCACCGTCAAGTTTGTCTACATCCCCGTCACCCAAGGCAGCCAGTCGGATGAAAAATTGCTAACCGCCGTCGCCGGTGGCAACCCACCAGCCTTGCATTATGCGGATCGCTTTACCGTGCCGCAATTTGCCCAACAAGGTTTCTTTAGCGACATCACCGATCAGGCCCAGACCGCCGGTGTCAAAGGCGAGGATTATTATCCCTTCGCCTGGGACGAAGCAACCTACAAAGCAAAAATCTACGCCCTCCCCTTCGATACCGACACCCGCGCCCTCTGGTACAACAAGGACATTATGACGGAAGCTGGGCTTGACCCAGAGAAGCCACCGACAACCTTGGACGAGCTACGCACCGCGACCAAGGCCTTGACCAAGAAAGACGGCACTGGTCAGGTGACGCGCTACGGTTTCAATCCGCTCTATGACCAAGCCTGGGCCTATACCTGGGGCTTTGGATTCAAGGGCGAGTTCCAAGACCCGAAGACCAAAAAGATCACCACAGCGCATCCCAACAACATCAAGGCCATGCAGTTCGTCAAGGATTTTGTTGACGAAATTGGCGTGGATAATGTCGATGCGATGATCTCGGCTTGCGCAGGCACCGCCTGTAACGACCAGAATGATTACTTCTGGACCGGCCAATCGGCCATGACCTGTAGTGGCAACTGGAAGGTCGCCCAGGCGCACAAGTACAAACCCGATGTCAAGTATGGCGTCGTGCCGATGCCCGGCCCCGATGGGGCAGCCCCCTTTGCCAGTTGGGCCGGTGGTTGGAGTTGGGCAATTCCCAAGGGCTACAAAGATCTCGAAGGCGCGTTTGATGCGTTGAGCTATCTTTGCGGCAACGAAGGCCAGTTGAAATACTGCAAGGATACCTACCACATCCCAACCAATATCAAGGCCTCGCAGGATCCGTTCTTCCGCGAAGACCCGTGGCACGCCGTCTTTATGGATCTGCTGCCGGTTTCACACACCCGCCCGCCTGTGCCTGTGGGTAGCTTGCTCTGGGATTCACTCTTCACGGCTTTCCGCGATGAGATCCCACACGGCAAGAAGACCCCAGAACAAGCCCTGACCGATGTCGACACCAAAGTGAACGCGGCATTGGAAAAGATTGGCTTCTTCGCCTAATCGAAAAACCAAAGGAGAGGTTAGGCATGCCTAACCTCTCCCTACAACTGTCATACACTGTGCCTTAGCGATGCTAGGGCACAGTGCGCAAGTGGAAGGGGGAATCTGATCATGGCCAGTCTAGCCCAAGTGATCGCACCACCGCGTCGGCGGCTTTCGGCGACAACCCGCAATACGATTAACGGCCTCCTATTTGCTCTGCCTTGGCTGGTGGGGCTGACCATGTTTTGGATCTACCCGATTTTTGCTTCGGCCTATTATAGCTTTACCGAATTTAATGGGGTGCAAGATCCCAAATGGGTCGGCTTCCATAATTACGTCCAGCTCTTCACGAATGATCCCGATTTTTTGCGGGCGGTCGGCAATACCTTGTTCTTTGCCGGCATTTCGATCCCATTGGCGATCATCTTTTCGTTTGCGCTGGCCATGCTGCTCAACGCCAAGATCCGCTTCCAGGTTGTCTATCGCACGATCTATTTTTTGCCGACGCTTGTGCCAGAGGTGGCCTTAGCACTGGTGTGGGTCTATCTGTTTACGCCAGTAACCGGTCTGATCAACTTACCGTTTAATTGGCTGGGCGTCCGCGGGCCCTGCTGGTTGGCCTGTGAACGCTGGTCACGCCAGACCATGATTTTGCTCGCCTTGTGGATCATCGGCCAGCAGATCGTGTTGTATCTGGCCGGTCTCCAGGATGTACCCCAGGATTTATACGACGCGGCCGATGTCGATGGCGCCGGCTTCTGGCGCAAATTCCGCAATGTCACCCTGCCGATGATGACGCCAGTGATCTTTTTCCACTTGGTCACCTCTGTGATTGGGGCGTTACAGTTTTTCACCATTCCCTACATCATGGTTGGCGGCACAGGAGGGCCAGGGCAGTCACTCCTCTTCTATTCGATCTATTTGTATAAACAGGCATTCCAATATTTCAGCATGGGCTATGCCTCGGCGCTGGCCTGGTTGTTATTTATGGTGGCGCTGCTGATCACCCTGTTGATCTTCCGTTCGGCGCGGCTTTGGGTCTTCTATGGCGGCGCTGATTTTACCTAAAGTGAAATCAATTTGAAAACGAGTGTTCTGAAGCTTCCTGGAAGCGGACAGAGCCTTTCACGTCAACGAGGCCATCGCTGTCCGCTTCCAGGAAGCTGGCTCGACGAAAACCACTGGGCTCTAGTTGATTTTACTTTCGGTAAGCGGTAAGTAGTAAGCGGGTTGCCTTCAATGGCGATTTACCGCTGAGCACCTATTCTTCCTCCCACCCAGGCGAAACGCCGTCTTTTGGCGAATTCACTGAATAAAGGATCATTTGTTTTATGGCAGTCGAAACTCAGCAAGTTCCCCAAAGATCAGCGATCCGACGCCCCTGGCTATCCCCAAAACGCGTGCGCGGGTGGGTGCGCAGCGTCTTGACCCATGCGGCGCTCATCCCAGCGGCCGTTATCTTTCTGTTGCCGTTTTTGTGGATGCTCTCCACGTCGCTCAAGACGGATGAACAGCTTTTCGTCTTTCCACCGATCTGGATTCCGCATCCAATCGCCTGGTGGAATTATCCCAATACGGTCACTTACATCACCTTTTTTCTCTACTTGCGCAACACGTTGATTGTGGCACTCACCTCAACGGTTGGTGAATTGATCGCCTGTTCGTTGACGGCGTACAGCCTCGCGCGCATCAATTGGCCGGGCCGCCAAATCCTCTTTATTATTACTGTGGCCACCCTGATGTTGCCATTTCAGGTCACTTTGATCCCGCTCTTTTTACTCTTCAAAAAGCTCGGCTGGGTCGGCGATTTTCGTCCGCTGATTATCCCGCATTTTTTTGGCAGTGGTCTATACATCTTCCTGTTACGCCAGTTTTTCATGACAATCCCAACCGAGTTGTCCGAGGCGGCACGCATTGATGGCGCCAGCGAGTTCAGAATCTACTGGTCAATTCTGTTGCCGCTGGCCAAAGCCGCACTGGCCACCGTGGCAATTTTTGAGTTTATTGCCCGTTGGCGGGATTATCTGGGGCCGTTGATCTATTTAAGCGACCAAAAACTTTTCGTGCTTTCCTTGGGACTGTATGAGTACAGTTCACAATATGGCCGGGAGTGGGGCTTGTTGATGGCGGCTTCGGTGCTGATCACGCTGCCGATCATTCTGCTCTTCTTCTTCTTGCAAAAGGTCTTTGTCCAGGGCATTGCATTGACTGGGATTAAGGGGTAAAATAGGAATTGGCAAATACGTTGCACATGGGAGCCAATCAGGGGACGCTTAATGGCATTGAGTGATTTTAAAAGTATTGAGCAGGTCATCGAGAAGTATCCGCTCATCCTCAAAAGAGAAAATTTCTTATCGGATGTCCAGCTTGAACTTCCAGAGTGGTTTTTAGATAATCTAAATTTTGCACTCAGAAGACAAGCGGCCCAGGAAAGCGAGATCTTCTTTCGCGAAAGCTTTATTTACCCCTTTCTGCAACAAGCCTGGAAACGCCACCAGAAATTAAAACTTTGGCTCAATGTCCCACTTTTTTATAGCAATGAACTATCTGGTGAGCCAGATTATCTAGTTTCATTATGGCCAGAAGGGGTGATCAGTAAACTAGTCAATCAACCGTTGCTCACTGTGATGGAGGCTAAAAAACAAGATTTTGAAGGTGGCTGGGCGCAATGCCTCGCAGCTATGATCTGTTGCCAAAAGGTCAATGACACTAAACCTTTGACAATTTATGGTATTGTTACAACGGGGCTTACCTGGCGCTTTGGCAAACTGGAAAATAACGTCTTTACCGAAGATTTGTTCTCTTATTCGATCAATACACCAGAAATGGTGTTTGGTCTCCTTGACTTTGTTTTCGCCCGTTGCGAAGAACAGCTATTACCTGAGTTTGCTTAACCCCGATTTGTGAAGTTAATTCTAGAAAGCTGAGAGTATGTATGCCTGATAATACTTTGCGCTTGGCCTTTATCGGTTGTGGCGGCATTGCACGTCGCCATGTCGTCGCGATGAAAGATTTGATCTCTCGCTTACCTTTACCCACAAGTTGAGCGTAAGGAGAGCCGTGAAGAAAGGTCGGTAAACCTAGCCCCACCCTAGCCCTCCCAAGGGAGGGAACTGATCAGGGATAACCAAAATAACTTCGTCTGCCCCGTGACAGGCTCCCTCCCAGCAGGGGAGGGCGGGGGGAGAGGTCTCTGTCATTTCTTTAACATAAGCGTAGGATTTCTTTCATGATCGCTTAATCTAACGCCGGTATGATATGAGGGAATCCGCGGATGTTCCAATCGTGGGGTTGCACATGTAATACCCGGGCCAGTACGATGTGCAACCCCACGGTTATAAAGCTGTAAAATGTTATACCAGCTTGACTTCGCCGCCCGTTTTTTGGCTGCGATAGATGCCATCTAAGATCGTCAACACGTCGAGTGACTGTTCGGCCAATACGGGCGATGGTGCGCCTGTGGCTACAGCGCGGGCAAACTCCACACATTCCAACGCATGCGGTTCCATCGGATCTTTGGTCAATTGCAACGTGCTGTTGACCAATTGGCGCGTCGCATAGTTGGTGGACAAGAACTCCGCTTTCGGCCAGTGGCAGCCGCCTTCGGTGCCATAAAGCCACATCTGCATGTCCTCACCTTGAATGTCATGATGCAAGAACCAGCTAACCTCGAGCACAAGCGTTGCGCCGGTGTCAAAACGCACAAAAGCCGCGGCAAAATCTTCCACGTCATACTCCTGTGACAGCAAAGTGCCGGTCCAGGCGGCGAATTGGCCGGGATGATGAGCCAATGGCGCTTTAGCAACGCCGGTCACAGCCACAGGCTTGGGGTTGCCCATCAACCAGAGCGTTAGATCTAAGATATGCACACCAATATCAATACACGGGCCGCCGCCGCTGTATTCTTTGAGAATAAAACTCGGGGTTGGGATCATTCCGTTACGGCGCATCATCCAACTGCGGGCGTGATAGATATCGCCCAACGCACCGCTAACAATCTCCTTTTTCATCGCTTGCGA
>JBBQBY010000371.1:0-7000 GCA_038318235.1 Caldilineales bacterium
CCCGCAGCCAGATGCCAAATATAACTATGCGGTTGCACCCCAACCGATCATGGAAAAAGCGCGCGCCATCAAAGCGATCTGTGACAAATATAATGTACCGCTCAACGCGGCGGCCTTGCAATTCGCGGGCGCACATCCGACAGTGACGGCATTGGTTGTAGGCGCGGTAAAACCGGCTGAGGTAGAAGCGAATATTCGTGCTTTGTCGTTGCCGATTCCGGCCGCGTTGTGGCAAGAGATCCGCGAACAAGGGCTGATCGAAGCGAACGCTCCGCTGCCCCAATAATTGACCATCCGCGTCTGCGCTCGGTTGTACCACAAACCAAGCGCAGACAAAAAGAATATCAAATTTTTCAACACTTTTTCGCATCTGGAGGAAACGCAATGAAGCGGATTCAAATCACTCGTCGCCAGCTTTTACAAGGGGCTGGCATGGTCGGTGCTGGACTTACGTTCAATTCCCTATTGGCAGCCTGTCAGGCCGGATCAACCACCGCACCGGCGGCCACAAACGGGGCGATGTCTGGAGCGGCTGAATTGGTCAATGCATTGGGCGTGAAATTGCCAGCGGATGCGCGTCCGCTGAGCGAGCAGTTCATCAAAATCGGCATCAGCCAGGTGGGCGGTGCCTATGGGCATTTGATGGAATCGATCTATAATCGGGCCTTTGGTCATGCGGCTGGCACCGATACCCTGACCACGTTGGACATTGATTTTAATGTGGTTGGCGTCGGCGCAGAAAGCTGGAAGATTGCCGAGGATGGGCTGTCTTGGGTCTTTAATTTGCGCAAAGATTTAGTCTTTAGCAATGGCAAACCAGTGCGCGCCCAAGATTGGGTCTATACGTTGCGCCACGCGTTGAGTCACAACTATGATTTCGCCTGGTTCTATTTTGATATCAAGAATGCCCAACAATTGGCGAATGGCAAAGCCAAACCCGAAGAGTTGGGCATTGAAGCTGTTGACGACTATACGTTGAAGATCAGCACGGAATCCCCTGTGCCCTATCTGCCGGGTTTAGGCACTTGGTTTTGCGTGGCCCCGGAAAATGCCTGGGAAGAATTAGGCGATAACTGGGCGCTTGATCCCAAGCGCTATGTGTCGTCTGGCCCATTCACCCTCACCCAATTTGACCGCAATGTGGCGAACAAGTGGGAACTAAACCCCAAATATAAAGGTGTGCGTCGCCCCTACTTGGTCGAGATTCGCGAAACGAATTTGCCCACCGGTGTGCCAGCCTATATCGCCGGTGACATACCGACCTACGGCATCAGCGGTGAGACGCCTGTCGCTGAGATTCAACTGATCCAAGCCAATCCTGTTTTGAAAGCCGAGCAACACCCTGGCATTGCGGGCAATACCGATTATCTGGGTTTTAACACCACCGGCAAGTTTAAGCCGCTGGATGATGCGAATGTGCGGCTGGCGCTGTGCAAAGCGATTGACAAAGAAGTATTGGTGAAAGAAATTTTCCAAGGCTTTTCCAACCCGGCCTGGGGCATTCTGCCTAAGGGCTTCCCGAATGACATTGGTGATAAACTGAAGCTGCTAGACCCGAATGTCTATGACCCAACGCAGGCGAAAGCCTTACTCGCCAAAGCTGGTTTTCCAGACGGCAAAGATTTCCCAACCTTTGAATTGTGGGTGCGCCAACCTACCCCGAAACAGCAAGCCCTGGCTCAGGCGATCCAAGCGCGCTGGAAAGAGAATTTGGGCATCCAAATCGAAGTGCGCGCCGCGGACTTCCAATCTTTCACCAGCAATCTCAAAGAAAATGCGCCAATCTACTTTGTTAACTATTCGCTGGATTATTACGACCCAGCCACCTTCTTAAATGTCTTCCGCTCCACGGGCCGTCATCCACATGTCGATGCAGCCTGGGATACGTTCTACAACGCGGCCAACTCGACCTTAGACCCGAAGAAACGTTTCGAGTTGATGGCCGAAGCCGAGACTAAATTGGTGGAAGGCACGGCCTTCTACTTCTTGCACAGCCCATTCTCGATTGACCTCTGGCCCTGCAATGTGAAGGGAGAAGCGCTCGTGCCCAACAAAAATGGCTTCCAGTTCTTTGGCGGTGGCGCACCTGGTTGCCCGCATGCCTATGAAGGCATTTATTGGTCTACAGACAGTTGTCGCGTTGGTGTGTAATCGATTGGTGCAGTGCTGAAAGGCGCGGCATCGGTCCGGTTTAATCAACCTGACTGATGCCGCGTTTCTACCCTTGCGCCTGATAAGGAATCCGCAGCTTCATGTTTGCTTATATCATTCGCCGTTTGTTAGGGATTCTGACCACATTGATTCTGCTCTCGCTCTTTACCTTTACGCTGTCGCGCACGGTGTCCGGTGGGCCGTGGATGGTGGGCGCAGAGATTCCGCAGAGTGCCGAGCAGATTGCGGCCTTCAAGAGCCAATATGGACTTGATCAACCAGTCTGGCGGCAATATCTGGTCTGGTTGAAAAATGCGTTGACGCTGAATTTTGGCGTGCCGTTTAGTATGCCCGAAAAGACCGTGACCCAGGTAATCTGGGACACGTTGCCCTATAGCGCGCTGTTGGGTGGGTTGTCCGCTCTGCTGGCCCTGGTGATTGGCATCAGTTTGGGCATGCTGGCCGCTGCCAACCCACACAGCCGCATCGACAGCGCCGTCACGTTGTTTGCTGTCTTAATTGGCACGATCCCCAGCTTCGTGATGGGCTTTGTGCTGGTCTATTTTTTCTCGGCCCGCCTCCATTGGTTTCCGGCGGGCGGGTGGGGCGGGCCAATCAATTTGGTGCTGCCAGTGATCGCCTTTGGTCTGCCCGCCAGCGGGGGAGTCGCGCGCTGGACGCGCCAATGTGTGATGGAAGCGATTGCCTCTGATTATGTGCGGACCGCGCAATCGAAAGGGTTGACCAACCGGATTATTATGCTGCGCCATGTGTTGCGCAACGCCTTGATCCCAATGGTCACCTCTTTTTTGCCGCTGATCCCGGCGATGATGACCGGTTCGATTTTTATTGAAGTGGTCTTTGGGTTGCCGGGGCTGGGCAAATATTTTGTGCTCTCTAGCATGAACCGTGATTACCCAATGGTCTTGGGCATCACCATGTTTTGGGCGTTGCTGATCTCGGTCACCTTTTTGGTGACGGATATCCTGTATGGTGTGATTGACCCGCGTGTGCGGTTGGAGCAGTAGTTTTGCCCTGGCAAAGGTGAGTGTTATGAGTACGACAACCGCGGTCGTTAGACCTGGTTCTGTGACAAAACAAGCTGATTTTCCGATGGATGCGCAAAGCCCCTGGGCGCATGCCTGGCGACGTTTTCGGCGTAACCGTCTGGCGGTCTTTGGCATGGTTTTTTCGGGCATTGTCATTTTGATCGCAATCTTTGCGCCTTGGTTGACGCCCTACAACTATGCGGATATTGATCCGCTGCATACCCTGGCCTCGCCCTCGTGGCTCCACCCGATGGGGACAGACATGTTGGGGCGGGACATGATGACGCGCATCTTTTTTGCCACGCGGCCTATGTTGCTGGTGGGCATTATCACGCAATTGGCCGGTCTGCTGGTCGGCGTACCACTGGGCATGATTGCGGGCTATGCTGGCGGCTTTTTCGACTGGCTGATCACGCGCCTTGTCGATCTCTTCTCGGCGCTGCCCTGGTATCTGATCGTGCTTTATCTGGTGATGGTGCTCTCGCCCAGTTTGCAAAATCTGATCCTGGCGTTGACGATCACCAGTTGGGTTGGCTCGTGTCGCTTGGTGCGTGGGCTAAGTTTTTCGATCCGTGAACAAGAATTTATTAAAGCCGCACGCGCGCTCGGCATCCCGACCTGGCGCATCCTGACCCATCATATTTTGCCGCAGGCCGCGCCGTTGCTTGTCTGGGGCTTTGCTGCCGGCATTCCTGTGGCGGTTTTTGCCGAAGCGAGTCTGAGCTTTTTGGGTATGGGTGTGCGCCCGCCGCAACCTAGTTGGGGGCAGATGTTGGCGGAAGCGGGTAGTTATTGGCAATATTGGCCGCACATGTTTGTCTTCCCCTCGCTGATGATTACGCTTTCGGTTTTGGCGTTTCAGGGCATGGCGGATGGTTTGCGTGAGGCATTGGATGTTAAAATGACGACCTAGGCGTCAGAAGGAGTTTTTATCATGGCAACGACCTCACAGTCTGCCGTATTACAATCCTCAAATACCAAAAAGCGTTCCAGTTGGCGGGGAAGCCAACGCGATTTTCAATCTACTGTAACCTTTACACTGATGGCGCTGCCTGGCGTGCTCATGCTATTGGTCTTTGCCTATCTCCCGATGCTGGGACTGGTGATCGCCTTCAAAAATTACAAATTTGAAGAGGGCATGCTGGGCAGCGCGTGGGTGGGGTTGGCTAACTTTCGCTTTCTCTTTGGCACCGACCAAGCCTGGCGCATTACGCGTAATACGCTGCTCATGAATAGCCTGTTTATTACCACCGGCACCCTCGTCTCGTTGGGCATCGCCCTGTTGATGAACGAGATTTATACGAGTGCGATGAGCAAGTTCTATCAAACCATGCTCTTTTTTCCGCATTTCATCTCGTGGGTGATTGTCAGTTATTTTGTCTTTGGCTTTTTGGGTGGCGAAGGCGGTTTGGTCAATAAACTGCTGATCGCCTTGAGCCTAGAACCAATCGCCTGGTATCGGTCGCCCCAATATTGGCCGGCTGTGCTCACGGCGGCCAACTTGTGGAATGGCATGGGCTTCGGCAGCATTGTCTATCTCGCCGGGATTTTGGGCATTGATCCGACCTATTTTGAGGCAGCCAAGATCGATGGCGCGTCCAAATGGCAACAGATTCGCTATATCACGCTGCCATTGCTGCTCCCCTTGGTGATTATTCTGGTGCTGCTTGGGATTGGGCGCATTTTTAATGCAGATTTTGGTCTGTTCTATTTTGTGCCGCGCAACAATCCACAACTCTATTCCACTACCGATGTGATCGATACCTTCGTCTATCGTTCGCTGGTGCAACTAGGCGACATCGGGATGGCGGCGGCGGCCGGTTTCTACCAATCCGTGGTCGGCTTTTTGCTCGTGGTGTTGGCAAACTGGACAGTGCGCAGGGTTAATGCGGATTATTCGCTGTTCTAGCGCATACCCCCTCCTAGCCTCCCCTTGGTAAGGGAAGGAACTGATCATTCGTCTGCACTTAGGCGCGATCAAAGCATAAAGGATCCAGTAGGTGCGTGCTTGTAGCCGCACAATTGGGGTATAGGCAGCACATGCGGCTACAAGCACGCACCTACGCATGATTTTGTTCGGCAAACGCGGGATCCTTATTTCATTGAAATGGCTTAAGCGAAATTATGTTTGGCTTGTCGCGAAAGATAGGATATAAAATTTGACCACCATCACTCGTCCTAGCACGGTAATAAGCACCTATCGTAGGCCCCGTTTTTCCTGGGGTAATCTATTCGTCCACCTAATCTTGAGCCTGATCGGTCTGGCCTGCGTGATCCCGATGTTATTGGTGATCTCGGTTTCGCTGTCCGATGAGAAGGCGCTCGCGCTTAATGGCTATAGCTTGTTGCCGGCTGGCTTTAGCACCTTTGCCTATACCTACATCCTAAGGCAGCCGGGCCAGATTCTACAGGCGTATGGCGTGACGCTGTTGGTGACAACCGCGGGCACATTAGCCGGTTTGTTGCTCTGTTCGCTGCTTGGCTATGCCCTCTCGCGCAAAGATTATCGCTTTCGTGGTGTGCTCTCATTTTATGTCTTTTTCACCTTGCTCTTTAACGGCGGCGTGGTGCCTTTTTACATTCTGATGACCCGCTATCTGGGGCTCAAGGATAATATCCTGGCCTTAATTTTGCCCTATCTGGTCACTTCTTGGTATGTGTTGATTTTGCGTACCTCGTTCTCCCAGTTACCGGTTGAATTGTTAGACGCCGCGCGCATTGATGGGGCGGGGGAATGGCGGATCTTTTTCCAGATGGTGCTGCCTTTGTCCAAGCCGGTGCTGGCGACGATTGGCCTCTTTTTTATTTTGCGTTTCTGGAATGACTGGTTCCTGGCTTTGCTCTTTATCAACGTGCCACAACTTTTCCCCCTCCAATACCTGCTCTATGTGCTGATGGCGAACATTAATTTTCTCGCCTCCAACCCGCAAACCACCGGTGTACCCATCCCCACCCAATCGGCGCGCATGGCGATGGCGGTGCTGGCGTTCGGGCCCGCGTTGTTTAGCTTCTTGTTGTTGCAAAAGTATTTTGTGCGTGGCATCACGATTGGTGGTCTGAAAGGGTAGTTCGGCGCGCAGAATCCAACGAAATAAACTATTGTTGGTGGCTTCTGCCCAGCCGTGTTTGATATATTTGCTGAACCATAACTTAATCAAGGGAGAGTACAGAGGATGAATCAAAAGAGGTTATTCACCGTCGCCAGTATCTTTGTGATATTGGCTTTACTCGTCGGTTGTGCCGCACCGGGCGCACCGGCGGCTGGGACGACCACCAGTGCGTCAGAACCGCAGGCCAAGAGTGATCTTGTCCCTGTCACCTATACCTATGCCGGCAGTGGTGTGCCGCGCGATCTGAAACAGGTGCAGGACGCCCTGAACAAAATTCTCAACGAGAAGATCCATGTCAATTTGACACTGGAACCGATTGATTTTGGCGCCTACAACGAGAAGATGCAGTTGCGCCTGTCGGCCGGCGAAGAATGCGACATTATCTTTACCGCACCGTGGATCAACAGTTACACCAATAATGTGGCGAACGGCAGCTTGCTGGAATTGGACGATCTGTTGAAGCAAGACGCCCCTGGTCTATGGGCCAGTATGCCGGCCAGCACTTGGGAAGCGGCGCGCATCAAAGGTCATATCTATGGTGTGATCAACCAGCAGATCTTCCCCAAGCCGTGGGGCGTCCATGTGCGCAAGGATCTTCTGGACAAGTATAAGTTCAGCCTGGATGGTGTGAAAAAGTGGGAAGACATGGAACCTTTCCTTGCCAAAGTCAAAGATGGCGAAGGCATCACG
>JBBQBY010000372.1:0-7000 GCA_038318235.1 Caldilineales bacterium
AGCACCGTTGTGGTCGTGTGCGCCGCGGCCAGCGTCATGCTGATCGAATTATTCAAAGGTAAATTGATCGCCGGATCAGCAACACCCCAATATTTGATAAAGGCGATGTTGCTGCCCACGCGGAAGGTGGCTTTGTGCATAGGCTAGGTAGTAGGTAGCAAGTAACAGTAGAGTTATCTACTGTTATCTGCTAGGCTTTTTCGACCATTTCGCCAAAGCGGCGCAGGAGATCTTCGAGTAGTTCATCGTGGGCGTTAAATTCAACCTGAACGCCGTCGTCAACTGGTATAATGGTGGCCTTCCAGCCGATGCCCTCGAGAATTTTGTACTTCTCGACTACGCCGCCGCCTAATTTCTTCAACAAGGCTTCGGCTTTTTCAGCACTCAAACCAGCACAGTCCATTGTCTCCTGGTCATACTGGTCAGAGCGGTCATATTTGCTATATTGATTATCCCGTTCGTCGCCAAACGAAGATGTACTAATTGGCATAGGGTACCCCTGAACAAACTAGTGGATGCACTTTGACCTAAGTATACACGATTAGTAAGCAGAAGTATAAAGCTCTTGGCGCGCGTGCCCTGCAATCGTGTCCGCACCAACTTGTTCGGAGTCATATGATAAGCTGGCAGAATGAGAAGTGCTTTGTCATCCTGCCAGCTTTAGCTACCCTATAGACTATGGCGTCAAACGATTAAGATCGCGCGGAAAGAGCGTCGTCATGCGTAAATTGGGGGCGCCCAAGAGTTGCATCAGAAGCCGTTCTAGCCCAATCGCAAAACCACCGTGCGGCGGCATCCCATAGCGAAAAGCTTCCAGATAACTTTCAAAAGGCTCTATCGGCAATTTAGCTTGCTCAAGTGCGGCCAGATAATCCGCATAACGGTGCAACCGTTGGCCGCCCGTCACCAATTCGGTGCCACGGAAGAGCAAGTCGAATGAATTGGAATAGGCCGGCCGCGCCGGATCGGCGTGCGTGTAAAACGGCCGTTTGCGCATTGGATAGCCAGTGACAAAAAGGAAGTCACTATTGTGTTCTTTTTGCGCCCACTCGCCCAGCCAACGTTCTTCTTGCGGCGATAAGTCCGGCTCCGCGCGTTCATCCGCGCCCTTCAATTCCTTGCTGTGCAACTGAAAGACCAATTCTTTGGCTTCCGCAAAGTGAATATGCGGAATCTGCGCCGGTACACTGGGCAGTTTTGCATTTAGGAGTTCCAATTCAGCGCGGTACTGCTCGCCAAAGGTCGCAAAAATATGAGCCAACACGTCGCGTAACAGCGCCATCACCGTAAAGTGATTTTCGATAAAGCCAAACTCGGCGTCCAGACTGACATATTCGTTGATATGACGAGTGGTGTCGTGCGGTTCGGCGCGAAAGACCGGTGCTACTTCATAGACGCCCTGGAAGACCCCGACCATAACCTGTTTGTAAAATTGGGGACTCTGCGCCAAATAGGCCGGCCGGCCAAAGTAGTCGATCTTGAAGACATTGGCGCCACTTTCGGTGGCCGAGGCGACAATCTTTGGTGACTGAATTTCTGTGAAGCCACGGTTGGCAAGCACTGCACGAAAAGCCGCCATTGCACCGGCGCTCAACCGAAAAACTGCCCGGCGCGCTGGATGCCGGTTGACCACAACGGCGTGGTCGAGCAGTGACGGCAAACTGGCATTCACTTCCCGTTTACTAATGACGACTGGTAACGGCTCACGCACCGGCGTAATCACCGTCATGCGCGGCTGGTGGAGTTCGATCCCGCCGGGTGCCTGCGGGACACTGGCCACCGTCCCTTCCAGTGTGATCACGGTTTCTGTGCTTAGTTCCTCTTCTAACAACGGTGCCAAATCCGCTTCGTTTTCAGTCACGGCTTGTAAGGTGCCCCAGCCATCGCGCAGCACGATAAAACTGACGCCACCCAAACGCCGCAAATTGTGCAGCCAGCCTTGCAGGCGGATTGTTTCACCAATATGGGCGTGGGCTTCGGTGGTGCGAATGACCACGGGTGTCAGTGGTTCGGGCTTTGGTATATTTTGCATGACAATATCCTTTCTTCGTTACAGGGTTAAAAAAAGTAAACTTGTTCGCGTTATCGGCATTATCAGCATCGCCATCATTCATCCAAACCACCTCCTCTCCCCTACGGTTAACAAAACCGGTTAGCATTTCGGCGCTAAGCTTTTGTGGCGAATAGGCAAATTTTCGCTTCATTCGCCACAAAAGCTTAGCGCAAACGTGAGCGCTGGAAAATAAAAAGCCCTCGTCCTCCTATAGGAGGACGAGGGCCTAAGCCGCATCGTGGTACCACCACCATTCGTTTTGTTACGCCAGCATTGTCGGCCTAACAAAACCTTTATCGGTTCGTCTTGCCACTGGGCCCATCTACCGCAACTTACAATCTGAACCCTTGCAAGTGATAAGAAATGGCCAACAAGATTAAACCGTCACGCGTTAACGGGCGCATCCCGGAAACTGGCTACTCTTTCAGCAAATTATTATCAGGTGATCCAACAATCAGTTGAAACCTGACAACGACCCGCTGCGTTCACCGTTCGGCTCAAGGGTGTCATTGTGGAAAGGTGACGACGATAGTTTCAGCTTCTCTATCGCTCTCTGGGTGCCAACCCGCTTCTACAACATATCCCTCTCATTGCCTGTCTATATATGATTAGTTTAGCATAGATTTGACAATGGTGCAAATGTCTGTACATGGTAGGGTGCATCTCAGATTTTGGGCAAAAATCTTCCTGGAAGGGGTCAAAAATCGATTCGTTAACTAGCAGGAGTCTGACCCCTTCCAGGAAGATCGGTCGTACCCTGCGTAGCATAAAGCATGATTGTTGGATTTGTGAAGAAAAATACAACTTAATATTTTTCAGAAAATTTTAAGGTTTCTCTATTTATTGCGAAAATTTTAAGGTTGCCAAGAATAAGCGGCTGCAAAATAGGCTTGACTTAAGATTAAGTCAGGTGTATATTAGCTGATCAGACGTAGCAAGTTCTGTAGTGGATGTCAGACACGCACCGCCCAGACGAATACGATCTGGGCGTTTTTCTGTTTGATGCTCCCACGCCTATTCTCCACGCCGCGCAAGTTACGTCAGTAGTAAATCCCCAAATAGTTTCAAGGAGGTTACCAAGATGAGTGAGCGGCAAACTGGCACTGTAAAGTGGTTCAATGATCAGAAGGGGTATGGTTTTATTGCCCGCGATGAGGGTGGTGGCGATGTATTTGTCCACCATTCTGCGATTCAGATGCAGGGTTTTAAGACCTTGGCTGAAGGCCAGCGGGTCGAATTCGCCATCGAGATTGGCCCGAAGGGACCGTCCGCAATGGATGTTATGCAGGTATAACGCACCCTAACGCTGACATGCATCTCTGTAAAAAGAGGACCAAATTCTTGGTCCTCTTTTTATTTATACAATTGATCTTGGCCAGGGCGCGTGATCAGAACACAGGAAGGTCTGATTCACTTTGCTCCATGGATCAACCCTTGGCTTTGGCGGTCTTGCTTTTTGCCGCCGGTTTTGCTGCGGGTTTGGTCTCGGCTGCGGGTGCTGCCGGTTCAGCCTTGGCTTTGGTCGATTTTGCCGCTGGCTTGGCCGCTGGTACAACCGGTTCAACTACCTGTTGCCGCTTGAGCACGGGCAGACCGTTCTTGCTTTCTGATACTTCATAACCTTGGGGAACAGCATCTAAGGCGCCATCTTTCGCTTCGCTGGCGAAGAAGTAGATGGTCTGCTTGCTGCCATTGCGCAGAGTCGTGACTCTGGAATGCAGGATGTATGAGCGTCCTTTAGAATTTGTGTAGCTGAAAGCCATGGTATTTCTCCTTTTTGAAACAATTATGAAAGATTTAGTAATTCGACAATTGGCACGTATTTTGCTGGGGATTAAATTTTTCTATTCTATGCAAATTGCTACCATTGTCGCTCTCAAACTTGTCAACGTATATTCTATCATCGATCTAGAGCTTTACGTGAAATATCCGACAGAGCAGACAACCTTTATGGACTATAGTAGCACTTTATCTCTATTCAAGCAATCACTTCACCTGACTTATCGGTTTTATAACCACCCACGCTCTGTATACGCTGCCGAAATGCCTGACTGCGAACTACTTCAAGTAACCTTTCAATCTTACGATCGCCGTAGTGTAGCTTGGGAATAACGAAACCCAATGCACTTTGTTCTTGTTCAACAAAATTAACAACCAGCAGAGCCTGCCCTGGCAATAACTGTTGAACTGATGGCAGATTATACTCGCCCTCTCCTGTATATCGCAAATGGCTCACTGCCAAATGTGCTTGATTACGCTGAAGATCCAGTAATTCATCCCGATTGGTAGGGTGTAGAACCAAGCGCAACGCGGGATCTTGTTCCTGAAGCTGGTCAATTAAGATTTCAACCGCTCGATCCGCTACGCCAACCGCAATGATTGTCGCATAAATTTGTGCCAACGAATTTTGACAAGCTACCGTGACAATTTCGCCTTGCGCATAACCGCTGTGACCATGTGGAAGATGAAGGATGCCATCCGCGCGCACTAAACTCATGATCGTGCCTGCGCGCCGGGTCAATGGCCTTGCCAGTACACGGTGGTCGACTTCGCCCAAACTCACCCGCACAAACTCATCTTGCTCGGGTGAACTAGGCACAGCTTGCGTCAATACAGCTGTTAGGGCCAGCGCTTGGGGCACTGGTTGGCCTTGCCAGTGTGCCAACAAGGGCTTAATCAGCCGATCAAAGGTGATGGCCGCGCTCACTGGGTAGCCGGGGAGGCCAGCCAATGCTCGGCGAGTTTCGTGCTGTTGGCCATGACTATCAACCGTAACGTCGGCATAAGCCAAAATGGTAGGGTGGCCTGGCCGCATGGCAATCCCTTGCACCACGACTGTGCCAAGTGCATGAAAGACGGCTGCCGTATAATCTTCGCGACCGGCGCTGCTGCCAGCGTTGACAATCACCAGATCATGAATTTGCAAGGCCTGGGCTACCGCGGCTTTGATTTGGTCGAAGTCGTCAGCCACTTTGGGGAGCCGAGTGGGAATCGCGCCGCATTCCTGCGCCGCCGCCGCCAGCATCAGGCTATTATACTCGATAATCGCGCCTGGTTTGAGCGTGGCCCCCGGCTCGACCAATTCGCTGCCAGTGGGCAAGATCGCGATGCGCGGTTGGCGACGTACCAACACTCGATCATGACCAGCGCCAGCCAGCGCGCCAATATCAGCTGGGCGCAACTGCTGGTTGATGGGCAAAATTAGCTGGCCGACCTGGATATCTTCACCGATCTGGCGGATGTGTTGGCCAGGCCCAACCGGTTTCGTGATCGCAATTGCTGGATGAATTTGTTTGCCAAGCCACTGGTCTACGCGTTCAGTCGCCTCGTGCATAATCACACTGTCATAGGCTACCGGGATCGGGTCGCCAGTATCGACGACGATGGCCTGTTGCTCAAGCACCAAATAGACTGGCGCACCTGGTTGTGCCGCTGCCGTTTCGTGCGCGTGGACGGCGTAACCATCCATGGCCGCAGCCCGATAATGCGGGTTGTTCACCTTGGCCCACACCGGTTCTGCTGTAATTCGTCCGAGCGCCTGCTCCAGCGCCACAAATTCGCCAGGTAAGCGGTCAAGTGCTTGCCCTGCCGCTAATGCGGCCCACCAGCGTTGAATCGCTTCGTCTAAAGAACCTTCGTTGGTATGTGAATGACCATGCATCGTGTAATGATTTCCCTATATCATGCGCTTGTGGCTGCATTGTAGTTGATCGTGAGGCAAGGAGCAATGTCAGTGAGCAATCTGTGTTGTAAATCTAGCAACCCGACACTTTGGCCGGGAGCATTAAAATGCTCGGCTGACAGGGCAGGAAGTCGCCGCAGCGACTGAGAATTTAGTGCCTGCACCCAAGGGGTTGCGCTTCAGTAGAAGCGGACGCTTCTACTGAAGCGTCCCCGACTTCCTGCCCTGTCAGCACGGGGTTTCAACCCTACTCCGGAAAAGTGTCGGGTTGCTAGTTGTAAATCACTGCCAGGGTGTGTGTGTTTAGCTGTCTGATTTGGGATAACTGGTGCTATAATAAGCGCAATTCGGTTCAGGTGCACCTAGCCTAGTGGCGCCTGGCCCTAGCAATTATGGTGCATTACTTCTCCAAATAAAGGAAAAGCGTTATGGGTCTCGCTCGGTTACACCTGGGCACTGCATTTAATTTGGTGATCAAGACGGCGCCAATTCTTTTGGTGCGACTTGGCCTCTATCTCGCCTTCTGGGTCTTATTGCTCATCTATTGGGGCATTACGATCGGCCTCGCCTATCTTGTGGGCCAGGTCTTTGCCCCGCTTGGTTGGATCCTGGCCGTTGTAGCGTTGGTCAGCACCTTTCCGATCTACAATTTGGCCTATAAATATGTCTTCTACCTGCTTAAGGCCGCCCATATCGCCGTGATGGCCGAGTTATTGGCCAATGGTGAATTGCCCGCTGGTGTAAGTCAACTCGCCTGGGGCAAAGAGCAGGTCACCAAACGTTTTGGTCAAGTCAGCGTGATGTTTGTGGTCGATGAAATTGTCGAGAGCGTGGTGCGGATGTTCACGGGCCTGGTCTTTTCGATTGCTTCGTGGCTGCCCGGTGACTCGATTCGCACCTTAGTTGGCATCATCAATCGGGTGATTCGCTATTCCACCAGCTACATCGACGAAGCGATTCTGGCGCGCGCCTTCTGGCGGCGTGACGAAAATATCTGGGAATCGGCCCAAGAAGGCCTGGTGCTCTATGCGATGGTCTGGAAACCGTTGGTGACCGCTGCGGTCGCCCTGATGGTGATCAGTTATATTCCCTTCTTGCTGGTCTGGCTGCTCTTCTCCGCGCCGATTGGTGGATTGTTGTCGATCTTTTCGCCGACGTTGGCGGGTTGGAGCATTATTATTGCCCTGATCTTCGCCTTTTTTGTCAAAGTGGCGATTGGTGACTCGTTTGCGATGGCGGCCATTCTCGCCGCCTACCAGCGTGAA
>JBBQBY010000373.1:0-6991 GCA_038318235.1 Caldilineales bacterium
CCTGCTCGCCGTTAAAGGATCCAACAACGATCATGCCTTTGCTGACCTGATAGGGGATAATTTCTTCGTCCATCAACTTGGCCCATTCATCGCGCTTGCCGGGCTTGGTATGATATTCACGCAGTTCAAAAAACATGAAAAGTTTCTCCGTTGCATTGGTTAGCGGTGTCAAGCCGCGGGTGAAGATAAAAATGCTACGGCGATTATAGCGCATTGTGCTACAATTTTGATAGTGTAATAACAGATAGAATCAAGCATGCGAGGGGGTATGGCACAGGCGAGCAGGCACAAAAACAGAGACCGTCCTGGCAATCCAAGGCAGTCTCTGTTTCCAGCTCAGCTTTGGCGGCTCATGAGCCTTACTTCGTCGCCGGTTTCAAGTTGATAAATGTCATCTCAAAATCCGCCTGCCACGAGTGCGGGAAGCCGTAGACGTTGCCTTCCATAGGCCAGTTGGTCCAATAGGTGGTGTTCATTGGATAGCGAATGATCAATTGGCCGACGTAAATATCGGGCATTTCGCTCACCCAGATGTCCATCGCCTTGGTGAAGATCTCCAACGTCTTGGGATCGTCGGCCTTAAGCGGCGCAATCTGCTCCACCAACTTATCATATTCGGCATTTTGCCAGCGCGAAGTGGCCCACGAGATCGGCGCCGGTTCGCCAGTCGGACGGAAATATTGCGCCCCGTAGATCGACAACATAAAGTAGGGATCCATACCCAACACGCCACTGGGCCCCTTGCAACCAAACGATTCTTTTTGATCGCCAGTCTGCACCTGCGAGTCAAGCCCTGGTGAATTGTCAAAGGTGGCGTCGAAGCCAGCATCTTTCAATTGCTGTGCTAGGGGTGGGCCATAGGCTTTCAACCAATTAGGCACGGCGATATTCATCTTGAACGTCGCGTTCTCTTTCGCCCACAGGCCATCGCCATTCTTGGCCCAGCCTTTCTTCTGCATGATCTCATCCACCTTGTCCAAGTGCAGCTTGGTGTCATAATTATATTTGGCGAAGATCGGCTTGAGCGCTTCATCAAACGGTTTGAACCAGGCATAAGGGGTGAATTGGTGCAACGCTGGCACACCTGCGCCCGATTCGGCCAAGGCGACGAGCTTTTCGCGGTCGATCGCATAGCTGATCGCCCAGCGAATATCTTTGTCGTTGTACGGCTCAACGCTGGCGTTCAGATTGAGGTCAATCGGACACCAGTCGAGATAACCGTAGGGTGGCTGCTGACCCGTGAACATCTGAATCTTCGGGTTTTGCGCCAGCACGGTCTTCAAGGTCGACACCTGCATGATCGGCCCCATATCAAGCTGGTTGTTGATCATCAATTGTGCGGCCTGACTTTCGTCCTGTTCCGGTAAATAGATAATGCGCTGCACGTTTGGCTTGGGCTGGAAGCCACTGGCGGACGCCCACCAGTCGTCGCGCAAGTCGTAGACCTTCTGTTGCGGCGAGGCAAAAACGAGCTTGTATGGCCCCGTGCCGACCGGCAAACCTTTGGCGATGTCAAAGTTTTTGAATTCGAGCGGGTCCTGACCCTTCCAGATATGTTCTGGCACAATCAGCGGACCATGATTGGTGGTCAACGTGGTGGCCCAGAAGGCTGGATTCGGTTTCTTCAAAACCAGCTTGACGGTCAGATCGTCGACCTTGACGGCTTCTTTGAGGTATTCGGGCAAATCGGCCAGATGCACCATCTTGCCAGCATTGTCGCGGTTCATGTTAAAGCTAAAGACCACATCGTCAGCCGTGAAGGGCTGGCCATCATTCCACTTGACGCCGGCGCGCAACTTGATCGTAATTTCGGTAAAATCTGCGTTGTACTCCCAAGTTTCGGCCAGCCAGTTTTTGTATTCGCCAGTGAGCACATTAAACATGATCAACGGTTCAAACATCGCGGGCAGTGTACCAGTGTGAAAGCCCTTATCTTGGCCAGGGATAAAGGGATTTTGATTGTCGAACAGATCATACTGGTTGGGTCCACCGGCCATCACATACAAGGTCTTCTCGCGAGCCACTTCTGGGAGTTTAGCCGTATCTGCCGCCGCTCCGGAGGCCGCGGGTGCGGCCGTTGCGGCTGTCTCCGTCGTCGTTGGAGCCGTGGCGGGGGTTGCGCAAGCTGTCATGACGAGCGCGACAATCACGCTCAAACAGACGAGTCGCCAGACGAGAGAAAATTTGCCTGTCTTCATGCAATTCTCCTTATGGTTGATAAAACACGGTTTAGCTGATGGATATTGGCGAGGCAGTCGATCGTTTTGTGCTAATTATCACCCCCCTTCTGGCTTGTTTAGTCTTACCCGTTATTTCTGATATAAATAACAGGCTGCTTCCTGTTGCTCATCAATTTGGTAAAACGGCGGTTGACGTTCACCACAGACGGCCATCACCTGGGGGCAACGGTCGGCAAATTTACAACCGTGATTGCTGGCAACGTTACCATTGGCAGTTCTGATTTTAATTTCAGCGTCACCCCAGCGCCGGTCGAAATCGGGCCAGGGGATCGAGTTGACCAGCAGTTGGGTATACGGATGCTTGGGTGTTTTGATCACGTGATCTACATCACCGCGTTCGGCAATTGAGCCTTTATAGAGCACCAGGATGTCGTTGCTGACATGATAGGCCGTGGTCAGATCATGGGTGATATAGAGGATAGAGATGCCAAAGTTACGGTTCAATTTGCGCAAACTTTCCAGGATCGTGGCGCGCAACGAGGCATCTACCATCGACACCGGCTCGTCGGCGATGATCAAGCGCGGCTTTGTGAGCAAGGCGCGTGCGACCATAATCCGCTGGCGTTGACCGCCGCTCAACTGGTGAGGAAAGCGGCCCAACGTCTCCTCGGGCCGCAAGCCCACGCCGGAAAGCGCTTCCTCAATCAAGTTTCTCTCTTCACTTTTAGACTTGGCCAGCTTGAACTTGGCAATTGGCACGGTCAGCACGTGATCAATCGGGTAGAAGGGATTGTAGACCGCAAAAGGATCCTGAAAGACCGCCTGCACTTCGCGCCGGAACTGCATACGCTCAGCGCTGCTCAATTTGCGCATATCCTTGCCCTGATAGAAGACCTCGCCGGCGCTGGGGGTCAAAAAGCCGAGCAAGATCAAGGCCAAAGTGGATTTTCCACTGCCGCTTTCGCCCGCCACAGCGCGCACCGAAGGGTTAGCCGCGTCAATCGTCAAGGAAAAATTATCCAAGGCTACGGTGCGTTTTTTATGCAACAGCCCGCCGCCAAAGACCTTGGAAACATTGCGCAATTCTAGAAACGCCGTCATGAACCATCCTTTCAAAATTAGGTCTTACCCAACTAATCTGTCACGTGCCAGGGACGGACGATAAGTTGGGTATATGCCAAGTCTGTTCCTCGGCTCGACACATTATCTGGTTAACGAGCGATCAGTCCCCTCCCTTACCAGAGGAGGGGTTCGCCATACAGATGACACGAAACCATCTGTCCACCATCCATTGCAATCAGGCTGGGCGCCTGTTTGGAACAGATGTCCATCACATGCGGACAACGGGTATGGAAAACGCAGCCCGAGGGCGGATTCAAGAGCGAAGGGGCGATGCCAGGAATGCCCTGCAATTCACCTTTACTGTCCAAACGTGGCAGACTGCTGATCAATAATTGGCTATACGGATGCAAGGGTTGGGTGAACAGTTCGCGAATGTTGCCCATTTCGGCAATTTTGCCCGCATACATGACGATCATACGGTTCACAAATTGCACCATCAGCCCCATATCATGGCCGATCAGAATGACTGAAGCGCCCAATTCTGCCTGCACGCGCCCAATCGTCTCCATCACTTGGCGTTGCACCACCACATCTAAGGCGCTGGTCGGTTCGTCGGCAATAATTACCTTGGGTTTCAACAGGATTGAAATTGCAATACAGACGCGCTGCTTCATGCCACCGCTCAATTCATGCGGAAACATGTTCGCCACCCCCGGTTCCAGATCGACCCATTCGATCACCTCGGCAATCCGCCTGTCGATCTCTTTGGCCGTCATCTTCACATTGTGTGCATAGATCGCATCGATCATCTGTTTACGCACACGCACGACCGGGTTCAGCGAATTCATCGCGCCTTGGGGGATCATGCTGATTTGGCTCAAACGCACCTGACGCATCGCTTCCGAACTGAGGGTCGCCAAGTCAATGCCACCCAAGATCATTTGGCCGCCTTCAATCCGGCCTGGCGTTTTGATCATGCGCATCAACGCCAACGCCATCGTCGATTTGCCCGAGCCCGATTCACCGACCAGCCCCAAGCGCGTGTTCGGCTCCAGCTCAAAACTCACCCCGTCCACCGCCTTAGCCGGACCGCGCGCCGTATGATAATAGACCCGTAAATCCTTCACCTGTAATACTGGGTTGCTCATCCTAACTCCACGAGGTATTGCCTGCCATTTACGCCTTGTTGCCTGATGCGTGAGCATCAACCTTCAATTTATCACGCATCATCCTATGTCGCCCGTCGCAATTTCGGGTTAGCAATCTGATCCAGCCCGATCGAGATCAGAAATAGCCCAATAAAGGTCAGAATAATTACTGCAATCGGTGGCGCCCACCACCACCACAAGCCGCGCAGGACGGAGGTGGAATAGAGCGCCCAGTAGATCGTCATACCCAGCGTCGGTTCATTTTGCGGACCCAATCCCAGGGCTTCTAGCCCAATGCTGGCCAAAATGGCTGATCCGACCGCACTTACAAAACTGGCGGCCAGATAAGGCAACAAATTCGGGATCAATTCGCGCACAATAATCTCAAAACCGCTCATGCCGTTAAGCCGCGCCACCATGACAAACTGGCGTTCGCGCAACGTAAGCACCTGTGCGCGAATCGTCCGCGTCGGCCACATCCACGCCAACGAGGCAACCACCAACGCCATCATGTTGACGCTGACCGCGCCCTTGAGCGTCGTGGCAATCACGACCAGAAAGAGCAGGCCGGGCACGGTCAACAGCACATCGGCAGCGCCTTTGATCAACGTGTCCACCCAGCCGCCAAAGTAACCGGCCATAAAGCCCAAAATAATGCCCAGCCCCAGCCCAATCGTGCCGGCGATTAGACCAATGCGCAAAGTTAAGGGCGTGCCCACCACCATCACCGGCAAAATTTCGCGGCCATAGGTGTCCGTCCCCAATGGGAATTCTGCTGAGGGCGTTTGTTCGGGCAGTGATGAGCCAACTTTAGCGCCCTTGACATTCACGAAGCGCGATGCAACCGGGCCAAAAAGAATGAGCATCAGAATAATCACCAGCCCAATCGTCAATAAGGGATGGTGGCGCAAACCAGCAAGGGTCTTAAGAAAACGCATAAGCATCATCCAAGAAATGAGGCGTGATGAGTGACGAGTGACGAGTGATTGTCAACCTTCACTTATCACTCGTCACTCATCCCATTAATTTACCGACCTTGATAGGTGATTCGTGGGTCCAAGAGTGGATAGATCAAGTCCATGATCAACGTCGCCAGACCAATCGCCAAGATCAGCATGATCACCAGGCCATAGATCAAAAAGTAATCAAAGGTTTGAATGGCGCGATAGAGCACCGTACCCACACCAGGATAACCAAAGACAATCTCCACCAACACCGCGCCAGAAACGATGTAACCCAGCGACAACGCCAAGGCCGTCATTTGTGGCAGGAGGGCATTACGCAAACCATATTTGAAGAAAATATCGCGACTTTTGATGCCTTTGGCCTCGGCAAAGGTAATGTAATCTTCGCCCAACCCTGAGATCATCATGCCGCGCATGCCAATCGCCCAGGAGCCCAATGTGGCCAACACAATCGAGAGCGCTGGCAAGACCGAGTGATAGAGCACATCTTTTAAAAACGTAAGATCCAAACTAGGGATCGTGCCCATCTGATAACCGCCACTGAGGGGGAACCATTTGAGCGTAAAGGCCAATAGATAGACCAGAATCAGCCCTAACAGATAAAACGGGATAGCCGACAACGTCATCAAGGGCGCCATTAAGATGTTCACCACGTTGGGCGTTTTGGGCCAGGCCATCAAAGCGCCGAGTAAGGTGCCCAACCCAAAGGCGATCAGCGTTGAGACCAGCAAAAGGCCAATCGTCCATGGCAGCGCACGCAGGATAATGTCGATCACCTTGGTGGGGAAGTTGGAGATCGAAATGCCAAAGTCAAAGCGCACAATGTCGCCCATATAGCGCAGGTATTGGCGCCACATTGGTTGATCCAGGCCAAATTTTGCTTCGTAATTTTTGACTACCGCTTCCATGTCGGCCTTGCCAGAGCCGCCAAAGCGCAACGCTTGTAGCAACACTTCACGGATCGGGTTAACCGGCGCCAGGCGCGGCATCAGAAAATTGATGGTGGCCGCCAGCCAGATAATAATCAGAAACACGCCGATGCGTCTAATGATATAACCTACATTCATCGCTTTTGTTTCCTCCAGATTGTCAGAGGTCCAGATGGGATTGGAAATGCTGAGGAATCACTGATGGGGATTATACACGACTTTATCGGAAGACACAATGCTGATTTTTGTAGGAGATCGGCACCGAAAAACTGTGCATTATGTCACTTGGCAAGCCTAAAGTAAAATCAGTTTGAAAACGGGTGTTCGGAAGCTTCCTGGAAGCGGACACCGATGGCCTCGTTTACGAGAAAGGCGCTGTCCGCTTCCAGGAAGCTGGCTCGACGAAAACTACTGGTCTCTAGCCGATTTTACTTTAGTAGGCTATCACCTAGTCACGATGGCAAGATCACCTAAAACTAACCCATCGCCCCCCGTTTTCAGCGCCAGCCGTTCCTGCGTTGCCGGTTGGTAAAGCCCAACCACCCATTGATAACGGCCCGCTGGCACATCCACCGGTATCGCAAGTGGATATGTATCGGCCACCCACTCGCCGACATGCCAACCCGACGTCGGATAAAACCCATTTTCCGGCGCCCGATCACTTTGCGCAACTGGCTTGCCATCGGCGCCAACCAGGTGGACAAAAA
>JBBQBY010000374.1:0-6988 GCA_038318235.1 Caldilineales bacterium
CGGCGCTTGGTCTTGCCCGAAGCCTTTTTGGTGACTGATGAAGCGGTGCAGCGCAGCCTCGGTTTGGTGCAAGGCTTGCGCATCTGGCCGGGACCGACCGCGCGCAACTTGCGCGACTATGGTCTCTTCGCCGCCACAGAACGGGTGCTGATGGTGGCGGTCAAAGCCGGTGGCGATCGGCAAGCATTGCATGAGGTGATCCGCGAGCAGAGCCTCGTTGCCTGGCAAGCCTTGCAAAATGGGCAACCGAATCCGCTGGGCGAATTGCTGGCGCAGGATGCGCGGATTACACGTTATGTGGCGGCGGACGCCATCCCCGATATGCTCGATGCTTCTGATCATGTGGGGGATGCCCCCGAGCGGGCGCGCTGGCTGGCCGCTGAGATCCGCAAAACGGTGGCCGCCCAATGAATCAATTGATTATGACCGCTGATTTCGATTTCGCTGATCTGGCGCTGGACGAATTGCAGCGCACATTCCGCAGCGCCAAGGTGGTCGCGACCCTGGCGCCCGGCATCTTTCTGGTGGAGAGCGCTTTGCCTTTTGTTGAACTGGCCGAGCAGTGGCGCTTAGCGCCGCCGATCTTTATCCGCCATCTATCGCCGGTGCAAAAAGTTGTCCCATTACAAGCCCAGACGGAGGCCGATTTGGCTACGCTGCGCGAGCAGGTCACACTGGAAATTGTCCCTTTGATCGATCCCGACCTGGCCTTTTCCGTGCAGACCCGCATCTTGGCTGACTTGCCGTATAAGCCGTTTGATGTCAACAATGCCCTGGCCGACGTGATCAAAACCAACACCGTTGCGCCGCTGGATGTGCGGCTGCCGGAGCAGATTTTATCGGTTGTTTGTGCCGTTACCCTAGATCATCCCGTGCCGGCGGGCAGTCCGCCGATCCCGCATTCCGCCTTCATCGGCCTTTCCCTGACCCTGCATAATCTTTCTGATTGGGCGGGGGGCGTGCGCCGCTTTGCGCGCGAAGCGGAGCAGGTGAGTCGCGCCGAATTTAAATTGTTGGAAGCGCTGGAGATCTTTGGGATTGAGTTGCCGCCGCATGGCGTGGCGCTTGATCTGGGCGCATCACCGGGCGGCTGGACGCGTGTGCTGCGTTTGTATGAACAGTATGTCACCGCAATTGACCCTGGTGACTTAGACCCGCGCGTGGCCCAAGATCGCGGTGTGCGGCACAAGCGTATGACCGCCGAAGCGTACCTGGCCGACGATCCCGACCAGTTTGATATTATCGTCAACGACATGCGCATGGACGCGCGAGACTCGGCGCGCTTGATGGTGAAGTATGCGCGCCAGTTGCAGCCACACGGCATCGTGATCATGACGCTGAAATTGCCCGAGCAGAACCGCCCGCCGATTATTGACCATGCGTTTAATATCCTGCGCGAAGCCTATCAAATTGCGGGGGCCCGACAGTTGTTTCACAATCGCAGCGAAATTACCGTCTATCTTAAACCACACCCGGTAGTTTATGGGTAAGTGTCATAAGGTAAGTAGGGATTGGGGCGTGGCGATTAAGAGCGAGCAATCGCCACGCCCCAATCCCTACTTACTTACTCTGCTAGCCTAAGCCTGTCCGGTTTGCCTCACCTTGTCGTTGCGTGTATAGTACAGATATGCGGATTGCAATGTTGGCTGATATTCACGGTAATTTACCCGCGTTGGAAACTGTACTGGCTAAGGTAGAAGCGCTTCAACCGGACCAGATTGTGGTTGACGGCGACTTGATCAACGGCGTACCCTTCAGCGCCGAAGTAATTGACCGCGTGCGTGCGTTGAACTGTGTTACGGTGCGCGGCAACCACGAATTCTACTACCTCGATTTTGGCACGGAACGCGCCCTCCAAGCCTATCAAGATCATCAACGGTGGGGGCAACTACACTGGTTGCTAGAGCGGATCACCCCCGCGCAAGGCGCGTATCTGGCGATGTTGCCCGATGAACGCACCTTTTATATCCCCACCACCCAACCCATGCGTGTCGCGCACGGTGTGCCAGGCCGCAATCGTGTGGGCTTTTACAATCACCAACCACCTGAAAAAGTTATTGCCGAAATTACCCATGTGCAGGAACGCACCCTGATCTCGGCGCATACGCATGTCCAGATTGACCGGCATCTTCACATGAATCTGGACTTACTCAACACAGTGCGCATGACCTCGCCGGTTGATCCCGCGCAAGCCGTGCGGTTGAATGATGAAACATTGTTACACCGCCACTGGCATCTGATCAACCCGGGCAGCGTGGGCTTGTCACTAGATGGTGATCCGGTTGCTCAGTTTGCGCTGTTGGAAGATGTGCAAGAGCGGGTCGAGCCGGGCGGCTGGCGCGCCACGATGTACCGGTTGCCTTATGATCGTCGGCCGGCGCTGGCGGCCTATGCAGAGACGGGGATGCTAGCGGCTGGGGGCGTAATCACTCAGCTCTTTTACTGGGAATTGGTAACCGGCGAGCCGGAGATCATTCTCTTCTATCATTGGGCGCACGACCAGGGCTTGGATCCCGACCGTGATGATCTGACCAGCGTCTTTCACGCTTACGCCAGCGCCTCGGGGCGTGAGCAGGTTGTGCGTGCCCTTGATCCACTCTACAACCGGAAGCTTGCGTAATGCGTGTGGCGATTCTAGCCGATATTCATGGCAATTTGCCGGCTTTCGAAGCTGTCTTGGCTGATTTAAAGCGGCAAAGCCCCGACGCCATCTATTTTGCTGGCGACCAGATCAATCGCTGCCCGTGGAACAACGAAGTCATGGACTTGTTGGCGGCGCTAGGCTGGCCCGCTATCCAAGGCAATCATGAACTGGTGGTCGGGGCGATCAATACCCCGGCCAATCAGCCGCCTTTCACGAATCGGGCGCGTTTTATTGATTTATGGTGGACGCAAGAGCATTTGCATCCCCAGCACCTAGACACGATTCGTACACTCCCTACGGAATTGGCGCTTTCCTTTGTCGATGGTCCACCGATCCGTCTGCTGCATGGCGTCCCTGGCAACCCATTTCTAGGTATATTGGCCGAGACTACGGATGAAGTGATCCAAAATGTTCTCGCGGACGTGGCGGAAAGCGTCGTTGTCTGCGCCCACACGCATCGCCCCATGGATCGCAGGGTGGCTGGATGGCGGATCTTTAACGGCGGCAGTGTCGGTTCCTCTTATGATGGTGACCCGCGTGCCCACTATCTGCTGCTAGATGCAGTCAACGGCCAATGGCAACCGACGTTTTGTCGCGTTGACTATGATCGCAGTCTACTCCCGCTGACTTTTCATGCTTCTGGGATGTTGGCCGCGCTGGGACCACTCGGCCAACTGCATTTGCGCACCGTCTTGGACGGCGAACCGTGGAGCAGTGACTTTGGGTTTTGGATGCGTACGCAACCGCTGGCGTTGCAGCAAGACTTGACGTTGGCTGTAACGCTCTACCTAGAACAACACGGCCCTGGGCGCTGGGCTTTTATCATGGAATAGGTGCGTCTTTGCGTGCGATTCGCTTTTGTTTGCGTAAGTCTATTCAATTTTATCATTGGAGATGATCGATGATTCGTCTGTTACGCGAGGAAGATCGGGCAGACGCGCTCGCCTTGCTCGCTGCTGCACCCCAGCTTACGCTTTACATGCGGGGCAATCTGGAAACGCTTGGTTTTGCTCGCGATTTTTGCGAATTTTGGGGTGATGTGACAAAAGACGCGCCGGGCACTTATCACCTGCGCGCGCTTTTGAATCGTTATATGACGGGTTGGTCTGTGTATGGGGAACCTGCTGCTGATTGGCAGGGGCTGGGCCAGGTGGTGGATGCGCACCCGGCGGGCGCCACGCGTTTGCAAGACAACCCCGGTGGGATTGCCACTTTCCTGCCCTACCTCCAGCGGTATCGCGGCGAGCCAATCAAAATTGAAGAATTGATGAATTTATCCCAAGCCAATTTTCGCCCGGTTGCCCCATCCATTGATGTAACCGTGCGGCGCGCGCGCATGGACGATCTTCCGGCGTTGACAAAGTTTTATGCCACGGCCGATGAAATGGCGCGCCCGCCAGCTGCGATCATGCGGCCTTTGCAAGCTACACGTTTGTGGCTGGCCGAAACAGCTGGCAACGTCCTCGCAACGGCGTTGACCAACGCAGAGATTCGCCACATGGCTATGATTGGGGGAGTATTTACCGCACCATCCGCACGCGGGCGTGGCTTGAGCCAGGCAGTTTGCAGCGCACTGTGCCGCGAGCTTTTTGTTGAAGGCAAACAACCGGCGCTTTACTGGGCAAACCCGGCCGCAGGGGCTGTCTATCGTAAGCTGGGCTTTTGCCCGATTGGTCATTGGCGTTCGGTGTGGCTAGAACTGGTGTAATGGTTAATGCTGAATGGTTAATGGAGATTGATTAATGCAACGGCGACCGGCAAATTTCGTTAACCGTTACCATCCAGCATTAACCATTAGTTGTTATGTTGCGGAGCCAAACCGGCATTGATTAACGCATCGCGCAAGGTTGACCGGGCGCGGCTCAGGCGTGATTTGATTGTCCCTAAGGGCAGATCTAACATTTCGGCTGCTTCAGAATAATCATAGCCCTGTACATCAATCAGCAAGACAACCGTGCGATGCCAGGTGGGCAGTTCGTTGATCGCCTTCAACAGCACTTGCATACTTTCTTTGTGCAGCGTGAGCGTTTCTGGATTTTGGGTGTCGGTGGAGATCTGCGCAAAGACGTGCCCAGTCGATCCTTCGGTTAACTCGTCCAGGCTCAGTGATTGGCGGCGCTTTTGGCGGCGCAGATGATCATAACAAGTATTAGTAACGATGCGGAGCAACCAGGAGCGAAAATTGCCATCTTGAAAACGCGGCAAGGCTCGATGCACTTTAATTAATGCATCCTGGACGGCGTCGGCGGCGGCTTCTTCTGTATGTAAAATGTGTTGGGCGGCGCGTTCGGCTGTGCTGCGATAGTAGTCTACCAGACGACTAAAGGCCAATTCGTCGCCCATACGCGCATCTTGGAGAATATGATTTAGGTCGATTGCAACCGTGGTGTTTCCAGCCTGCATGCCCAAAGCCCAATAGTCACCCTGGAATAGATTGTTTGGCAGGAGACTTGCATTCGCAAACGAAGAACTCATACATTGCACCTTTCACTTGCATTGCCAATCTGACAATACTTCGTGTCTTTATATGTAGTGGATGGCTAACTCAGCGGTATTTCATGCGCAGTAAGTTCATCACTTATGCAGCCAAAATGTACAAACGAGCATGAATTTTAGAAATGTTGACCCTTTTGCACACTCTACGCAGATAAGTCCACTTTGATTCGAAACGCCTTGTACGTGGCTCAGCCAATAGGCTCAGAGATAATGGCCACCTGCTTGGAGATAAGCAAAATCGCCTGCTTCTCCTGGCTGAACTACGCATTGATATCCTAAAGTAATTTTAGGAGAAACATCTGATCAATGTATGACGCGTTCAAGACCGTTTGCCTACGCTGATCTGATTGCTTCTCTACCTCGGTTGCCGTATTGTTCGCTGGTATAGCAAATGATCGACTAGCGTAGGGAAAGCGAAATCGCCACTACTGTGCCGGGTAGTGGCGATTTCAGAGGATGTAGGAAAGGAAGGAAGAACCAAAGGAGAATTGCTTAGCAGATACTATTGCCTGTGTGAGCCCATGCCCCGACCCAGACGGTGTGCAAAGTTCGCTCCCCAGTAAACTTTGCGATGTTGGGCAATACCTTCTGCGTCAACACTAGCTTTAGTATACCGCTTGCCTTGCTTGGCTTCAATAGACAATTTGCACAAAATTTCAAGAGAAATTCTCTCTAATTTTATTTGTAACGCCTACTATACCGTCTAATGCGTCTTTGCACTGCTCATTCTGTGCGTAAGCTGAATTTGTAACTTTCATTATGGACTTGTGTCGATACAAATGGTTAATCATAGATGTGTCCTTTGCCTGGATGTGTTTGCTGCATCTATACCGAGTTCAGGATAAAACCCGGGGGTTTCGTCAACCATCTTCCTGGAAGGGGTCAGACACTTCAGGGTAATCGAATCGATCGCTGACCCCTTCCAGGAAGATTAGAAACTCTGGTCCCCAAATCGATTTGAGGATAGGAGCAAACGCAACAAGCCAATCGATTGGAGGACCGCACACCCTACCAAATAATTGCCTTCCGGTTGACAAGCTGCCTGGAACATGATACTGTTGCCTTCAGTCGACGCTTATCCCTCATTTACCCATCTGCAATCCGTACCATACACCCGAACCCATTAGAGGAGGCTTTATGCTTACTAATGTTGATGTACGCCAAGCTGTTGAATTTGAAACCCAAGACCATTCAGTGTTGAGTGTTTATCTGAATGTCGATCCCCAGCAGCGTACGGTGGAGCAATACAGGCTGGCGTTACGCAATTTGCTCAGCAAGGCAGAAAATGTCGCGACAGATGACATCAAACGCGTGCAAACCTTTGTCGAAACCGGCTATAATCGCCAGGGGCGCGGGCTGATCATGTTTAGTTGTGCGGCAGAAAACTTCTGGTGGGCGCACAGCTTTCAGGTGCCGGTCGAAGATAGTGTCTGGGTCAGTTTTCGCCCCTACATCCGTCAACTCGCCATGCTCATGGACACCTATGAACGTTATGGCGTGATCCATGTGGATCAAGAGGGTGCACGGCTCTACAGCTTTACGATGGGTGATCTGGAAGCCGCCGAAGGCTATATGGGCGAAGAGGTCAAACTGCATAAATCGGGCGGCTGGTCGGCCTCGCGCTTTCAACGGCGTGAAACCGGTCAGGCACGGCAAAATTTGCAAGATGCGGCTGAAATGGCCGAAGAATTTTATCGGCGGACTGACACCCGTCGTCTGATCCTGGCCGGCACCGACAAGAATGTGGCGATCTTCAAGGAATTGCTCAGTCAGCGGCTCCGTTTAATGGTGGTGGGTCAGATTGGCGCCCAAACCAACGCCACGTCGGCGCAAATTAGCGAAAAAGCC
>JBBQBY010000375.1:0-6987 GCA_038318235.1 Caldilineales bacterium
TAAATCGAGCTAGGGGTTTAGGGAAAGCTAGATTTAGGGAAAGCGAGATTTAATGAAATCTAGCAAGAATGATATAGTACCCCTCTGCAAATTGGAATGGACTTGGATTGTAACTGCATGGACTAGAATAATATCTAGAATGATCTTATGGTTTTTGTGTCACCCGCCGAAATTCAGCCTGTGGTCCGCATCGCCAATTATCATGATGTATGTCCAGGACGCAGTTGGTCAAACCGGTGTATTCCCGATCTCCAACTCATTCTGCTGATCCAAGGCAACTATGAATATTTGGAGGAAGGCCAGGCGCCACTAAGCCTGGTCGCAGGTCAGATATTGTTGATCGAGCCTGGTCGTTGGCACACGTTCCGTTCAGTGGATCGGAGCGGTACTGGCTGGATCTCAGGCTTACATTTTGAGTTTGCTCCCTTAGGCGCTTGGGCCGCCAGTGATTATCGGCTCGCTGTCGCACCGGAACGCGTGACGCATGTCGGCGATGTCACGTATCTGCATGAGCGTTTCAAACGGCTCGCCCACGTTTATAGCAGCTATCAACCCTATCGTGAGTTGCAGACGAGCGCGATTGCCCGCGAAATCATGTTGATCTTGGTGGGTCATTGGCAGCAACCATCGGGGCCCGATCTTAGCCCGCGCATGCAAGCGATGATCAACTTTATCCGTGCCAATTTACGCGAGCCACTCAACCGGCAAGCGTTGGCTAAAACTTTCCAGCTCTCGCCCGAGCATATCAACTTGTTATTTCGCCAAGAATTAGGCATGACGCCTTCCGCTGTGATTAATCGCGAACGCGTGATGGTGGCCTATCGCCTGATCCACGAAAAAGCCCATTCGGTCAAAGAGGCGGCGTACGAAGTTGGTTATACGGACCCGTTTTATTTTTCGCGCGTTTTCAAAACGATCTTTGGCATCCCACCGTCGCATATCGCATAAGCACCTCAACCGTGAAATCCTTGGGTTAAAATAAAAAATTTGCATGAATTTGTCGATCTTCGTTCTCCCCGATTTGCTCTTGCTCACCTTGCGCCGTATGCGCAGTCGTCCACAATTAACCTTGTTGGCTCTGTTTGGGGTTGTGCTGGCGGTTGGCCTGCTTTCCAGCGCCGGTTTTTTTGCGCAGGCTGTCGATCGCGTCATTCTTTCGCAGGAATTGGTCGACCTAAGCCAGACGACTGGCCGCCAACCATTTGCCATGCGCGTCTACTTTTTTCCCAGCGCGCGTAAACCGGTCGCGTTGACGATGGCCGAAAAGGTGGCCCCCAATATGGCGGGCGCGCTGGCTGGCGAGATTGGATTGCCGGTTAGCAAACAAGGATTAGTGGTTGAAAGTTCTGGTTTAATGTTGTTACCCGGTGAAAATGACACACGCTATGCCCAGGCGCGCAATTCGATTTTAGATTCAGTCACCCTGGTCTACATGGCTGATGTCGCCGACCAGATGACGATTGTGGCTGGTGAGGCGATGCCGGCGGCCAAAATTTCGGCGAACGACACCCTCGATGTTTGGATGCCGGCCACCATGGCCGCGGAAATGGGCGTACTGCCAGGCGAAGAATTCCGTGTGGCGGTGAACTTGAGCCAGTCACCCTATCGCATTCGGGTACGTGGCCTGTGGCGCGCCAAAGATGCCAGCAATTCTTTCTGGTTTAGCAATCCAGACCAACAGCTAAAGAAGGCTTTGTTGGTGCGCCGGGAAGATTATATCCGTTTTGCGGAGGCGATGCAGCCGGCCAAGGCTGGCGCCGTCTCCTGGCTGATCAACCTGGATGATCGGGTGCTCAATCCGGTGCAGGCCCGCGATTATGTCACTGGGTTTGATCGTGGCATGAAGATTATCAATCAATTTTTGCCCGGCGCCAAGCTAGATAAATCCGCGCTTGATCCGTTGGAAAAGTTTGTCCAACGCCAGACCACCCTCACCTTTACCTTGTTAAGCTTTAATCTGCCTAATTTGGGTTTCCTGCTCGCTTTTCTGCTGCTGCTCGCGATCATCAGGGCTGATTGGCAGCGGCGTGAAATTGCTGTCCTCGTCAGCCGCGGCATGGATCTGCTGACCGTACTCAGCTTGACCATCATCGAAGAACTGTTGCTCTATAGCGTGGGCATCCCGCTTGGGATTCTTTTGGGCATGTGGCTGGCGCGCATGATGGGCTATACAGTCAGCTTTCTCACTTTTATCCAGCGCGAACAACTGCCCGTTTCGTGGCAAGGTGTGCGGCCCTGGTTGATTGTACTAGCGCTGGTGGTGGCCTTGTTGGCTCGGCTGGGACCAATTTATCAGGCGGCGCGGCACAGTGTAGTGACACAAGAGCGCATCCAGGCGCGCCCAGCGCGGCCGCCGTGGTGGCAGCGCACTTATCTCGATTTTTTACTCCTGTTGCCCACCTATTATGCCTATCAACAACTGGTGCAGCGCGGCACGTTGGCCCGTGTGATAGAGAACAAACCCGACGCACTGTTCCAAGATCCACTGCTGATCCTCTTGCCGGCGCTGGTGATCTTCTGTGCCGCATTGTTGAGTATGCGGCTGTTTCTGCTCTTCATGCGTTTGTTGGACAAAGTGGCGCAATGGATGCCCTGGACAACGCTCCATCTGGCCTTGCGCCAACTGAGTCGGCAGGGCCACACCTATGTCAATCCACTTTTATTGGTGATCACCGCACTGGCTTTAGGCGTCTATACTTGTTCGTTGGCGGCCAGCCTGGATCAGTGGTTGATCGACCGCATCTATTACAGTATTGGGGCCGATGTCGCGTTTTTGCCGCTAACCCAGACGGCCAATACGAACCAAACTGGCAATACAAATGCAGAAACCAGCACCGAAGGGCTGCCCACCGAGACGGAATTTTCCGAATTAGCGGGCGTGCAGGCGGTGGGGCGGGTGGGGCGTTATGGCGCGCGCATCGGCGACGGCGATAATGCAAGCAATGGGCAATTTTTAGGCGTTGACCGCGCCAGTTTTCCTGCCGTTGCCTGGTTTCGGCCTGATTTTGCCAACGAACCGCTGGGGGCGTTGATGAATCAGTTGGCGCTTGGTGAAAATAATATCCTTGTCTCACAAAAATTCTTAACCCAAAGCCATTATCAAATCGGGGCTGAAGTCCCGATTAGCGTGGGGCTGGACAAAGATGTGACGGTCAACGGGCTCTTTAAAATTGCCGGTGTCTACACCTATTTCCCAACCATCGATCCCGATGCGGAGGATGAAACCGCGGTGATTGGCAATCTGGAATATCTGTTTTTGCAGGGGGGCGGCACGACTTTTCCCTATCAACTCTGGCTGCGCACCGATCCTAAGCATTTTTCCCGTTTTTCTCCCGATCTGGCCGAAAAAACGTTGCTCAAGACCCTGGCGACCACGGGTGCCAAGACGACGCAATGGCGTGATGCCCCAGCCATGATTGCCAAGGAGCAAGCCCGTTTTGAACGCGTGGGGATCTTTGGCACCCTTTCCGTTGGCTTTTTGGCGGCTACGTTGATGGCCGTGTTGGCTCTGTTGATTTATAGCTATGCCGCGTTACAGGATCGACTCTATCAATTTGGGGTGTTACGGGCGCTTGGTCTCTATCAACGTGAGGTGTTGGGCCAGGTGATCTTGGAATATGCGCTGATCATCGCTTATGGCGCGCTCAGCGGTCAGTGGATCGGGGCGACCGCGGCCGAATTGTTCACGCCATTTTTGCGTACGGGGAATGCCGCCGGGGTGGTATTGCCGCCATTGATCCCGATGATCCCCCAAACCGCCATTTTGAATCTGGTCTTAAGCTTTGCTGGGTTGATGATCCTGGTTGAAGTGCTTGTGATTGCCTGGGCGATTTCTGGCCGTCTTTTTGCTGCTTTACGGATTGGCCATCAAGCCTAACTCTGGGGGTTGCGTAGCGGCTAGGATCGTGTACAATATAACCAGTTATCGTCTACTAGTTTAAGCTGAATTCGTAACTGTTTAGCCAGAAACCGGGTTTTTTATGCGTAAGACAGGCGAATGCTACCCAGAAAAACCCGGTTTCTTTGCCTAGCCTGAATCGTTACCTGAATTCTTTACGAAATTTTGTTGTGCAAGATTCTTATGATGTCGGGACCGTACGTTTTTGCCTTCCACAGGCCAATCTCCGGGATTTCTAGGATTTGCGCCTCGGTTTGTGGTGCTTGCTGCGCCAGTTCCAACAGGGTGTTATTGTTAAAAATAATCTCAAGCGCCACACCGCGCGCTTCGGCCACATTGCTGCGCCAACGGCGCAAGGCGTCATAGCGATTGAGCGCGTGTTTATCCAGCGCTTGCTCTGGCCGCATTTTAAAGGCTGGCGGCGCAGGTAGGGGGCGCCGCTGGCCTTCGGCAATCACATCGAGCAGCGCTTGGCCGTAATGCACCCGTTGATACTCACTCCACCCGGCGATCTGTTGCAACTCGGATAGGGTTTTGGGGCGTTGCCTCGTCAGGGCGCCCAAGGTCTGATCGTTAAGAATCTTAAACGGGGGACAATTTTCACTTTCTGCCAATTGTTCACGCCATTGCCAGAGCGCTTCGAGCAGGCCGGTGGCTTCGCGGGGAATTTCGCGGGTCACTTTCATTTGCCAAAATGAGCGCTTAGGATGGACATTGGCCTGATAGTCGAGCTTGCTCAACGCCGTCATCGCTTCTTGCGCCTCTTCCCAGCGGCCTTTGGCCTTGAGTTGATCGATTAAGATCATGCGCAACGTGGGCAGAAAGTGTGTGTCCATCTGGGCATAGGTGATCTGTTGCGGGGTTAAAGGCCGTTTGCCCCAGTTGGTGCGTTGCATGCGCTTATCACTGATGATGCCAAACTGCTCTTCTAGAATCGCGGCCAGGCCGACATGTGGCCAACCCAAGATACGGGCGGCCAGTTGCGTGTCGAAGATATTCTGAAAGGTATAGTGGAGATCGCGTTGGAGTTCCAAAATATCATTTTCGGCGGCATGCATCACCACTTCGATCGAAGGATCCGCCAGCAATATCCCCAAGGCGCCAATATCTGGCAGGCGCAACGGGTCGACCAGATAATCGACAATCTGATTTAAATCGGGATGCTGGGCATCGGCAAAGGTCGAGATCTGGATCAGGCAGACCCTGGGATAATAGCGATAGAGACTATCACTTTCGGTGTCCAAGGCAAACAAAGCTTGTTTGCTGAGATGGCTCATCATCTGGGCAAAGGTTTTTTCGTTATAAACCAACACCGGGTCTTCAATTTTCGCAGCGAGGATTCGATTCGTCATATTTATTTATATTGATCATTCAGCCTGCAACAGGCCTAGCTTGCGCGTAAAAATAGTCGATTTTGCTTGTATTGCGCCCTGTATAGCGCCGATTGTTATGTAACACACCGTATACGGTACTAATCATACTGATTTTTGGCAAATATCCAATCTTCTGTCCTTGTATTATGAAAGGAGAAAATCTGTGCATGCAATTCGCACGAGCAATGATCCGCTGAGGGAAAACTATGAAATGACCACTGAGACCATAACCACCGAGGAGCTGGACCGCCTGGCACACGTGGCAAACAGTCGGTTCAGTTTTTGGATCGGAATTGTCTTTGCGCTCTTGGGCTTACTCGCCTTCGTCATCATCTTCAATATCGTTTTCCCGACGCTGGGTGATAACCTGAGCCAGTGGTATTTGATCTTGCTGGGCTTGGTCTTTAGCTTGGTGCCGGCTGGCCTCTGGCTGAGTTTTTTCTATCAACTGGACCGCCAGGAACCTGAACCGGTCGAGATGGTCTTTAGTATCTTTGTGGTTGGTATGTTGTTGACGGCGGCTTTGTATCAACCCGTGCTGCAAGGCATTTTTGAGATTGACCGTTGGCTGTATGCCAACTGGTGGGCGCGCTTGCTGGGCGGCATTTTGGTTGTTGGCTTCTTTGAGCAATTTCTGGTCTACGCCACCGTGCGTTATGGCGTCTTTAAGCGGCCAGAATTTGACGAACGGATGGACGGCATCATCTATGCCATCGCGGCCGGCCTGGGGTTTGCCACGGTGCTCAATTTTATCTATGTGCTTGATCGCGGTGGGGTTGACCTGGATATTGGCTCAATGCGCATGGTCGTCAATGCTTTGGCGCATGCCAGCTTTGCCGGCATCTTGGGTTATTTTATTGGTCAGACGCGCTTTGAAAAGACACCGATCTATTATCTGCCAATCGGGCTGACGATTGCCGCCGTGATGAATGGACTCTTCTTTTTTATCCTGGAACGCAGCAGCACGGGCGGTCTATCCTTTAACCCCTGGATTAATTTGATCTTTGCCACCGTGGTTGCTGTGGTCACCTTATTCATCGTCTTCTGGTTGGTTGCGCGTGATAATGAAGAAACGTTGCGGCTGGCGCGTAGGGCGGCCAACCAGAATCGGCTGGCGTCCCTGCCCCCGATCCCGACCCCGCTTGATGTAAAGGAAGGTGTATAAATGGCCAGCTTGTTTAGCGCGCTGCGTAAACCCAGCGTCACGAATCAACCGCCCAGTGCTTGGGAAATCCGGCGCAATGATCTTGTCATCATCCTTTGGTTTGTTTTCATGCTCTTGCTTGGTCTGGGCATCCGTAGCCGAGTGTTGAATGCCAGCCATACGCTACCGATTGGCGAAGGGTTGCCCAAGATTGCGTTACCCAGTGGCTGGTCGATCACCAAAGCCGAAGGATTGGCTTTGCAGGCGAAAAATTTGGCCAGCCCGAGTATGTTCGATGCGGAAATCGATGTGTATACACGTGATCTCAAAGAAAATGAAGTGATCGATCTGATCCACTCGGCGTGGAGCCTGAAGCGCAGCGAGATTTTGTCCCAATACCGCGAACTGTCGGTGGAAAATGTCAAAGTGCAAAACGATATCGCCGGGCTACGCACCACCTATGCCTATGTTGCCGATCCGACACGTGAAAGTGGCGCCAGTGGCCTGCCGGTTGTGGTCGAGGCGCAGGATCTGATCTTCGTCCAAAACAACAAGGTAATCGTCATCACGAC
>JBBQBY010000376.1:0-6977 GCA_038318235.1 Caldilineales bacterium
TTTTTTAATAAGTGGTAAATTGTAGGTCATCGCTTCCAGCGTGACGCAGATGGCAAACCTCATTAGGTTGGTTAAACCATGTCTGTCACGCTGAAAGCGATGACCTACAATTTTGTGCGCTTCCCCTATTACCACTTACCATTTACCACTTACCACTTACCAAACCGCGCCTGATACTTTGCCCACACTGCCTCAGACAACGGTGTGCTGGCGGCCCAGACGTTGGCTTCGAGTTGTTCCACATTCAAGCTACCCAGCGGATTGCCGTGGATCCGCTCCTCCTTCAGGCAAAACTGCAAGGCTAGTTGCAGAAGATTGATCCCTTCTTCTAGACACCATTGGCGGACGCCTTTGGCGGCGTCAATATCGGGATCGTTCTTGTAACGCTCTTTGGCGCGCGCCTCGTCAATGTCAATCCCGGTTAGCAGCCCGCGCAAAATTGACCAGCCATTCATCACGCCAACCCCGGCTGCGCTGGCCGCCGGCAACAGTTCCTCGGCCGCGCTTTGGCGAATCAAATTGTAATTGTTGAAACAGAGGATGAAATCGACCTCGCCTGTGGCCAGCGCCTTCAGGTGGAAATCATGTTGGCGCATGCCATAACCCACATTGCGCACCAGGCCACGCGCCTTGAGTTGGCGCATGCCGTCCAGCGTACCCCCTTTGGCCAGCGTCGGCTCGATCTGCACGGGATCGTGAATCAACATACCGTCAAAATAACTGGTGTTGAGGATCTGCAACTGATCTTCGACATCGCGGATCACTCGTTCGGCGGAATAATCAGGCGTACCTGCGCCGTAGAATCCCCACTGCGCCGCCGAATGACAGCAGAGTCGCCCTGTGACAATGACATCCTCGCGCGGAATTTCTTTGAGCGCCAGCCCCAGTTTGCGCAGCGAATCGCCATAACAGCGGGCACAATCAAAATGGTTGACCCCTAGCGTGATCGCATGTTTGATCAGCGCCACCGCTTCGTCGTCGGCCACGAAGCCAAAATTGTTGCCAAAACCTTGCGTGCCAAACGGGATTACAGGGATATTTAACCCAGTCTTGCCCAGGCGACGGCGCGGCAGGGTGTGCGTGGTTTGTGGTGTGGCTTTCGTCATCGTTTCACCTCTATTGTTTACCATAGACAAAGAGCGCAGTCCGGTTGCGCTCGATAAACGCCCAATCATAACGCACGCCCAAGCCTGGCCCATCTGGCACCGGCATGCAACCATCTTGGCCGAGATCTTCTGGTTGGTCAGAATAGCCGCAGGTGTAGACTGGCGGCACCATGTTGGGCATGCCTGGCCCCATCAAGGCTAGCTCGTAAAAATGCGTGTTGCGAATCGCGGCAATCACCGCGCGATGGGCGGGGCCGCAGGCATGCATCTGGACATCCAACCCTACGGCCTCACAAAAGTGGGCAATTTTCATGGCGCCGGTGATGCCCATGTCGTATTCGGGGTCGGCGTGGATCATATCGCAGCCGCCCTGGAGCATAAAGTTGGCCTTTTGTTCGAGGCCACGCACATGCTCGCTGACCAAAAGCGGTGTCTTAAGCTTTTCGCGCAGCCGTTGATGACCAAGCGCCGAGACACCACTGTCGCGATAGGGGTCTTCATACCAGAAATAGTTTGCTTCATCACAGGCCTGGCCCACATAGAGCGCATCCAAAAAGGTGCGCAACTGGCAGGCCGGGTCGATCATCAAATACATATCGTGGCCGACACGTTCGCGCACACCCAGTAGATTACGTGCTTCACGCCGCGTGTCGCCGTTGTGCCAGCCATGAATTTTGAACCCAACAAAGCCTGCTTCCTTGCAAGCTTGCGCATAGTCAGCAAAAGCTTCGGGTGTATCTAAACCACCAGGTTCCTCTTGGCCGTGATAGGTGCTGGCGTAGGTGGGCAGACGCTTGCGAAAGGCGCCCAACATGCGCGCCACCGACAGGTTATACTTTTTGCCTGCCAAATCCCACAGCGCGATGTCGAGCGCACCATGGCCCATGTGGTCGTAGGCGCGCACTTCGCGCTTCAGATCATCGTAGATCGCTTCGCGCGCTTCGGGGTCGCGCCCAATCAGATTGGGTGCCAACATCTGGATCTGACCCAACGTCGATGGCGTGCCGACCCAATGGGTCACATATTCGCCTTGCGCGCCGTCATCACACAAAATGCGCACGGCGAAGCGACTAGGCGTCGATTGCGCGCCAGGCAGATGGATCAAATTGCCGACGCCGGCGTTCGAATGGGCGCCCAGGCCAACATTCTCCACCGTAAAGCTAAAGGCATGGATTTCCACCCGTTCGATTTTGCTCATATTTTTCCTCCTGGTTAAATTCGTTGTTTGGCATGAATAGCGCAGTACACCGCAAACTAACTTTACGAAGCAAAAAGTCGGCTTCGTACTGGCGCAAGCGTTGTGGGCTGGGTGCTTGAATGGATATTGGGGAAGCGCGTCAACTGGCCGGTTAACGATCACTCATCGCCCAAAATTATAACACTGAGGTCAGAAAACGGCTATGCGCCTGAAAATGCGTGGCGCGGCCCAGGTTGGGGGTGAACGTTCGCCCCTTCCAGGAAGCGGCGGCTGAGATTTTGGATTGACCAACCTGGTTGGGCCGCTTCCTGGAAGGTTGATGTCTCCACTTTATCCTACACCTGAAAATGTGTGGTGTAGCCCAAAAGGAATTGGCGGGATTCCTCCCTGTGGCAAAAATGACGAAACGCCACGTCTGCTTTATTCGTTTGATAACGATCTATCAGTTTGCCTCCTGAATTTGCCATAACCGCGATTGTAGCGGAAAATTGCTATGAAGATCAAGCATGTTTGTAAAAATGAATCGGCGCATGTCAGGCTAAGATCAACCAGCATAGGATCAAACAAGGAGGTGAACGATGAAACATTGCCCCAATCCCAATTGTTCGTTCTTGAAAGAATATAAAATGGTGGCTGAATTCAACGATGATGTCGAATTATGTCGTGATTGTGGCACGCAACTTGTAGTGGGTGAAGCGCCTGAAGTGGTGGTGACGGCGCCGATCGCGCCAACAACCGTCTATGAGCCGATATTGGCAGAGAATTTGACGCCAGACCTGGTTATGCTCTGTGCAGTTGATTCGGAAGCCGATGCTGATTTCTACAAAGCTCAATTAGAGTTTCAGGATATCCCAGTGGCGATTGTGCGCAAGACGGTGGCGACTGAAGATGCCGCCGATGCCGCCGCAACTCTGCTGTTTGAGTTGCAAGTGCGCCGTTCTGATCTCATGCGCGCTACCTATTTGCTGGATACACTTGACACCGAACTAGATGACACCGAACTAGATGACACCGAATTAGATGATATCGAACTAGACGCGGGCGTTTATGATGATGCCGAGGATGAGGAGGATCGCATCGTTGATCCTAAATTGTCTGACACGGATGCGGATGATGGGACAGAATCAGCTTTGTCGCCAGTCGCGGGAATACAGACCGGTGACGTGGATCCAATGCCGACGAACCGTAGCCCAATGCCCCTGTTCATCTTGATCGGCGTCGTCGTCATTCTCGTGGCCTGGTTTTTGCTCAGTCGTTGAGGATCGGGGTTTGCATAATCATCGTGGGTGGAATAGATTCCGTGGCATCGGATTAAATCGGCGCGGTGTTGATCACCGCGGCCACGCGTTTGATTAGCTCATCAATCGTATAAGGCTTAGGCAGAAAACCACTTGGCTTTTGGTTTTGGGTCTGCCCAAAGATCATTTGTTCGCTGTAGCCCGAAGTGAGAATTACCTTCACATTATGATCGAGTATGCGTAATTTCGCCATGGTTTCTGGGCCATTGATGCCGGGCATCAACACATCCAACAAAACTAACTCAATTTCGGCTTGGTGCTGGCGGAATAATTCTAACCCATCTTGGCCATTGGCCGCAGTAAATGTTCGATAGCCAGCATTTTGGAGAATCTCGCTCGTTGACTCGCGCACAGCCTCCTCATCATCAACCACCAAAATGATCGCTTCCGCGGCGTGTGGCGGTTGCACATTGTTAGTCGGTGGTTTAGGCAATACACTTTGTGAACTGGCAGGCAGATACACGTGAAAGCAACTGCCCTGGCCTGGTGTACTCGTTACCTGAAGGCCCGCATGCAGGGCTTGAATGACACCCAGCACGGCGGATAACCCCAGACCATGTCCACGTGCTTTGGTGGTAAAATAAGGGTCAAAAATGCGTTCAATCATGGCCGAGGGCATACCCGCGCCATTGTCTTGCACCGTTAGGTTGATATATTTCCCCGGTTCAGGTGGCTGGCCCATGAAATTGAGCAGATGCATAGGCTGGTCGAGTATGCTAGTTTGGGTCATTACCGTAATGACACCATGATCGTGATCAATCGCTTCGGCGGCATTGATCACGAGGTTCATGAGTACTTGTTGCAACTGGCCGCGGTCGGATTCAATCGCCGGCAACTCATGTTGAAGCTTAAACTGTAGGGTCGAATTTTGCTGAATCATGGTTTCCAGTAGGGCCTGATTTTCTTGAATCAACTCGTTCAGATCAATCGGCTCAATCTGAAAGGTGCTCTTTCCCGCATACGCCAACAATTGGCGGGTCAAATCTGCGGCGCGTTGAACCGAGGTGATGCTCTTCTCCAAATGGCTGTGTGCTTTGTGGTCGGGCATCAGGTTCCGCAGCGCCATCGAAGATTGATTTAAGATACTGGTCAACAAGTTGTTAAAATCATGCGCCACGCCACCCGCCAACAGACCAATACTTTCTAGTTTCTGATTCTGGCGTAAAATTGTCTCAGTGCGGATGCGCTCGCTCATTTCAAACTGGAGTTCTGCGTTGAGGTTGGAAAGTTGGTGTGAGCGCACTTCAAGCGTGCTTTGAATCTGCTCAAGTTGGCGGTTTTTGTCCTGGAGTTCACTGGCTTGCTGGCGAATCTGTTGGGCGCTCTGCACAATTTGGTTGACTGTAAAATGTAATTCCACCACCGTAAGACCAATAACGAGCAAGACAACGATGAGATAATTAGGCTCCACGAGGCTTGTCTGAATATAGTCGCCACCCGTGCGTTCGAACATAAAAAGCAGCATGATAAACACGCCGATGATGATACCGAAGATGGTGGTGGCGCGGCTACCCAGCAAAACGCAGCATACAGTCAGGATTAAAGGTATTGTAAGCATGGCTGGGTTGCGAATTCCCCCCACCAGGCTACTGGATATGATGATCGCCAGCAACGCCGAACCGATCAAGAGCGTCGCCGCTAGTTGAACATAACCACGCCGTAATAATGCAAAGAGTAGGATCAAAAAGCAGGTCATCAGGGCTGCAATGGTATGGTTCCCAGCGACGCCAGCATTGGTGGAGGCTGTAGGGAGTAACAAAAAACCAAGTAAGCTACCCACCCCTAAAGGGAGTGGGCTTTAAAACCCACAGCTTACCAGACTAAGCGCAAGCTACGTTCGATTGGTCATAACACCTACGGGTAACGTCCCAGCCCGTAGCTCTGTTTTTCCGTAATTAAACATGGTGTAGGGCAAAGCCAAGTGTTACGGTGTTTTTTAGTAAAGCCTATCGAACATTGTCGAGGGAAACTTTACCTACGAGAGTAGAGGATTTATGCAGAACTACGTTTTTGTTTTAGATGCGAATAAAGAGCCACGGAATCCAGTTAGACCCGCAGAGGCACGCCGCTTGTTATCGGACGGCAAAGCGGCGGTTTATAAGCGGTTTCCCTTCACTATAATTCTGAGGGAAGCGAGTAGTCAGGAACCAACTCCGATTACGCTCAAGGTCGATCCTGGTAGTAAGACCACGGGGATTGCTCTAGTTCAGAATAATCGAGTTGTCTTTGCGGCTGAACTAAGCCATCGTGGACAAGCCATCAAGGATGCTCTGGAAAGCAGACGGGCAATCAGACGCGGACGGCGCAACCGCAATACGCGCTATCGTCAAGCCCGTTTCGATAATCGAACCAGACCAGAAGGTTGGTTAGCGCCAAGTCTAAATAGTCGGGTAGATAATCTTCAAACGTGGTTTGTGCGCTTCTTGAAACTTGCGCCCATCGCTTCTATCTCTATGGAGCTTGTGCGCTTTGATATGCAACTGATGTCCGCTTCTACTGAAGCGTCCGCTTCTACTGAAGCGGCGAACGCTGAAATTTCTGGCGTTCAATATCAGCAGGGCGAGTTACAGGGCTACGAAGTGCGAGAATACTTATTGGAGAAGTGGCAGCGCAAATGCGCTTATTGTGGCGCGAAAGATTGCCCGTTGGAAGTTGAGCACATCACACCGAAAGCCAAAGGCGGTAGCAACCGAGTCTCCAACCTAACGCTGGCTTGCCACGGTTGCAACACGAAGAAAGGCACACAGACTGCGGCAGAATTCGGGCATCCAGAGATTCAAGCCAAGGCCAAACAACCACTGAAGGACGCCGCGGCGGTCAACGCTACCCGCTGGGCTGTGCTTGAGATGTTCAAGGCTACGGGTTTAGATGTAGAAGTGGGTACGGGTGGCCGGACAAAATTCAACCGTGTTGCGCAAGGCTACCCCAAAGCGCACTGGATTGACGCCGCGTGCGTGGGTCAATCGGGCAAGCCCGTATGGTTGTGCGTCAATCTGGTTCCGTCAATGATCAAGGCAGTGGGGCGTCAGTGCCGCCAAATGTGCCGACCAGACAAGTACGGTTTTCCGCGTACCGGGGCAAAACAAAGTCGCGTCGTGAAAGGTTTTCAAACGGGCGATATTGTCCGGGCAATTGTGCCAACCGGCAAAAAGAAAGGGGTGCATATTGGGCGAGTTGCAATCAGAACAACAGGCAGTTTCAACATCGGCTCTGTACAGGGCATTGGCTGGAAGTATTGCAAAGCTATCCACAAAGCCGATGGATATTCGTATGGCGCTTCGGCTCTGGCATTGGGCTAAAGCCGCTGAAGCGGAGGTCTTCCTCCCAGCCCTGGAAGGGACTGGGTTTCCGACCCTAAAGGGGAACCATCGATGA
>JBBQBY010000377.1:0-6922 GCA_038318235.1 Caldilineales bacterium
GGCTCGGTTTAGGCGCGTGTCTGGCCGACGATATGGGGCTTGGCAAGACGGTACAATCGATTGCCTTGCTCTTATACACCCGCCAGCAACAAGATGTCAACAGCCATATGCCAGCCTTGTTAATTTGCCCGACCAGTGTGGTCGCCAATTGGCAACGCGAGGTGGAACGGTTTGCCCCCGCGTTGCGCGTGCTGGTGCATCATGGCAGCAGTCGGTTGAGCGGAACAATCTTTATTGAGGCGCTGCGCCAGTACGATCTGGTGATTACAAGCTATGGCACGGCCCGGCGCGATGTGGATTTTCTCACCACATTTGAATGGAGCGATCTGATTCTGGATGAGGCGCAGAACATTAAAAATCCGGGGGCCAAACAGACCCAAGCTGTTCGCCGGATTATGGCGCGCAATCACATTGCACTGACAGGCACACCGGTCGAAAATCGTCTGTCGGAATTGTGGAGCATTTTGGAATTCCTGAATCCTAGCTATCTGGAAACCTATGAACGTTTCCATCAGCGTTATGTGATTCCGATCGAACGATATAATGACGATGAAAGTGCGGAAGAATTGCGCCGCCTGGTGCAACCATTCCTGTTGCGCCGCTTAAAATCTGATCCGGCGATTATTGCTGATCTGCCCGAAAAGAATGAAATGGTGGTCTATTGTTCGCTGACCCCAGAGCAGGCCAATTTGTACGAAAAGGTGGTGCAAGAGTCGCTGGCGACGATTGACCAAAGCGACGGCATCCAACGGCGCGGTCTCGTGCTCGGCTTGCTGACGCGCCTGAAACAAATTTGCAATCATCCGGCCCACTATCTAAAACAGACCGAGCCGCTCTCAGGCCGCAGCGGAAAGCTCAACCGCATGACCGAAATGTTGGAAGAAGCGCTGGCCGTAGGGGACCAAGCCTTGATCTTCACCCAGTTTGTCGAAATGGGCGAGTTGCTGAAAAAACATTTACGCGATGTCTTTGGCACCGAGGTGCTTTTCTTACATGGCGGCACCTCCTTGCCCCAGCGCGATCGCATGGTGCAAACGTTCCAAGACGAAGATGGTCCTGGTATCTTTATCTTGAGTCTACGCGCCGGCGGGGCTGGATTGAACTTAACACGCGCCAATCATGTCTTTCATTTTGATCGTTGGTGGAATCCAGCGGTCGAAAATCAAGCCACCGACCGCGCTTTTCGCATTGGTCAGCGCCGCAACGTGCAGGTCCACAAGTTTGTGGTCGCTGGCACGCTAGAAGAACGCATTCACGCCATGATCGAAAGTAAACAGAGCCTGGCCGAAAGCATCATTGGCAGCGGTGAACAGTGGTTGACAGAATTGAACACAGACCAATTGCGTGACCTGCTGCTGCTGCGCCGTGACATGCTCGAAGAGGAATAAGTCGCAGCCAGTGGTGACAACGCCGATTCCCTGGCGATTCGTTTTTTCTATTTGATCTACGTAGGTTAAGCAAACAGTGACTATTAGCAATCATCAAACGATCGGCAAACAATGGGGCGACCGTTGGTTTGCCATGTTACAAGATTTCGGTTTAGCAACGGCCGCGGCCCGCACAAAACCGACCACCCGTGGCAGTCGCATTACCCGGCTGGAAGTATTAGTCGGTGAGATTAGTGGCGAAGTGCAGAGTCCTACCCATGGCGTTTGTCGGATAACCATTCAAGTCGCGCCCTGGAACAATCAGACGTGGACGCATGTGATTGATACTTTGGGTAGCCAGCCATTTTTCGTCACCCAGGCCATGGCCGGCAATTTACCCTTAGAACTGGAACAAACGCTCCAGCAATTGAACGCACCTTTATTGCCGACCAGCCCGCAAGAGTTAACACAAACGTGCAGTTGTGACACCAATGCCCGACAACCGTGCCCAGAATTACTCGTCGTTCATCGCCAATTTAGCGAAATGCTGAATGAGGAACCGTGGTTATTGTTACGCTTGCGCGGCCGCGATCGGCAGCAAATTCTGCAAAGTCTACAAACACGGCGCAATGGCAACAATAACACGCTGTCCACTGGGGCAGCTACCCCAGCACAGGCCCAACCGCGCGAAGCAGAAACGTATGTCCATCGACCAGGTAGCGATCTAACTTCCGCATCCGAAGCGGCTTCACTGACCGATCAAATTGACCAGTTTTGGGGTTCGCGCCGCCAGCTCGAAGCCTTTCATCACCATATCGCGCCGCCGACGATTGATCTTGTGCTCTTACGTCGGCTGGGTCCGCCCACATCGACACCCGATGGCAATCTAGCCTACGAAGCCTTGAGTGCGCTCTACCGCCAGGTGACGGCCGAAGCCTTGACCCTGGCTTATGCCTCTGAAACGAATGAGCAAACCAACGAGCGCGCGGAATAGCTAGTCCAGTGTGGCGGAAATAGGTAGGACAGTGAATCAGTAAGACAGTGAATCAGTAAGACAGTCACTCAGTCCAAGACTGTCTTACTGATTCACTGTCCTAGGGGTCTTGCCGTGCAGCACACGCGTTGCCGACGATTCCTCAGCGTTTGTCACTATTTGCTCGACTGCCCCCAGCGCCTTAAGCACCCTCCGTTGCGCGGCGGTGATCCCTGTTACCCCCGTGATCTCCATGCCTTCATAGGGGCGAAGTACGTGCAAGGTCTCGATACATTTTCCAGTGGACATGGCCCACAATTTGATCGTCCCATCCATGCTGCTACTGCCCAACAGATCACCTTGCGGATGAAAAGCCAACGAACGGACTGCATCACGATGTTCCCATAGAACATGATAACAAGCCGACTGCTCTATAGGCTTAACTGACCAGATCCGAATCGTTTGGTCCATACTACCACTGGCCAAATATGTGCCATCCGGACTGAACGCCACTGACTCAACGACCTGAGTATGGCCTCGATAGCGCTGGAGGCAATGGCCAGCCTGAACATCCCAAAGACAAACGGACGCGTCCAAGCCAGCACTAGCGAGGAGGGTGCCATCCGGGCTGAAAGCCAGCGTATGGAGCCGAACATCCGGATTAGCCTGTAATTGACGATAGTGGAGATTGTCGATTTCCCAAATGCGAATGACACCGCCATCGCCTGTGCTAGCCAGACAGCGATTATCAGGACTGAAGGCGAGCCCATAAATGCCCTGGCCATGCCCACCTAAGCTGCGCCACGGGCGATCTGCGGCTAGTTGCTCAATATCGTCAAACGGCCACAAATGAATCGTGCCATCATGCCCACTACTGGCAAGCAGTGTGCCAGTTGAGTTGAATGCCAGCGCGATCACCCAATGACTGTGGCCGCGCAGGATCGTTTGACAATAGGGCGCCTTAGCCGCTGGACCCGCCATCGCCCACAGGCGGATCGTGTGATCGTGACTGCCGCTGACCAGGAAATCTCCCTTAGGAGAAAAGGCAAGTGCGCCAATCTCACTTGTGTGGCCAGATAAAATGTGGCGGCAGCGCGTGTGACCAGGCGTAGACAAATCCCAGAGATAAATCTTCCCCTCCTCGCTTGCGCTAGCCAATGTCATCCCATCCGGCGCAAAGGCGACACTGTACATTCCTTTTAATGCCCCATGCAAAACCCGTTGGCATTGCGCACTGCGCAGCTCCCACAGGCGCACCTGATGATCGATGCCGCCACTGGCGAGCAGGCTGCCATCTGGGCTGAAAGCCAACGCCCACACGCCGCGCCCATGCCCTTGGAGCGTACGATAGGGTTGGCCGGTGTGCACCTCATAAAAGCGAACCGTACTATCGTGGCTACTGGTGGCCAGGGTGGCGCCGTCGGGACTAAAAGCCAAGTCCAACACCATATCAGGATGCGGCAATGTCTGGCGACATTCCCCGGTGTGGATGTTCCACAAACGGGCGGTACGATCCACACTGGCACTGGCCAATAATTCACCGCTGGGGTGGAACGCCAGAGCCGCAATCCGTTCACTATGGCCTAGCAACAGCTGTTGACATTCACCGGTTGCAACCGCCCAGACCCGAATCACCTGGTCGACACCAGCACTAGCCAACCTGCTGCCTGTCGCATTGAAGGCCAAGCTAAAGATGCGATCGTGATGACCACGCAAAACGCGTTGGCGCTGGATCACCTCGGTTGCTCGCTGGGTGGCCAGCACCGCGGCTAAATCCCACAAACAAATGGTCTGATCGGCACTGCCACTGGCGATGAGGCGGCCATCCGGGCTAACGACCACGGCGCGCACATGGTCGGTATGCCCATGTAAACTATAGCGCGCCTGTGGTTCAGCGCTCTTGCCCAGATCGTCGACCATCCAAAGGCGGACGAGGGCATCACCGCCGCCACTGATCAAAAATTGGCCATCGGGGCTAAAGGCGACTGACCAGACCCCATGCGCGTGACCTTGAAAGAGCGCATAGGGTTGACTGTCGGTCGTGCGCCACAGACAAATTTCGCCCCGATCCGTCCCGGCGGCCAGCAGTTGACCATCAGGGCTAAAGGCAACCGAGTGAATCATGCCAAAGGTGGCGGTAAAGGCACAGTTGGACAGTTGCGCATTCGTCAGCTTGACCTCGGCTAAGCTCAGGCCTTGGGCATAAACCTGCTGCAGCGATAGTCCAGAAAAATCATACCCGCGCAGATCAACGTTCAAATAGAGCAACAAATTGAGCAAATTGCCGCCGGCATACCCCGGCATCAAGGGTGCTTCGGCCTGCAGGCGCATGAGAATCCGCTGGCATTTTACTTCCAATGCGGGTCGGCCCAAACGCTTGGTCAAGCGTGCGGCGATTGGCGCCAGAATCAGACGCGCCTGACTTTGGCGCACATATTCTTTCGTCTGCGCCTTGAGCAACGCATGGCTCATCAAAACGTCAAAGCGCTCTGCTTCGATTTCCCGACAGATCTGGGTCACCAAACGGTCAAGCATATATTCCATGATCACATTCTGCAAGAGAAAGTGAACACCATGACCAAGCTTGGTGTGCTCAAGTAAGGAACGCTGCTCTAAGGCGCGCAAAGCATCGAGCAAGGCGCCTGGCGCAGCGGCCTCCATGAAATCTTCCTGTAAAGTTGGTAACGGAACGGGTTCGCGTTCGATGGCGAGCCAGAAGAGCAAATCAATTTCCAGCGGGGATAAGCGCGTAAACTGTTGATCCAATACATCGCGCATACTTTCGAAGATCAGCGTATCTTCGTGCATAAACGCATGGAGGTCTCCCCCAAAAAACAGATCAATCGTCTGGGCCGCCACTTTTAACGCCAATGGGTTACCCGAATAGCGCGTTATGAGTTGCAAGCGATCCTGTGACGAACCGGAGAAGGCTAGATGATGCAAAAGCGCGAGACCCGCAGCGGGGGCTAAGCCGGATAGGTGCAATGAACGGACCGCGGGATGATCCTGCTCCATGAGGGCAAAAGGCTGGGGTTGTTCGCGGCTCGTCAATAAAAGCGTGCTCTGATGTTTCTGCTCACCCATGCGCTGAATTAATTGACTATAGCCTTCGTAACCAGGGCGGAACTGGCCGGCGCGTCCCCCGCTTTCTAACAGGCTTTCCAGGTTGTCCAACACGAACAGGCAGCGACGTTGGCGCAAGTATTTAAAGAGCAAGCCTAACTGATCGTCGAGGCGCTCTGGCAAGCCGATCAGTTGCTGCTCGGAAAGCACCAGCAGCCAATCACGCAAAATATCCACGAGTGGTGGCGCATTGAGCAGGGAGCGCCAGATCATCACCTCAAATTGTCCAGCATCCGACTGGGCGTGGGCGAAGGTGCGCTGCAGCGGCTGATTTTCCCTGTCACTGCGCATGGCATAGGCGGAGGAAGCAGACGCTAGTTCACGCAAATTATGCACCAACTGGGCGGCCAACGTCGTCTTACCCATGCCCCCCATACCAAGGATCGCCACCAAACGACAGCTTTCTCCGGTCAGCCAATCGGTCAGCCGATCTAGCTCGGTCTGGCGGCCATAGAGCCGATTGACCGCCGGCGCGCCGTCCAGGTCATGGTAAGGCACGCGCAGCGCCGCCGGAGCCGTCAGTGCCTGCGCCTGATCAAGCGCAGCGTTTAGCTGGCCAGGCAACATGGTCATTGTGATCTGCTCATACAGACTTACCGTTTCCGCGGTGGGCGCTACACCTAATTCGGTCGCAAGCAATTGCCGACAGAGCTCATATTGGCGCAAGGCGCTCGTCCGCTGGCCACTGAGAAACAGACTTCGCATCAATTGCTGATGCGCTTCTTCGTGCCAAGGCTCCAGGGCCAATTGGCGACGAGCATAGTGTTCGGCTGCGCCGTACGCCTGGGCTTGGCAATGATAGTCTGCCAGCCAATCGTAGGTTTGCAGCGCCAGCCGATGGAGCCGCTCCTGATGCAGGCGCTGCCACTCTTCAAAACTGAGACTATCGATATCCAGATCGGCCAGAAATGGCCCTTGATATAAGTGTGCGGCGGCAGTGAGCCGCTCGATACAGGCTGGACACTGGTAAAGATCAGGGTGGGGATGCGCTTTTACCTGGGCGAGCAAGGTCTCAAAGGCATGCACATCCACCCAACCATCGGCTTGGGTGGTTAGCTGCATGCCGCCTGGCGTGCTCTGTAAAAACGCCGCCGCCTTCGCCTCACCCCCCAAGGCATTGCGCAGGCGGCGTAGACACGAACGCAAGTTGGTCAACCCCGTCGTGTCGGTGTCCGCCCCCCAGAGCAGGGCGGCCAACGCAGCGCGTGGCTGGGGTTGCTCCCCCTCGATCGCCAGATAGGCCAACAGCCCGCGCGCCGTATTGGCCTCAAACTGCTGGATCACGACCCCATCTAGCTTCAGCTCAAAAGATCCAAAGAGACGGAGCTCCAGTTTATGGCTTAGCAACACAGATGACATCCTTTAAAAGAAGCGTCAAAATTAGATGAATCGTTCAACAAAAACGTAGTACCGAGCGGAGAATTGCGTCATGCAAATCGTACAAAAATTTTAGGGTGCG
>JBBQBY010000378.1:0-6908 GCA_038318235.1 Caldilineales bacterium
GTTTTCCGGTTTACGGGTTCTTTTATCTATTATGAAGGCGGAATCCGCAAATAGTGGTTCATTGGTATGAACCACCGTTAAACATTCGCCATTCGCCATTGACAATTAGTAATTTTTAGGACGAGAAAGTATACATGGCCACAAAAGAATTCGTTGCGCCCGTCAGTAACCAGCCACAAAAGTGGACGACAGCACCCTGGTCGAAGCGCAAGAGCACCCAGCAAAATATTCGCCTTTGGCTTAGCACGCTGATTATCGTGGCGGGTGCTTTTCTAATGTTGCTGCCTTTGCTATGGATGGTTTCCGCTTCGCTAAAAGACGAAGGCGATGTCTTTCTGATCCCGATCCAGTGGATTCCCCACCCGATCGTCTGGCAAAATTACCCAGATGCGCTTACCTTCCAGCCCTTTTTCCTCTATTTTGGTAACAGTGTTTTGGTGACGGTGATGTGCGTGATCGGGTCGGTCTTCACCGCCTCGTTGGTTGCCTTTGCCTTTGCTCGCTTACGCGCCCCTGGCAAGGATTTTCTCTTTGTCGTTTTAATCAGTACGTTGATGTTGCCCGGCGAGGTGACGTTGGTGCCGGTCTATCTGCTTTTTCGTAATCTGAACTGGCTCGACACGTATCTTCCCTTAATTGTGCCCAGTTGGTTTGGCGGCAGCGCGTTTTATATCTTCCTTTTACGCCAGTTTTTTCTGACCTTGCCGCTCGAATTGGATGATGCTGCTAAGATCGACGGCGCCAATCTTTTTAGTATCTATGCGCGTATTCTGATGCCGTTGGCAAAACCGGCATTAGCTAGCGTTGCCATCTTTTCTTTTTTCGGCAACTGGAATAACTTCCAATCTGCGCTGATCTATTTGAACACGATGGAAAAATATACGTTGCCTCTGGGTCTGCGGCTCTATCTCAGTTCGTTTGGCCAGACCCACTTTAATTACCTCATGGCGGCTACGGTCGTTTCCATCATCCCGCCGGTGCTCATTTTCTTTACATCGCAGCGTTATTTTGTCGAGGGTGCTGTGCTGACAGGCGTGAAGGGATAACGTGATGCGTAAAAAGTGATGAGTGAATTTCAAAGTTCACTCATCACTTTTTACGCATCACGCCTCGTCCGACCAAGTAATCTCAATGCCTTCTGTTGTGCCAATCGCTTGCTTGAGCAAAGCGACCAAGTCCGCATCGGCACCACGTTGTGTCAGCAGATCAACTGTGTCTAGATTGATAAAATAATCAGCATCCTCGGTGCCTTCTTCCACGAGTTGCTCTTCCAAAAATTCGAGTTGCGCCTCGGTAATCTCGCCTAGGGCTGCACTGGTCTCTTCGTTGTAAAGTGTGATCATTATTTCCTCCCTGTCATGTAAGCCTAGAAATATAAATCATATCACAACGATTATACCTGTCATCAAGCTTGCACGGCGGTGATTTTCGACCCAGTTGCTAGCCAATAAAACGCCGATCACTTGGTTTTGCTGATCTATTTACTGCAATATTCTGCGGTTGGATAGACTTTTTCTACTTTGATTTTCGAGTTGGCGTAGATCACAAATTCGCTTAGGCCCACTTCGCTGCTTGGATTGCCCCAATCATAGGTATAACCTAAGCGCGTCCAAGGATAACCTTTGCTGGCGTCATCATAGTTATCAATCTTCAGTTGCAAATTGTACCAATCGCTGTGGAAGGCATACGCCTGCGGTGATGCAAAGTGGCTGGCTGGCGGCAATGCCAACTCGGCTACTGTATCATCAGTTTCTGGATCGGGGCTGGGGCGGAAAATGTCGGCTGGGTTAACCCATAACTCGACCATGCGGGTTTTGCCATTATGCGGCGGTAAGCCCATCAATTCTTCTAAGCGGAGGTCGGTGGGCGTCTCCGCCGTGGCCTGATAACTCTGGCAGAAAGTTTTTAGTTCGGGCACCGCTGTGACCCACGTTTCACGGGTCAGCGTCATCTCGTTGCCCACCTGTATGTCGTAACCTTTATAAGAAGTCCAGGTGACCACCAACAAACGGCTGGTCGCTTTTTCCCAGGCCAACTTTGTGTTGTCGGGCGTCAGCGCGGTAAGTCCATCGAATACCTCGCTTGGCTCAGCAACTTTGGCATCCTGTAGCGCCGCAAAATAACGCTGCTGAAGGTCGGCTGGTGCTGTGGTATTAGCTGTTTTGGTTATGGTTGCTGTCGTGGTTGTGGTTGCTGTGGCTGTCACGGTAGCGGATGTCACTGCGGTCGAGGTGACCGTGATTGATGTGACAATCGTTGCGGTGACGGTGGTAGATATGGTGGTAGATATGGTTGTAGTTGATCCTGCATCTGATCCTGCTATTGGCGTTGGTGGTTGGATGGGGAAGACACACCCAGCCAGCGCGTAGAGCATCACGGCCAGCGGCGCGAACTTGCGAATTGTTTTTAACCAATAAGGAGTGAATTGCGCTTGCTTTTCGGCCTGGTACATTGCTTTCCTCCTGATCGAGAAATGGTGGGGCTCGCGTTTTGGCGCGCGAGCCTAAATTATTTAAACTGCAAGGGTTGTGCAGGTACACGCATAGAACGGCTAGCACATCTCTAGGATCAACTGTTGAGATGATCAGAAGTGGATAGATTACATAAAATTCATCTAGAGGTAGTTTAGATTAAGCTGTATGTAATCTGGATATTATATTTCAGGAGAAAGTATTCATAAAATTCATTCATAAGCAAGCTAGTACACCGTTGGATAAGTTATGCGGGTTTAGCCGTAGGTCAGCGCTTCCAGCGTGACAAGCCGCGCAAAGCCTGATCACTACTCGATGAAAAGACGTTTCGATGAACCTTGGTCACGCCAGAGGCGGTGACCTACGAATTTCCATCATAACTTATCCAACGCTGTACTAGTAGACTGTTACATAAGTCTTGTTAGGCATCCGTAGGTCAGCGCTTCCAGCGTGACAAGCCTGGTTAGACCCACTGGCTAGGGTCATCGTTGTTCGTCACGCTGGAAGCGCTGACCTACAGCTAACTTATCAGAATTTCGGTAACGCTGTACTAGGTTCTGTTATATGGGTGCATTCCAGGTTTTAGGCAATTTTCTCGCGGGGATGAATCCCACTGTCAGTGGCTAAATTCCATTTGCGCCAAAAATTTGGGATGCACCCTCTCTGTTACATGGATACTGGTGGCTTGGCTACTAAAGTCATTTGGCTATATAACGGCACTAAACATGTCCGAACTTTGACCAAAGGAATTAACATTTTGCCGCAAAATTTTAACGCAACACCACTTCGCATTGAGTTACCCTTCTTGCCCAACGAGGGGTCCGTCAATGTATATCTTTTTCGTGACCCTGAACCCGTGTTGATCGACGCCGGTTTTCTTTCAGAAGCCGCCTGGCCTGTTCTACAGGCGGCATTGGGCGAACAGGGATTAACCGTGGCTGATTTGACGCGCGTCATCATCACGCATCCCCATGTTGATCATTACGGTTTCGCCGCCCGCATTGCCCGTGAAAGTCAGGCGAAAATCTGGATGGCCGACGTGGGCGTTCAGTGGCTACAGCACTTCTCCGCCTTGTGGCAACATCGGATCAATTATTATCGCGATCATTTTTTGCCCGGCCTGGGCGCGCCGCCGGCCGCTCAAACTTTTCTGCACTCGATGCAACAAGCATTAACCGCCTGGGAACCGATCCCAGCCGACCGTATTGTCAGCTTTTCTGTCGAACAGCCATTGGATTTGGGCGGGGTCGAGTGGCAAACATACCACTTGACCGGTCATGATAGCCACCTAACCTGTTTCTACCAACCGCAGAGCCAGCAGTTGCTTTCGGCGGACATGTTAATGCTGCCAACGGCCACCTCCGTGACCGAAGCGCCACCACCTGGTGAACCGCGCCGTCCGACGTTGCCCGATTTTTTGCAATCATTGGATCAAATCGCGACCTTAGCGGTAGCAACAGTCTATCCCGGTCATGGCGCGCCGTTTACCAATCATCGCCAGGTGATTCGCGCCCAACAGATGCGTATTCATGAGCGCAAAGAGGAATGTTGGCACCAGGTCGCCGCGGGTGCAGAGACCATTACCGCGATCTTCGATCAGTTATACGGCGCGCGTGCCGCACAAGTTGGCATGGCCGGGCTGTGGATGGTGGTGGGCTATCTGGATCTGCTGCAAGCCGAAGGGCGCGTGACCGTGGAGACCGTGGACGGTGTCTGGCATTTCCGCCTGGCGTGAGTGCATTGCACGGGTCAGTAGATCTTTAAAAGAGAAACCCGCCACTGACCCGTGCGCTGCACTCACCTGCTGCAAGCATTGTCATGATCATTTTGCAACAATGGCAACCGCTTCCTGCTCAACCTTCTCGTCCGATTTCCCCCCAGTTGGCAACCCAATCCCACAGCGCCGCTGCCAACCAGAAGCCACCCCGCAGGTCAAGCATCCCGCCCCGTAACAACGCGTCCACCGGCGCCGGTGTCAAGGTCATCGTCACGTTGGCGGCAACGCCAAACCAGGCCAGCGCGACGCCCGCGTCCCGCTTCCGGCGTCACATCCATGATCAGGGCGGTAGCGGCGGTCGTTACCGCCACGTAGCCAAGCGCCTGCAAACAACGCGCCAACAGTAACGGTTGTACCGTGCGTTCCATGCCCAGGAAAAAGAGCAGTGCGCCCACCATGATCACCGTGCGGCGACTGAATTGATCGCTACTGAGCCCGGCCAGGGGACGACCAATCAACGCCGCGATGCCAAACGCGCCCAATACCAAGCCGACTTGCCAATCCGGTAGCCCTAAATTAGTCAAATAGCGCGGCAAAGGTACGAGCAGTGTGTAGAAGGCAACAAAAAAGAGCAAAGTCGTGATAAAGGTCAGACGGGCAGTACGATTGCGCAGCAGGTGAATCATGAGCAGATTCCTTGTGAATGACCGAGAATTTATGCACGCAAAGAAAAACTAGCTCAATTTTCTTTGCGCTCTTTGTGGCTTTGCGTGTGATTTCCCTACCTTTTGCCTAAATTCGGCTCTTCGGGAATTCAGGGGTTAACACCTTCCGGGAAGTGTATTTTCGACCGGTTACTGAACGAATAGAGCCTTCCCGGAAGGCGGATGACCACCAATCAGCCGCTTTCCGGCCGCTCAACGAAGTCACTGTTGGGCAGGTGGCCCGACCCATTGAGATCCGATTGAACCCTAAATTCTATGTGATCTGCGTATCATCGTGATGATCGGCTAACGCTGCCGCCAACTGCCGCGTCAATTTTTCCATCGTTAATTCGGTGCGGTCAAGGCCATAGACAAAAAGTGGAAAGTTGAGCGGCTGTTGGAGTTCCCAGATTTTATCATGCTGATCGGGTGACAGAATCTGGATCGGATCGCCCACCGCCACCCAACCAATTGGCACGAACGCCCCCGCGGGCAGGTGCGAACGCAGATGAACAATCCCATTGATCCGTACCTCGGACCCTTTGCCCAAGCGCGCCCCATGAAAGATTGCGGCGCCCGTGGCGATGAACACTTCGTCTTCGACGGTGCAGCCGACGAGATGAGCATTGGGGCCCACTAAGCAGAAGTTGCCAATCACGGTTGTATGGTGTGCTGTGCTGCGGATCACGGCGTTTTCCATGACGATGCAGGCTTCGCCCAACGCAATGCTGCCGCCTTCGGCCACCACCTGTGCGCCATGCATGATGCGGCAGTGCGGGCCGATGGTAACTTGGCCGCAAACTGTAGCCGTCGGTGCCACGTAGGCAGTGGGGTGGATCTGTGGCGTGTGACCTTGGTGCGTGAGAATCATGCTTGCCCTCCTTGATTGATTGTGTGTCTGGTTCTGTTGGGTTGTTGCATCGCCACCGCTTCTGGCTGAGTGGTGGCCCCTTCCCCTAAGGCCCGTTGCATCAAAACACTATCTAGCCAGCGATTATGTTTAAAGCCAATCGTCGGCAGCAACCCCACCTGTACAAAACCAAGGCTGCGATGCAGTTCAATGGAGGCGATGTTCTCACTGTCGCCAATCACGGCAATCATCTGGCGATAATTGCGCCTAGTGCAGGCCGCGATTACCGTTTGCATCAGTTGGCGCGCAATCCCGCGCCGTTGATAGGCATTATCCACGTAGATCGAATTTTCCACCGTGAAACGGTAGCCGGGGCGCGGGCGATAGCTGCTGGCATAACTGTAACCGACCACTTGCCCGGCGCTTTCCGCCACAAAATAAGGATAAGCTTGATCCAACAGATGCTGCATACGCCGGCGCATCTCATCGTCGTCTGGCGGGCTCAATTCCCAAGAGGCGGTGCCATAACGCACACTTTCGCCATAAATCGCGTTGATGGCTGGCACATCGTCGAGGGTTACAGGGCGAATCGCAATTTCTAGACTCATAGGCTCATTTTCCTCTAAGCTCGTGTAAATAAATTGTACATTTCGAGAATAATGGTTTTCGGCCTATACTGCAAGCGGCATCTGGTAATACTGTCCATCGAATTTCTTAATAGATCACGACTTATGGATATCGGGCATGGATATCGAGCAACTGACGGCGTTTGACCGTGTTGTGCGTGAGGGCAGTTTTAGTCGAGCGGCGCGCGAGCTTCATCTGCCCAGCCGACGATCAGCGCGCGAATTCAGGCATTGGAACAAGAAGTTGGCGGCGCACTACTGGCGCGCTCTCATCAAGGCGTAAAATTGACGGCGCTTGGCGTCAGTTTTTTGCCGTATGCGCGCCGCGCCTTGGCCGCGATGCTCGAAGGCGTGGCGGCGGCGCAAGAAGCCCAGCGCGGCTTGCGCGGGCGCGTGACGTATAATGGACCCAGGAATTTGGACAGTCAAACAGGCAAAAATAAAGTCCTAACCAGCCATGCGCAAACACTACAGTGCTACATTTAAAGCAGATGCTATCAACGAGCTGATGAAAGAAGAAAAGACCATCAGCCAACTGGC
>JBBQBY010000379.1:0-6906 GCA_038318235.1 Caldilineales bacterium
CCTCAGCTACCGAATCAATCGCGTGCGGCAGCCGATCTGAGTGTAAAATTGTGTTTGGCAACCTCATTTTTATCGATTTTTCAGACTTGACAAGACTAAATTTTGCTTAACCTGTTACCAATGGTATTATCTTTAATATTAACCAATCCAGATCGATTTAAGGAGCAGAAGATGCAAAAGCAACTATTCAGCAAGCTCGTGTGTGCGATTGTCGTCGTTACCGCCTTAGTATTGGCGGGTTGCGGCGGCTCAGCCGAACCAACCGCTGCACCCGCACCCGCACCAACGGATACCGTGGCCGCTGTAGAGCCGACTGCAACAACCGCTAGCACCGAGGCTATGACCACCACTGAAACCACGACCAGCACCGAGTCGATGACCACCACCGAGCCCATGACCGGCACTGAAGAAATGACGACCACCGAGTCGATGACCACCACCGAGCCCATGACTGGCACCGAAGAAATGACGGGCACCGAGTCCATGACCGGCACTGAGTCCATGACCGGCACCGAATCGATGACGGGCACTGAGTCCATGACCGGCACCGAGATGATGACAGCGACTGAAACCGTAACAAAATAACGGTCAGTGAGCCGATTGCGTTAACTTGGCCCATTGCAATAGATAAGCGGACCAACGAAGGTCAGCGATAAAAATTATAGGTTCAAGCGGCATTCAGGGGGTTGACAGGTGCGCCCAGGGCTAAAGCCACCAGGCTAACCGAAGAACAAGGCCAGTTAACCGGCCTTCGGTTGGCGCTAGCCCTGTCCATGCATGGCTAGGCGCTGTCAACCCCCTGAATCCCCAATCAACCAAATTATATAGCGTAAGAAATTTGCACAGAAAGCCACCAACTAAATGTTGGTGGCTTTCTGTTTTATACGGGCAAGACTACAGTTTAATTTGAGGCGGTTTGCAAAGTCAGACGTTGTGATTAAAGTTACGCACGCCAGCCGGCGCCCCTGCCTTCAATTTCAGGGTTTAGTCGCCGCAGAGTAGTTTGGCAAAATTTATGGCAAAATTTGTTCATCCCACTTCCCCTTATAAACAGCCGCTTAAAAGCATGAATATAAACAAACCGCACCGCTAGGTAATTTATGCAGACAAAACTTTGTCCACCATAAGCTAATCTCAGGCAAATAACCCAGTTTAAGGGCGTTATTTTATGTTGCAACTCGGCGGCCATTCGCTTCAGTAGTAGGCGCTTTAGGCAAGCATAATAGTGTAAGGAGATTGCAATAAAAAATGCGTATAGTTTTTGATATAATAAACGCACCTAAAAACTTATCAAGACAAGCAGGAGGCAACGTTCTAGTCGGGCTGATTACTTAAGCAGTTTTTTTACCTACCATACCGACCATTTAACAATTCTAACCGTTTAATTAGTTTAATTACCCAAGCCGTCTTAGTCAATGAAGTAAATCTATTTCTTCACATTTATAATCTATATAGGAGTTTCAACGTATGATATTCAGCAGTTTTCGGCAAAAGGCCACTAGTGTCTTCTTGTCCATACTGCTACTGCTAATCGTCACTCTCTCATTGTTGCCGGTATCCACCTTCGCCCAATCTTCGCCCCCGGTCTATGACGTAACCCGTCAATGTTTTGCAGTAGCTGATGAACGTGTTACAAATGCAGGTAAAGATAGCCAGGATACGTTTGTCCGGCTTGATCGTACCAATGGCGACACATTTGCCATTGGTTTAACGGGTACACTCAATGTCGAAGCCATCGCCTTTGGCCCCAATAATATCCTTTATGGCGCCGATGCAGGACAATTGGGTATTCTGGATGTGAATACCGGGCTATTTACCGCGCTCCCTTTGCCTTTTGGCACAGCCACTGGCAGCCGAGGGCCTGAACTGTTGGGCGATGTAGATGGCATCTTTTATGATATGCATACCGAGCAGTTTTATGGTGCAGCGCACTATCCAGGCAAACAAGCGTTACTCTTCGTATTTGATCCAGTAACGGGTGCGTATGTGCCAGATAGCTTTGGGCCAGGCGTCGATTATTTGGAGATTACTGGTGTATCCGACATTGATGATATTGCTATCGATCCGGTTACGTATGTGATGTATGCGACGTCGGAAATCGGCGCGCTATACACAATTAATACGACAACCGGGGGTGCCACGCAAATTGCACCTTTCCGCTATCCCGACCCCTATCCAGCTTCCCCGCTGTTGGCCGGCCAACTCGTCGATGATATGGAAGGTTTATCATTCTTTAATGACGGTCAGTTGTATGGCAGCACAGGTAATAATGGTCCAGATCCGATTGACAGCAATCGGCTGTTTGAGATCGATAAAACGAATGGAGTCGCCACTTTCCTGGGTGAGTTTCCAGCCGGTCTACAAGATTTTGAATCGATTGCCTGTTTGACGGCAGATGCCTTTATTAGTATTAAGAAATTTACGAATGGCCCAGGCCAGCCCCCCCAGGATGCCGACACAATCACTGGCCCGCTAATTCCGGTTGGCGCGGCTGTCACCTGGAGTTATTTTATCACCAACACCGGCATATTAACCCTGACCAATCTGACGCTAACTGACGACAAGCTCGGAGCGATTGGGCCAAACGGGGTAAGCGATTGTCCGCCGGCCAATACACTATTGGGCCCTGGTGACAGCATCCTGTGTACGGCCACCGGTACTTCCAGCGCCGGTCAATATACGAATACCGCCATCGTGACTGGCTCTACGCCCATCGATCTGGTTGTACCACAAAGAACGGTTACAGCCACTAACCCCAGCCATTATTTTGGGACAAGCCCTGGGATTGACATCGAAAAGTTCACCAACGGCCAGCAGGCCGATGGCGCCAACGATGCAGATGTGCCCTTGATTGCACCGGGCGCAACCGTAACATGGCAATATCGCGTGACCAATACAGGCAACACACCTTTTACCGAGAGCCAGATCAAGGTGACCGACACTCTGCTGGGCGCCATCACGCAGATCGTCAATAAGGGTAATAATGACGCCATTTTAGCCCCTGGCGAAACCTGGATCTATCAAAAAACCGGGCCAGCCCTCAATTTATTAAACAATTCCGCCGGGATCACCAAGGTGCCGGGCTGCGACCCCAATCAGACCGGAGTGACCCGCCTGGCCTATGAGAACTGGGGACTGGTAACGGCTGGCGGTGCGGCCGATGCCGATGCCAGCCACTACTGTAACCCACCAGCCCCGGCAATTGACATCGAAAAGTTGACGAACGGCAGCCAAGCCGATAGCGCCAATGATACCGATGTCCCACAGATTGCCGCTGGGGCCGTTGTGACGTGGACCTATCAGGTGCTGAACACAGGCAATATACCTTTCAGCGAAGCAGAAGTGAAAGTGACCGATAATGTGCTTGGCCCCATCACCCAGATTATTCATAAGGGCAACGGCGACAACATACTGGCGCCAGGCGAATTATGGGCCTATCAAAAAACTGGGGCAGCCGCTGATCTGCTCAGCAATCCTGGCAATGTCACGGTGCCAGGCTGCGACCCCAATCAAACAGGTCTTACACGGCTAGCCTATGAGAATATTGGCACGGTAACCGCGCCGAATGTTTCGGATACCGATAAGAGCCATTACTGTAATCCACCGGCGCCAGGTCTTGCCATCGAGAAATTGACCAACGGCCGAGCAGCGGATGGGGCCAATGATTCCGACGTACCGCTGATTGTGCCCGGTGCAACCATTACTTGGACCTATCAAGTCAAGAATATCGGCAACGTGCCTTTTAGCGAAGCGGCGGTTAAAGTCAAGGACAATGTCCTCGGCGCCATCACGCAGATTATCAACAAGGGCAACGGTGACGTAATCTTGGCCCCCGGCGAAACCTGGATCTATCAAAAGCTAGGCGTCGCAGCCAACTTATTAAGGACGCCTAGCACGGTGCCCATTGTCGCTGGCTGCGATCCGCAACAGACTGGTCAGACACACCCGACCTATGAAAATATCGGCACAGTGACAGCGCAAACCAGTAGCGCCACGGATCTCAGCCATTATTGTAATCCATTGGCGACTATCGGTGACCGCGTCTTCAAGGATATTAATCCGGCTGGCGCCAATCCAGAGCAAATTAGTCAGGGAAATGGTTTACAAGATCCCGGTGAAAGCGGCGTGGATGGGATAAAAGTCCAGCTTTATACCACGGGTAACAGTTTTGTGGCCGAAACGACAACAGCGAACAACGGCCTTTATCGTTTTGATAATGTGTTGCCCGGCGCCTATTACCTGGTCTTCGTCAATCCGTTGTCACATAGTGCGTGGACTCGTGCTAATCAAGGCCAGGATGATGCCCTTGATAGCGATGCGGATCCTGCGCTCACCGTCACGGTCGGCAACCCTGCGGCTGGAACTGCGGCGCGCACCGTTGTTTTCAACATCAAGGCAGGTGATATTGATCTACACTGGGATGCGGGCATTGTCGAATCGATTGGCGCGTTGGGTGATTATGTGTGGCATGACCGCAACGGCAACGGTTTACAAGACGAAGCCGCTGATCAAGGCGTGCCCAATACCCAGGTCGAGCTTTTCGCTAGCACCGGCCAAGCAGTCGCCACAACAACGACAAATCAGGCTGGTTATTATCGTTTTTCGTCCGTGCCCATCGGTCAGTACTATATCCAATTTAGCCTGCCGGCTGGCTTCGATGGATTTAGTCTGGCGCACCAGGGTAACGACAAGGAAAAAGATAGTGACGTGATCACAATTGATAGTGGCATTGGGCGCACACCGATCTTCACCTTTGCAGCTAAAACGGGATCTGATTTCTCTTGGGATGCCGGTGTGTATCAAAATGCAAAGGTCGGTGATTTTGTCTGGCTTGACGATGGCGATGGGATTCAACAACCAAGTGAAAGAATTGATAAAGGCATCAGCAATGTAGCTATCGAACTCTACAAAGTCACAGGCGAAGGTGTGATTGGCCAGGGCGCCACCGCGCTGCTTGCGCAGACATCGGCCACCGCGATCAACGGCATTTATCAGTTTAAAGGGTTAATGCCAGGTAGATATTACATCCATTTCACCCTGCCAACGACACAGGAAAAATACATTTTCGTCAATCCAACTGAGGGCGGCAACCGCGAGGCTGACGCTGACGCCGCGACCGATACAGGTGATACAGTTGTGTTTACCTTAGTCTCCGGTCAAGCCGACCCGACGATCGATGCCGGGATTCAAGTGGTTACGGCAGAGACTCCAGTGAGTGAACCCGTGCGTGAATCTGTGTACCGACAGCTTTTCTTACCACTGGTCGCCAGCCACTAAGGGTAAGTAGCTGGGTTGATACACCCAGCTACTTACCCAGTACGTTATGCGTGATGATGAATATCAATTATGAATGTCACAATTTTGACAGGTGGATGTTCAATGTGCTAATCTTGATTGGTTTGTAGCCATAGCTACGAATCACTTAAATCTCTTGTAAGCAAATGCTTGTCAGCAAGCTTTTACAAAGAAAGCTTTTACAAAGAAAGCTTTTACAAAGAGAGGGAGGAGGGCAACAGCCCGATGATCCCCAGCAACCCACTGGAGTCCCGGTTTTCGGTTGTTACATGGTAGAGATAGACCAAGCCAATGATTGTTGGCTTTCGACTATCCCCACATGTCTAACAATTGAACATGGAATTCCCTCGTGGGGCGAAAATTGCAGCAATTTGTTGTTCGATGGTTGTATGATAGCCATCGAAATCACAAAGTGTTGGACGATGAGAAAAATGCTCAATCATGCCCACCAAGGATGTTCCTGGTGGGCATTTTCTTTTGGCAGCTAACTAAATGGCATAGAGCTTGCTAAACATCGATTGAAGCAAGTAGCGAGGACGAAACATGCGGACTGTATTTTGGGAAAACAACCGAGTAAAAATGATCGATCAGCGTTTGCTACCTGCTGAATTTGTGATTGCCGAATTTGCTACAGTCACTGAGGTGGCGCGTAGCATCCAGGAAATGTATGTGCGCGGTGCGCCCGCCATAGGCGCCACCGGCGCCTATGGCATGGCGCTGGCCGCCCAGAACAGCCCAGCGCGCGACCGCGACAGTTTGCTCCAAGATTTGCGCACGGCCAAAACGATTTTAGATGACGCCCGGCCGACAGCGGTCAATTTGAGTTGGGCGACAACTCGCCTGCTCGATGTAGCCGAACAGAGCGCATTGACCAATGTGGCTGACTTACGTAGCGCTTTGCTGAATGAAGCGCAGACATTGGCCGATGAAGACGTAGAAATCAACCGCCGCATGGGGTTTAATGGCGCGGCCGTGATTCCCAATGATGCCAATATCTTACACCATTGCAACACGGGCGCGCTGGCGACGGTAGATTTTGGCACCGCGTTAGGTGTGGTTTTTGCCTGTCAAGAGCAGGGCAAGCCAGTCCATGTTTGGGTGGACGAAACCCGCCCGCGCCTGCAAGGCGCGCGCTTGACGGCTTGGGAGTTAATGCGCGCCGAAGTGCCCATGCACTTGATTGCCGACAACGCGGCAGGGCATCTGATGCGCACCGGCAAAGTGGATGTGGTGATCTTTGGCGCTGATCGGGTCGCCGCCAATGGCGATGTGGCAAACAAGATCGGCACCTATAAACTCGGCGTGGTGGCCAAAGAAAATGGCATCCCAGTTTATTGCGTAGCGCCCACCAGCACAGTCGATCTGAATTTGTCCGACGGCGATCAGATTCCGATTGAGGAGCGCGGTGCGGAAGAAGTCTATCAGGTAGGCGATACGCTGATTGCGCCCGCAGGCGTACCCGTCTATAACCCAGCATTTGACATCACACCGCATCGTTACCTCACCGGCATTGTCACTGAAGAAGGTATCTGTTATCCGCCGTTTACGCAGAGTTTGCGCCAGGCTAAAGCCGCCGCCGAAACCCGGATTCAGACGCAACGGCAGGCCCGC